>DASSVP010000001.1:0-4819 GCA_035705985.1 Thermoleophilaceae bacterium
GACGGCGATGCTCCTTCGCACGCTGCGGGCGCTGGGCGCGGATCCTGTCTGGGAGCTTCCGAGCCGCTTCGACGAGGGCTACGGCCTGTCCGCCGGCGCGGTCGAGCGCCTGGCGGCTCGCGGGGTGGGGCTGCTCGTGACGGTTGACTGCGGTATCACCGCCGTGGAACAGGTCGTGGCCGCGCGCGCCGCAGGCCTCGACGTCGTGATCACCGACCACCACCGGCCGGGCGAGGCGCTGCCCGGGTGCACGGTCGTGCATCCCGCCCTGGGCGAATACGGCTGCCCGGAGCTGTGCGCCTCTGGAGTCGTGCTGAAGCTCAGCGAGGCCCTGTACGCGGCCGCCGGGCGCGATGCGGCCGAGGCCGCGGAGGACATCGACCTCGCCGCGCTCGCCACCGTCTGCGACCTCGTCCCGCTGCGGGGCGAGAACCGCCGGATAGTGCGCGACGGGGTCGTGGCGCTGAGCCGGACCCGGAAGCCCGGGCTGAGGGCGCTGATGGACGTCGCCGGCGTCCCGCCCGGAGAGGTGTCGGAGCACTCGCTCGGCTTCCGGCTGGGACCGCGCATCAATGCCGCCGGGCGCATGCAGCGCGCCGACGCCGCCCTGGAGCTGCTGCTCACGGATGACGACGCCCGCGCGAGCGAGGTGGCCCGCGAGCTCGACTTCCTGAACCGCGACCGCCAGGAGGCGGAGACGCGGATCCTGTTCGCCGCGGAGGCAGCGGCGGCAGCACAGGCCCACCAGGCCGCGATCGTGGTGGCCGGCGAGGGCTGGCACCCGGGCGTGGTGGGGATCGTGGCCTCGCGCCTCGTGGAGCGCTGGCGCCGTCCCTGCGTGGTGATCGCGCTCGACGCGCCGCCCCCCGCAGCTCGCTCGGCCGGCGGGCTTTCCGGGCGAGGCTCCGGGCGCAGCATCTCCGCGTACGACCTCCACGCGGGGCTTGCCGCGTGCTCCGAGCATCTGACGCGCTTCGGCGGCCACCGCATGGCCGCCGGTGTGGAGCTCGACGCCGAGTCGATCGAGCCGTTCCGCCGCGCGCTCGCCGCCCACGCCGCGGCGCAGCTCGCCCCAGACGATCTGATTCCGGTAGAGCGCGTGGATGCCGTCGTGCCCGGCGGCGACCTCGGCCTCGAGCTCGCCGAGGAACTCGAGCTGCTGCGGCCGTTCGGCATGGGGAACGCACAGCCGACCCTGCTCGTGCCCGCCGCCCGCTTCGAGAGGGTCACGGCGATGGGAGAGGAGAAGGAGCACTCCCGTTTCACTCTCGTTACGGCGGGAGGCAAGAAGTCACGCGGAGTGGCCTTCCGCTCCAGGCCGAGCGAGCTCGCGCCCGCCTCGGAGCAGCCGCACGACATCGCACTGAGACTCGAGAAGAACACCTGGAACGGGATTACGGAGCCGCGCGTGCTGTTGCGGGCGCTCTGCCCGACCGCGCCGGGCGAGATCCGCGCGCTCGGCGCGGAAGGCGGGTTCTGGAGCGCGCTCCGCGCCCAGCTCGCCTCGGTGGCGCAGGATCTTCACGACAGTCATGAACAACCTGCGCCACCGGGTGATTTCGTCGTCGAGGACCGCCGCTGCGAGGGCTTCGCGGGAGTGGCGGGCGACCTGTTCTCGAGCGGTGAGTCGGTACTGGTCGCGGTGGCCGACCTGCCACGGAGGCGTGCCGGCCTCGAGGCCGTCGTCGCGGGCCTGTCGATCGGGCCGATGGCGGTCGTCTCCTGGGGCGCGCTTGCGGCCGATCCGCGGTTGGCGAAAGGGTTCGGGCATCTCGTGTCGCTCGATCCGCCGCCGGGCGGGGTGGCCGATCCGCTGCTCGGCGCGGCGCCCCGCGCGCACCTCGCCTGGGGCCCGGCCGAGGCGGACTTCGCGATAAACGCCTATCGAGCGGCGTTCGACCTCCGGCCCCAGCTCACGGACGTCTTCCTGGCGCTACGTGAGCTGCCGCAGGGCGCCTCCCCCGACGAGCTCCAGGCAGCGCTGTGCGGCGCCGGCCGCTACCCGCGCGACGCCCGGACATGCGCCCGCCTGCTGACCGTCCTCGTCGAGCTCAGCCTCGTCGAACTCGACCTCGATGCACCCGCGTGCCGAGTTGCCGACGGCGTGCGGAGCGACCTCGAGCTGTCGGCGACCTTCCGCGCCTCGCGCGACGAGCTGGCCGCGGCGGAGCGGGCGCTCGCGCCCGAGCTCCCGGCCGCTCTGCCGGCGGCCACGACGGCCTGACCACAGCGACCGGTTAGTTTCGCGGCCGCCACAGGTCTAAGTTGGCGTACCCGACGCCAAGGAGGATCGAATGAGCGAGACGGGCAGCAGCACGTTCATCAACGCGGTAGGCCGGGTCGCTGTACCGGTCACGGACCAGGACACGGCGATCGAGTTCTACGTGGCGAAGCTCGGTTTCTCGGTCACCGCCGACGTCGCGTACGCGGACGGCTCGTACCGGTGGGTCGAGGTCGCTCCACCGGGCGGCGGCACGACGCTCGCGATCGTTCCGCCGCGACCGGGCGGCCCGGTTGGCATCGACACGAACGTCATCCTCACCACCGGCGACATCGAGGAGGCGCACGCAGCGCTTCGCGCGGAGGGCGTCGACGTGGACCAGGAGGTCAGCCACATGGGCGACCCTGTGCCGCCGATGGTCTGGTTCCGCGACCAGGACGGAAACACCCTGCTGCTCGTCGAAGAGCGGCCAGACCGGTGAGCGTCACCGTCTGGCACACCACCATGTCGCTCGACGGCTTCATCGCCGGGCCGGACGACGCGATGGAGTGGGCGTTCGAGCTCGGCGAGCCGAGCGACCTCGCGGACGCCGTCATGGAGGGCACGGGCGCGATCCTCGCGGGGCGTCGCTGGTACGACGTCGCCACCGAGCGCTACGACGGGCGTGCCGGCATCTACGGCGGGAGGTGGGAGGGACCGGTCTTCGTGCTCACGCACGACCCGCCGGAGCGCAACGAGGACGCGGGCATCACCTTCCTCATCGACGACTTCGAGGGCGCCCACGCCACGGCGGCGGAGGCTGCCGGCGAGAAGCACCTGGAGCTGTTCGGCGCGTCGATCGCGCGCCAGGCGATCGAGGCCGGCCTCCTGGACGAGATCGTTGTGCACGTCACGCCGGTCCTGCTCGGCGACGGAATCCGGCTGTACGGCGGCGGCGGGGCCCCGAGGGTCGACCTGGAGCGGGCGACCCTGGAGAACCCGGGCCAGCAGGTCAGCCTGAGATATCGCGTGAACGGCTAGTGGCGCGCGTGGCCGTTGCGGCCTAGCCGCTCGCCGGCGTTGCGCCCGCCGGTGCGTAGCGGTGGTGCAGCATCAGCCGGTTGCCGTCCGGGTCCGAGAAGATCGCCATGTGGCAGACACCGCTGTCGATGGTGTCCGCGACGAACTCCACGCCCTGGGATTCCAGCTCTGAGCGCGCCGCCTCCACGTCATCCACGTGCAGGGCGATCGGGTGCGAGTGCGGCGCGAACTGCTGGCCGAACGCGTCCGACTGCATCACGGCGATCGTCAGGCTCCCGGTCTCGAACTCCCGCGCCGGCATGCTGCCCCACTGCTTGGACCGCTCGAGGCCCAGCACGTCGCCGTAGAAGCGCTCGGCCTTCTCGTAGTCCTGGGTCGGAACGGTGATGAAGTCGACTCCTGTGACGTTCATGGCAACGCAAGCTACCGGCTGGGCGCCGCTCTAAACTCGAAGCCATGCCGAAGCTTCCGCGCGGCGACGGAAAGAGCCCCACGAAGGAGCGGGCGAAGAAGCCCGCGGCGAAGCCTGCGGCCGCGTCGTCCCGGACGGCGGCGAAGAAGGCGAGCGGCACGGCCACCAAGAAGAAGGCGCCCGCGAGGCGCTCGAACGGCGCCAAGAAGGCCGGGCCGAAGACGGACTTCCGCCACCGCCCCGTGGACGTCCACGAGGGCCACGCGCCCGCCGGGCCGTCGACCAAGCTGACGGATGACCAGCGCGTCCTGCTCGGGGACCTGTTCGCGGTCGTGGAGGAGCACGCGGGCGAGTCGGCCGAGGAGATCGACCGGGACCCCGTGGAGCGCGCCTTCGTCTTCTCCTGCGAGCGCCACGCGGACCAGCGCAGGGCGAGCGGCGAGGACTTCATCGTCCACCCGGTGGGCGTGGCGAAGATCTGCGCCGGCATGCGGCTCGACACGGCGACGCTGTGCGCGGCGCTGCTGCACGACACGGTCGAGGACACGAGCGCGTCGCTCGACGAGGTCGAGAGCGAGTTCGGCGAGGAGGTCGCCCAGCTCGTGGACGGCATGACGAAGCTGTCCGGCGTCACGTTCCAGAGCCGGGACGACCGCCAGGCGGAGAACTACCGGAAGATGATGGTCGCGATGGCCCGCGACATTCGGGTCATCCTGATCAAGCTCGCCGACCGCCTGCACAACATGCGGACGATCGGCTCGATGCCGAAGGCGAAGCAGCACGAGAAGGCCCGCGAGACGCTCGAGATCTTCGCGCCGCTGGCGCACCGCCTCGGCATCCACGCGATCAAGTGGGAGCTCGAGGACCTCGCCTTCAACACGCTCCACCCGCGTAAGTACAACGAGATCCGGCAGATGGTCTCCCAGCAGCGCGAGGAGCGCGACGCGTACGTGGACCGCGCGGGCGCGTACCTGGCGAAGGAGCTGAAGGCGGTCGGGATCGAGGCGCAGATCTCAGGCCGCGCGAAGCACTTCTACTCGATCTACTCGAAGATGACGAAGAAGGGCCGCGAGTTCAACGAGATCTACGACCTCACGGCCATGCGCGTGATCGTCGACTCGGTGAAGGACTGCTACGGCGCGATCGGCGTGATCCACTCGCTCTGG
>DASSVP010000002.1:0-13528 GCA_035705985.1 Thermoleophilaceae bacterium
GAGAAGGCCGAGCGGCTGCTCGGCTGGCGGGCACGGATCGACATCGACACGGGGATCGCCGACACCGTGCGCTGGCTGCGCGAGCAGCAGGAGGTCGCGCGCTGATGGCGCGCCGCGCGCTCATCACCGGCATCACCGGCCAGGACGGCTCCTACCTGGCGGAGTTCCTGCTCGACAAGGGGTACGAGGTGCACGGCATGGTGCGCCGGTCGTCGACCGAGACGTTCCAGCGGCTCGAGGGGTTCCGCGACGAGCTCGTGCTTCACACCGGCGACCTGCTCGACCAGCGCTCGCTCGTGGATGTCCTGCGGGACTGCGAACCGGAGGAGATCTACAACCTCGCGGCGATGTCGTTCGTGGCGGCGTCGTGGTCGCAGCCCGTGCTGACCGCCGAGTTCACGGCGGTGGGCGTGACCCGGATACTGGAGGCGATGCGCGAGGTGGTGCCGGAGGCGCGCTTCTACCAGGCGTCCTCCTCGGAGATGTTCGGGCAGGTGCGCGAGGTGCCCCAGACCGAGTCGACGCCTTTCTACCCACGCTCTCCCTACGGGGTGGCGAAGTGCTACGGCCACTTCATCACGGTCAACTACCGCGAGAGCTATGGCCTCTTCGCGGCGTCCGGGATCCTGTTCAACCACGAGTCCGAGCGCCGCGGCCTCGAGTTCGTCACGCGCAAGGTCACCCATGGGGCGGCGGCGATCAAGCTCGGGCTGCAGCAGGAGCTGGCGCTCGGGAACCTCGACGCGGAACGCGACTGGGGCTACGCGAAGGACTACGTCGAGGCGATGTGGCTGATGCTGCAGCACGACGAGCCCGACGACTTCGTGATCGCGACCGGCGAGGTGAACAGCGTCCGCACGCTCGTCGAGATCGCCTTCGCCCACGTCGGCCTGAACCCGCGGGACCACGTCCGCATCGACGAGCGCTTCATCCGCCCCGCCGAGGTCGAGCACCTCGTCGGGGACCCCAGCAAGGCGCGCGAGCTACTCGGCTGGGCGCCGCGCACCAGCTTCGAGCAGATGATCGAGCGCATGGTCGAGGCCGACCTCGACCTGCTCGAGCGCGGCGTCCCGCAGAAGCAGGCCGGCTAGGCCAGGCCCGCGCGGGCGTACACGTCCTCGAGCCCGGCCACGTAGCGCTCCTCTGAGTGGGCTTCGCGTGCCCGGGTGATGAGCGCATTGCCCTGCCGGCGGCGCCGCTCGGGGTCGCGCCAGAGCCTCCGCATGCGGGCGGCCAGCGCGTGCGGGTCGTTCCCCGGCACACAGTGCTCCTCGCCCACCAGCTCGGGCAGCGCACCGAGATCGGAGGCGATCACGGGCACTCCCGCCGCCATCGCCTCGAGCGCCGAGTACCCCGCGAACTCGTGAAAGCGCGAGGGCATGAGCAGCATCGCCGCGCCGGCGAGCTCGGCCTGGAGTCCGGCGCGGTCCAGCCGGCCGGTGAACTCCACGGGCGCGGAGGTCGCCTCGGCGAACTCGGTGAGCCGCCCCAGCTCGTCGCCCTCGCCCGCCACCCGGAGTGGTATGTCGGCCAGGGCGGCCGCCTCGATGGCCGTGTCCACGCCCTTCTCGGGGGAGAGCCGCGCGGCGATCAGGGCGTAGCGGCCGTCGCCGGCCCGGCTCTCGCTCGCGAACGCCTCGCTCGGCAGGTAGTGAGGCACGACGTCGATGCGGTCCGCGGGGACGCCGAGGAGCGCCGACTGGCCGGCGGCGTACCGGCTCGGCACCACAAAGCGGTCCACGCCGGCCATCACGGCGGGCTGGTGGCGCGCGAGCGCTGCGGCGTACACGACCGCTTCCGGAACCGAGTCGCGGCAGTTGAGCAGGAGGCCCGGCAGCGTGTTGCGGTGGTGACAGCGAAAGCAGGGCCCGCCGTCGCGCGCGGCCACTCCGATCGCGCAGAAGAGCCGGAGGTTGTGGAGCTGGAGCACGACCGCCGCGCCCGCGTCGCGGGCGGCCTGGAGCGCCTTCGGCCCGAGCAGCGGCAGCATGTTGTGCACGTGCGCGACGTCGGCGCCGAGCTCGCCGACGGCCGCGTGGATGTCGTCCGTGCCGGCGCCGCCGTTCAGGAGCGCAAGCGCCGCCTTCGGGCGCGGGACCTCCGCGGAGCGGCGCTCGAGCACGGCGTGCGAGATGCCGGCCCGGCGCAGCGCGTCGAGCTGGAGCTGCACGGATCGTTCCTCGCCTCCCTCGAGGCGATAGCGGTTGTGGACTACGAGGACGGGCATGCGGCAGCGCCTACGCTATCCAGCCGATGGACGCCCCCGGCATCTCCGTCGTGGTCCCCACGCGCGGTCGCGCCGCATACCTGGAGGTCACGCTCGACTCGCTGCGCGGCCAGCGCACGGACACCCCGTACGAGCTCCTCGTGGTCGACGACGGAGCAGGCGACGCGACCGCGGAGCTCGCCGAGCGCTTCGGCGCGCGGACGATCCGGCCCGAAGGCCGGCCGGGCCTCAACGCCGCGCGGAACGCCGGCGTGCGCGCCGCGGGCGCCGATCTGATCGCGTTCGTGGACGACGACGTGCTGGTGCCGCCCGGGTGGGTCGACGCGGTGGTCTCAGGCGCGGAGCGGCACCCGGACGCCGAGGCGTTCGGCGGGCCGATCCGGCCGCGCCTCGAGGGGCACGCGCCACGCACGTGCGGCCGCGAGGACCCGCCGATCACGGCGCTCGACCTCGGCCCGGAGGACGTCGAGGCCGAGGTCGTCTGGGGCGCGAACTTCGCGGTGCGGCGCTCCGCCTTCGAGCGTATCGGCGGGTTCGACGAGACCTTCGACCGCGGCCACGGCGACGAGGAGGATTGGCTGCTGCGGCTGCGCGCGGCCGGAGGCCGGATCGTGTACCTGGCGGACGCGGGGCTGGACCACCGCCGCAGCCCCGGCGACTCCGGACTGGGGGCGCTTTCGCGAGCCGCGTACCACCGCGGCCGCGGGGCGCGCTCAAGCGACCGCCGCCGCGGCACCGCCCCCGGCGTCGGACACGAGCTGCGCGTCCTGGCGGGATGCGGCTGGCACACGCTGCGCCGGGCGTGCCCGCAGGGAGTGATCATGGGCGCCCACGCGGCAGGCCGCCTGATGGAGGCGCTGCGCCCCCGATGACGCCCGAGCGCCCGCACGCGTCGTCCGATCCGGCGGCGCCCGACCGCGCGTCCTTCCTCTCCGGCGACGCCGGCGACGTGACCGACCCCTGGCGCCGCGCGAAGCGCATCGCCGGCGAGCTCGCGTTCGATGCGATCGACACACTGGCCGGAACACGCCGGGCGGCCGCGCGACTCGCACAGAACACCCCGCCCCGCCACATCCTCGTCACGGGCGTGTACCGCCCCGGCTCCCAACTGGCGGCCAACCTCCCCGCCCTGCACTCGGAGAAGCACGACGTGCGCCTCGCGTTCGGCGCGACCGGCGCCCGTGACGAGTCGCTGGAAGAACACACCGTCGCCGATGACCTGACGGGGGGAAAGTTCGAAAACCTGAATCGAGTGCTGGGAGCACCCTCCGCCGCGGACTGGCTGTTCGTCGTCGACGACGATGTGCGCCTCCCGGGGGCGTTTCTTGATCGATTTGTGGCCGTGTGTGAGGCGTTCCGGCTTGATCTGGCGCAGCCGGCGCAGACGCTCCGCAGCCATTCGGCCTGGAAGGTCACGCGGCGGCGGCCGGCCTCGCTCGTGAGGGAGACGCGGTTCGTCGAGATCGGGCCGGTCACCGCCTTCAGCCGGCGGGCCGCTGCCGAGCTGCTGCCGTTCCCCGAGCTTCGGTACGGCTGGGGCCTCGACCTCCACTGGGCGGCGACGGCCGGCCGGCGGGGCTGGCGGCTGGGCGTCGTGGATGCCGTGCCGGTGCGCCACGAGACCGGCGTGGTCGGCGCCTCCTACCCGCGAGGCGAGGCGGAGTCGGAGGCGGCGAGCTTCCTTGCCGGGCGCGAGTACCTGCCGAGCGCGCGGGCCGGCGACGTGCTCGCCACGCACCGACGGGCGAAGGGCTGACGTGCGGCTCCTCTTCGTCTGCCCCGATATGCGCACCGGCGGCTCCGAGCGCCACTGGGCGACGCTGATCACCGAGCTCGCCGGCCGCGGGATCGACGTGAAGCTCGTCGCGCTCGCCTCCAGGGGGCCGTTCTTCGAGGACGTTGCCGCGGCCGGCGTCCCGGCCGAGTGCCTCGGCCTTCGGCGCCGCACCGATGCCCGCGGTCTGCGTCGCGCGCTCGGGGTCGCGGCCGAGTTCGAGCCGGACGTGGTCGTGACGCGTGGAGTGAGCGGGCAGCTCGTCGGCGAGGCGATCGCGCGGCGCGCGCGCGCGGTGCACGTCCTCAACGAGCACACGCCGCTCACCCCGGCCGGCCGGCTCGTGCGGGCACGGCCCCACCAGCGTGCCCTCACCCGGCTCGCGGCCCGCATGGTCGAGCAGGTGGTGGCGGTGACCGCGCGGCAGATCGCTCCGCTCGCGAGCCTGGGCTATCCGGCCGGTCGCATCAAGGTCGTCCCCAACGGCGTGTTCGAGCGTGACGTCCAGAGGGTGACGCCCTCGCCCGAGCTGACCCGCGACGGGTTCGCAGTCGTCTGCGTGGCGGGGCTGCGGCCCGAGAAGCGCGTCGACCTGTTCATCGAGGCCGTGCGGGCGGCCCGGAGGGACGACCCGTCGATCCGCGGCTATGTGGCCGGCGAGGGGCCGGAGCGCGGGCGGCTCGAGCGGCTCGCCGCCGACTCGGGCGTGGCGCTGCTGGGCGCGCGCCGCGACGTGCTCGAGCTGGTGGCCGGCGCGGGCGCGATGTGCCTGCCGAGCGAGGCCGAGGCCCTGCCGATGAGCATCCTTGAGGCGATGGCCCTGTCCCGCCCGGTCGTGGCGACCGACGTAGGCGGCACGCCCGACCAGGTGATCGACGGCGAGACGGGGCGCCTCGTGCCGCCGGGCGACGGCGCCGCGCTCACGCGCGCGCTGCTGGCGCTGGCCGCGGATCCGGCCCGCGCGGACGCGATGGGCGCCGCCGGGCGGCGCCTCCAGGTGGAGCGCTTCACGGGCGAGGCCATGGTCGACGGCTACGAGCGCGCCTTTCGTGAGGCGGCCGGCAGTGGCTAGGCCGGACATCCTGCTGGTCTCGCTCGGCACGACGCTCGGGTGGCGGGTGGCCGACCGGATGCTTGTCGAACAGCTCCGTCGCGCGGGCGCCGAGACGGTGGCTGTCTCGGTGGGCAGGGGCGCCGCCGACAGGCTGCGGCGCGGCTATCCGGTCAACGACCTCGTGGAGATGCAGGCGGCCAGGCGCACGGCGCGTACCGCCGTGGAGCGCCTGGAGCCGCACGCGCTGATCGTGTCGTCCACCACCGCCGCCATGCGGCTCCCGCGGCTGCCGGTCCCGTACGCCGTGAGGTTCGACGCCCCCGCTCGCCTGAACCGCCCGGGCGCGGGCAACGCGTTCCTCCACGCCCTCGAGCGCCGCGCCTTCGGCCGGGCGCGCCTGACCATCCCGTTCAGCGTGGCGGGGGTGGATGCGCTGCCGGAGGGGGCGGCGCCGGCGATCGTCGTCTCGCCGCCGATCGACCCGTCGGCGCCGGGCGAGGCGACCGCGCGCGAGCGGCTGGCGGTGGCTTACGTGTCCGATCCCAAGGCGAAGGGTCTCGACGTGGTCGTGGGCGGCTGGCTTGCGGCCGCGCCGGAAGGAGCCCGCCTCGAGGTCTACGGGCTCGATCCCGACTGGGCGCGCTCGCACCTGCGCCGCGCCGGCCTGCCCGAGCCGGACGATGTGACGCTGGCCGGCACGATCCCGGCGGCCGATTTCCGGGCCCGCCTCCGGCAGGCGCGCGTGTTCATCCACGGCGCGCACTGGGAGGACTGGGGGCAGGCGCCGCTGGAGGCGCTCGCCGACGGCACGCTGCTCGCCACGACGCCCGCCGGCGGTCCGTACGAGGGCCTTCGCCTCGCGCGGCTGCTCGACCCCGCGCTGGTCGCGTCGGAGGTGACGGGCGCGGCGCTCGCGCCGGCGATCCGAGCAGCCTTCGAATTCGACGAGGAACGCGTTGCCGGCTACTGCGACCGAGCCGCCGGGCTGTTGCGCCCCTACCGCTCCGAGTCGGTGCAGGAGACGGTCACGCGCGAGCTCGTGCCCGCCCTGCTCAGCTAGCCGCGCTCCACCGCACGGGCGATCGCCCGCTCCCACGCCTCGGCGTCCGCGGCGGGCGGGTGTCGCTCGGTGACCGCGCGGCTCCCCGCTGCGAGGCGTTCGCGGAGCTCCCGCTCGCGGACGAGGCGGCGCAGCGCGTCCGCCATCTGCGCGACGTCCTCGGGAGCCACGACCAACGCATTCTCGCCATCCACGGCCACGTCGCCGGTGGCGCCCGCTCGGCGCGAGGCGAGCAGCGGGAGGCCGGCGGCGGCGCCCTCGCGCAGCGTCACGCCGAACGGCTCGTACGTGCTGACGAGCGCGAGCACGTGAGCCGAGCGGTACACGCCGGCGAGCTCGGCGGGCGTCACCGGCCCCGGGAAGCGCACCGGCGCGTCCAGCCGCTCGGCATGGGCCCGCAGCGCAGCCTCCAGCGGCCCGGTACCGCGCAGCTCGAGCTCTGCCTCACCGGGCTCGAAGCCCGCCTGCGCGAACGCCGCGATCAGCCGCTCCAGGTTCTTGTCGGGAACGAGCCGGCCCACCGCCAGGATCCGTACCGGCCCGCCCTCCGGAGGGCCCTCCGGAGGGCCCTCCGCCGTCCCGCGCAGCGGCGCCAGGTCGGCGCTCTGAATCGCCACCTCGATCCGCTCGGCCTCAACCCCCAGGCCGCGCAGCCGCTCCACCCCCTGGGAGGAGGCCACGATGAAGCCGGAGGCGCGCGGAGCGAGCACGCGGTGGGTGAGCCGCTGCAGCCGCGACAGCGCGGAATCGCTCCACGGCGTCAGCTCGCTGAAGATCGCGACCGGCACGCCCCGCCTGCGCGCCCACGCGAGCGCGCGCAGCGTCGCGGGGCCGAACTCCCAGCTCACGACGCAATCCGGCTCGGCGGCCGACAGCGCTCGTCCCAGCCCGCGGGCGAACGTCACCGGCGCGCGCCCCGGTCGCCGCCGCTGCCAGGCCTCGAGCACCTCACTCGAGTAGCCCTCGGCCGACGAGAACCACTCCGGCGGCTGGTCCCACCCCGCCTGCCCACCGGCGAGATAGACGACGTGTGGCGCGATGCGCCCACGTTCGGCAAGGGCCCGGAACAGGGGCTCCCGGTAGGGGACCGGCACGGGGGCTAGGATCGTGACGCTCGGAGGCACGCCGCAACTTTGCCTTACGGCGGGGGTCACAAACGTTTAGGGATACGCGAAACAGGCACAAGTATCGGTTGGGACGCCGCCGATGGCCGTTCGGCGTGCCCCGACCTCATTCTGCGATGGGAGCTTTCCGACATCTCGTGCTGCTCGCGGCGCTGGCCCTGCTGGTGCTGCCGGCGCCTGCGTACGCAAGCGCCGATGCCGTGATCAGCGACTGCGCCCGCGACGGCAGGCTCGACAGGAACTACTCGAACGCCGAGCTTCGCCGGGCACGCGACAACCTGCCCGCCGACCTCGACGAGTACTCCGACTGCCGCGACGTGATCGCGAGCGCGATCAAGGGCGCCTCCGCCGGGGGAGGCGGCCTCGGCAGCCCGGGCGTCGCCGGCACCGACCCCGCGGGGGAGGCCGCCGCCGTAGCCGACGACCAGGCCGATCTGGCCGCGGCCGCCGAGGGCGGCTCGGCCCCGACGGTGGACGTGGGCGGGACGAGCCTCCGTCCCGACAGCAGCGGTTTCTTCAATCTCGGCGACGCGGCGAACGATGTGCCGCTCCCGCTCCTCCTGGCGCTGCTCCTGCTCGGTGGCCTCGCGCTCGCAAGCGGCGTGGGCTCCCTCCGCGAGCGCGTGCCGGCACTCGCGCGGATCCCGCTTCTGTCAAAGATTCCGGCTTTGCGTGTCCCGTTCTTCGGCCGTCGCGGCTAGGGCGCTCCCGCTGATATTCGGCGTCGCCCTCGCGGGCGTCGCCTTCGGTGCCGAGGGCGGCACCGAGCTCACCAGGACGACCGTCACGGAGATGCTGCTCGTGGTCGTCAGCGGTGGGCTCGTAGCGGCGGCATTCGTCTGGGGGCGCCGCGGCGCGATTCAGGGCGTTACGACGATCCTGCTGTTCTCCCTGCTCGCGGTCCTCACCGCGGCCTCCGTGCTGTGGTCGATCGCGCCGGAGCTGACCTACATCGAGGCGGGCCGCACGTTCGCCTACCTGTGTGTGTTCGCCGCGGCGGTGGCCGTCACACGACTCGCGCCGCACGCGGCGCCGCACCTGCTGGAGGGGCTCACCATCGGCGCCGTCATCCCGATCGCGTACTCGCTCGCGTCTCGGATCTGGCCCTCGGCGCTCGCCGAGAACGAGGTGTCGAACCGCCTCGGCCAGCCGTTCGACTACTGGAACGCGGTCGGCTGCGTCGCGGCCATGCTCGTGCCGCTGGCGCTGTGGCTCGGGACCCGGCGCGGGGGCAGCCCGACCGCCCGGGTGAGCGCGTATCCAATCCTCGGTGCGGCGATCCTCGCGATCCTCCTGACGCAGTCGCGCGGCGCCGCGGCGGCGGCGGCGGTGGCCGCGATCGCCTGGTTCGCGCTCGTGCCGCTGCGCCTGCGGGCCCTGCCCGTGCTGGTGGCCCCGCTCATCGCCGCGTCCGCCGTGGGCGCATGGGCCCTGTCGAAGGATCCGTTCACGAAGAGCCTCCAGCCGCTGTCGGCGAAGGAGAGCGTGGCGGCCGAGTTCGGCGGCCTGGTCTTCCTGATGCTGGCGGTGCTCCTGCTCGTGGGCGCGCTCGTCGAGGCGGGGTCGGCACGGCGTGGGGTCTCCGGCCGCACCCGGCGGCGAGTCGGGATCGCCGCGGTGGCCGTGGCATGCATCGTGCCGCTGGCCGGGCTGACCTCGGTGGCGCTCAGCGACCGCGGCATCGGCGATCGCATCGACGAGCTCACGAGCGAGACCGAGGTATCGCCCGAGGAGGGCGGCGGCCGGGTGTTCGCGGCCTCGTCCTCACGAGGCAAGTACTGGCGCGAGGCCTTCCACGTCTTCGATGACCGGCCGCTCGAGGGCGTGGGCGCCGGCGCCTTCGCCATCGGCCGGCTGCGCCACCGCACCGACGCCTCGGTGACCCGCCACGCTCACGGCTGGATCCCCCAGACGATGGCCGACCTCGGGCTGCTCGGCCTCGGCGTGACGACGCTGCTCATGCTCGTCTGGATCGTCGCGGCGCTCAGCGCCACCGGCCTGGTCCCGCGGCGGTTGATGCGGGCTGCCGGCAGCGACGCGCCACTCCCGCGTCGCGACTGGGACAGATCGCGGATCGCGCTCGTGACGCTTGCGATCGTGCCGCTGGCGTTCGCGGTGCAGTCACTGCTCGACTGGACCTGGTTCATCCCCGCCCCGGCGGTGATGGCCCTCGTCGCTGCAGGCTTCGTCGCCGGCCGCGGCCCATTCGGGGCCGACGACCTGCACGGCCGCACCCAGCGGATCAGCTGGCGCCCGACCAACCCGCGGCTCCCGGCCGCGTTCGCCACGATCGCCGCAGCCCTCCTGCTCGTCTGGGCGATCTGGCAACCCGAGGCCTCCGACCGCGCCACGAACGAGGCGCTCGCGCTTACCGACGAGGGTAAGTTCGAGCGGGCGATCGCGAAGACGGAGGACGCCCGGGACATCAACCCGCTCACGCCCGACCCACTGCTGGTGCGAGCGGCCGCCGAGACGAAGGCCGGGCGCGAGGACGACGCACGCGAAAGCCTCGAGAAGGCCGTGCTGAGCTTCCCGGGAGACCCGCAGACCTGGTATCGCCTGGCGGCGTTCCAGCTCGGAACGCTCGACGCGCCCGAGCAGGCGCTCGAGACGCTCGACGCCGTGCTCTACCTGGATCCTCATTCGCGGCAGGCGGGCGAGCTGTTCCTGGGCGCCCGGGCGCGCCTGCGGGAGCAGACCGGCCGGGCGATGCCCGAGCTGGACGAGTAGGCGGGCGGTCAGCGCGTCGCGCGCGCGAGCAGCGTGCCGGAGCGGCGCTCGAGCGACACGACGTCGAAGCCGAGCTCGTCGAGCAGTCCTCGCAGCGAACCGCGGGTGAGGAAGCGGAGGTGCGGGGAGAGCGGCTCCGGCGGCCGCATGAGCGCCCGGTTCGCCGGCGTCGTGAGAGCGAGCGTGCCGCCGGGGCGCATGACGCGGCGGACCTCGGAGAGGAGCAGCTGAACGTCGCGCACGTGCTCGATCGTCTCGGCGCACAGGACCAGGTCGAAGGTGCCGTCCTCGAACGGCAAAGGGGCGTCGGGCACCAGCTCGACGAGCCGCGCGCGCTCTGGAAGCCGTCGCCGCGCCCGCTCGAGCGCGACCGCCGAGACGTCCGCCGCCGTGAGCTCCGCCGCGTCGAGCTCGGCGGTGAGCCGCCCGTCGCCGCAGCCCAGGTCGAGGGGACGCTCGACCCGGCCGAGCGAGTGGACGAACTCGCGCAGGTGCTCGGGCGGCGGGCCGGGCTCCTCCGGCACGAGCTCCCAGAGCTCGTCGTCGTAGCGGCTCGGGGTCACCGCCGCCGCGCGATCAGCATGAGCGTGTGTCCTAACGGAGCGAGCCGCGGCCGCGAACCCGCACCGTCGAGCGCATGCAGCGCGCGCTGCGCCGCGGGGGGCAGCCGCCGCCAGCCGAACGTCACGGCGTGCAGCTCGGGCTCGAGCCCAACCGCGCGCGCCCCGCGCACCAGGTCGCGCGGCGAGATCGGGATGTCGTCGGGAGTCCCGTGCACCGCCGGCCCGAGGCCGAGCCGGTTGGCCAGCGCGAGCCCGGCGCCGACCGGGTGCCAGCGCCCGGGCTCCATCGCAACGAGCGCGCCGCCGGTGCGCAGCAGGCGCGCCGCCTCCTCGAGCACCGGGCCGAGCGGCCGCTGGTAGACCACGTGGTGCAGCACCAGGCGGTAGAGCACCACGTCGAACGAGCCCTGTTCGTAGGGGAGCTCGCCGGCGCGCGCCACCGTGCCGTCGTCGAGCTCGCCCGACGCGCGCAGCTCCGCGATCATCGCCTCGTCGAGGTCCACGCCGGTCATCCGGAACGCGGGCCGCGGGAACAGGTGCCGGCCCGGGTGCCGGCCGCAGCCGACGGACAGGACGTCGCCCCCTTCCAGCCGCAGCCGACGGTCCAGGATCGCGCGCTCGCGCCGCATCTCCTGGTCGTAGTGGACCTGACGCGTACCGGCGTCGCCTACGCGGTCGAGCAGGTTGTCGGCGCGATAGGGCTCGCTCACCAAGCGCCCCGCGCCCGGATCACGGCGGGGATCGTCTTGAGGAGGATCGTGAGGTCGAGGAAGACCGACCAGCGCTCGAGGTAGAGGAAGTCCAGCCGGACGAGCTCGTCGAAGTCGAGCTCGGAGCGCCCCGAGACCTGCCAAAGGCCCGTCATGCCGGGCAGGACGAGGTAGCGCTTGCGGTGCCAGTCGTCGAGGCGGTCGTAGTCGCGCTGCGGCAGCGGCCGCGGGCCCACGAGCGACATCTCGCCGCGGAGCACGTTGAAGAGCTGCGGCAGCTCGTCGAGCGACCAGCGCCGCAGGAAGCGGCCGACCGGGGTGACGCGCGGGTCGGAGCGCATCTTGAAGAGCGCGCCGCCCACCTCGTTCTGCTCCTCGAGGCGGTCCTGCAGCTGCTCGGCGCCCGAGACCATCGTCCGGAACTTGAGGCACGAGAAGCACCTGCCGCCGATGCCGGGCCGCCGCGACCGGTAGAAGACCGGCCCGCGCGAGGTGACCTTTATCGCCAGCGCGGCCAGGATCATCACGGGCGACAGCACGGCGACGAGGAGCACCGCACCGACGAGGTCGAAGGTCCGCTTGAGGGCGAAGTCGACCCCCTCGAACACCGGCGGCTTCAGCTCGAAGAGCGGGAGCGCCTGGCCGGGGACGTACTCGACGCGGTCCATGAGGATCTCCATCGTGGACGGCGCCACGCGCACGCGCACCCCCTGCTGGTGACAGCGGTCCACCAGCTCGACGGCCTCCTCCGCGGGGAAGTCGGCGTCGGCGATCAGCACCTCGTCGATCGCGTCGAAGTGGCGCTCGAGCTGCTCCAGCGAGCGGAAGTCGCGCAGGCCGTTCATGAGGGCGACCGGCGTCCGCGCGACGAATCCGTACGGCTCGATCTCGCGGCTGTCGTGCAACGCATGCGAGACCGCCTGGATGTTCGAGCCGGAGCCGACGAGCACGGCGCGGCGGCGGTAGCCCGCGGCACGCAGGATCGCGCCGCTCGCCTTCTCGAACGCCCAGCGGAAGGCCGACACGTAGACCAGCGCGAAGAGAAGCGAGCCGTAGAAGATGTAGTACGACTGGAAGTCCTCGCCCTCGATGAGCGCGTAGAGCAACACGATCACCGTCGTCTGGAAGAGCGACGCGATCACGCGCGGGAGGCCGGGGCGCTGTGCGCGCTCGCGGTAGAGGCCGGACCGGCCGAACAGCAGGAGCATCACGAGGCCGCCGAGCGGGAGGTAGTCGAGCGCCTGGTCCCACATCGCGCCGATGGCCTCGGGATGGCGCAGCGCGCTCTTCACGATCAGCGCGGTGTAGATCGCGGCCAGGAGGCCCGCGAGGTCGAGCACGGCGAGCGTCGCGATGCGGATCACCGCGCGTGCCACGTCGAAGCGGAGAAGGCCTCCGAGCAGGGGCTTGCCGGCCCGCACGTCCCGCTGGGGGAGCGCTAGGGGCTCGATCTCCTGGAGCTCTTTGACAAGTCCGTTGGGCACGGTTGATCTCGTCGGCACGTAGTCAAACAGTTGCCACGGGCGAATGTAGCGGTGCCAGCCGGTACAGCTCGCCACACCCTGGACGAGAAATCTCTCGCATTTTGCGACCTTGTGTCGTCGCAGCGGGGGCGAGCGGGTGCAGGATGCGGCTCAACGTCGTGCTGATGACGAGACGTGACCGGCCCGCCAGGGGCGAGATCGACGCGGCGGCGCTCGAGCTGATCGCGCGGCACGGCGCGCAGATCCTCGCCACCGCGCGCCGCTACGCGGCCACGCCGGAGGACGCCGAGGACGCCTACCAGCGCGGCGTCGAGATCCTCCTGACGAAGGCGCCGAGCACGAGCGCGAACGAGCTGATCCCATGGCTCAAGACCGTGGTGAAGCACGAGGCGTTCGCGCTGCGCCGCCAGCGCGAGCGGCACTCACCCGTGACCGACGACGGCGAGCTGCGCGACCGGCCCGGCGCCTCCGTGACGCACGAGCAGGCCGAGCGGCTCGAGCGGCTGCGCCAGGGCGCCGAGGCGCTCAGCCAGCTGAAGCCGCACGAGGTGCGCGCGCTCGTGCTGAAGGCGGAGGGCTTCTCATACCGCGAGATCTGCTCGATGACGGGCTGGTCCTACACGAAGGTCAACCGCCTGCTCACCGAGGGACGCCGCGCCTTCCTGCGGCGGGTGTCGGGCATCCAGCGCGGCGCCGACTGCGCGCGCTACGAGCCGCTGCTGTCCGCGCTCGCAGACGGCGAGGCGAGCGCGGCGGACCTGGAGCTGCTGCGGCCTCACATGCGCACCTGCCTGAGCTGCCG
>DASSVP010000003.1:0-25535 GCA_035705985.1 Thermoleophilaceae bacterium
AGCTGGCCGGTGACCGAGCCCGCTCAGCTCACAACCCTGGACTCGGGCGTTCGAGTCGTGACCGAGGCGATGCCATCGGTCCGCTCGATCGCCCTCGGGTTCTGGGTGCGAGCCGGGTCCCGCGACGAGGACAACGAGCACGCCGGGATCTCGCACTTCCTGGAGCACCTGCTCTTCAAGGGCACGGATCGCTTCAGCTCGCGCGAGATCGACGAGGCCTTCGACGCGATGGGGGCGGAGGTCAACGCCGGCACCGGCAAGGAGACGACCTCCGTCTACTCCCGCTTCCTCGACAACCACCTGGAGCGCGCGTTCGACGTGCTGCAGGACATGGTGCTCCGGCCTTCTTATCCGGACATCGACTCAGAACGCCAGGTGGTGATCGAGGAGATCGCCATGTACGAGGACGAGCCGCAGGACAAGGTCCACGACGTGCTCTCCGGCGCGATCTTCGGGGACCACCCGCTCGGCCGGCCGATCATCGGGCGCGCCGAGGTCGTCTCGTCCGTCCCCGTGCCGGAGATCGCGTCCTGGCACGACGGCCGCTACGTGCCGGGCAACATGGTGCTGGCGGCGGCCGGGAACCTCGAGCACGAGCGGATCGTCGCGCTCGCCGAGCAGGCGTTCGGCGACGCTCGCGAGGGCGGGCCTGCGGCGACGGACACGCCGGGCGGCAACGGGCAGATACTGCGCTTCCACGAGAAGGAGACCGAGCAGTACCACCTCTGCCTCGGCGGACCCGGCATCGCGCGCGGCGACGATCGCCGCTTTGCCCTGCGAGTCCTCGACACGATCCTCGGCGGCTCGACCTCGTCGCGCCTCTTCCAGGAGGTGCGCGAGAAGCGCGGGCTTGCCTACGCGGTCTACTCCTACGCGAGCCACTATGCCGACACGGGCCAGGTGGCGCTCTACGTGGGCACTCGGCCCGACAACGTGGGAGAGGCGGTGGACGTGATCGGCTCGGAGCTGCGGCGCCTGCACGACGACGGCGTGAACGAGGAGGAGCTGGAGCGCGCCCGCGACAACGTGAAGGGCCGCACGGTCCTCTCGATGGAGTCCACGCTGACGCGGATGAACCGAATCGGCAGCTCGATCCTGATGGGCGTGCCGCTCCTGACGGTGGACGAGGTGCTCACGGCCTTCGACGCGGTTACGCTCGACGACGTGAACGAGCTGGCTCAGGAGCTGTGGCAGCCGGAGCGGCTGTCGGCGGCCGGCGTGGGCGGGGACGAGACCGCGTTCCGCAGCGCGCTCGAGGCCGTCTCGCCGTCGCTCGCCGCGGCATGATCAACGTCGCCGTCTCCGGCGCCGCGGGACGGATGGGCCAGACGGTGTGCGACGCCGTCGAGGGCGCCGATGACATGTCGCTCGTCGGCCGCGCGGACCCGCTGCTCGACACCGCACTCGCCGACGTGCTGGGCGATGCGGACGTGGTCGTGGACTTCACGACGCCGGACAGCGCGCTCTCGAACGCGCGGCTGTGCCTGGAGGCGGGCGTGCACTGCGTGATGGGCACCACGGGCGCGGACTTCTCGGAGCTCGAGGGCGTGGGGGAGGCGAACCTCCTCGTGGCGCCCAACTTCGCCATCGGCGCCGTCCTGATGATGGAGCTCGCACAGCGGGTCGCGGAGCACATGCCCGAGTGCGAGATCGTCGAGCTGCACCACGACAGGAAGCTCGACGCCCCGTCCGGCACCGCAGCGCGCACCGCCGACCTGATCCGGGCCGCCGGCGGCAACGTGCACGAGCCGATCCACTCGGTTCGCCTGCCGGGCCTGGTGGCCCACCAGGAGGTGATCTTCGGCGGCCCCGGCCAGACGCTGTCGATCCGCCACGACTCGATCGACCGCCAGTCGTTCATGCCAGGCGTGCTGCTGGCCGTGCGCAGGGTGGGTGCGCTCGAGCGCTCGCCGACCGTGGGCCTGGAGCACCTGCTCTAGAAGCTCTGCCGCGGACGGAACGGCCTGTGCTCGTCGGGCCCTCGCTGGATGATCAGCGCCGTCGACTCAGGCACCTCGCGCCAGGCCCCGGGAAGATCCGACACGGGCTCCGAGACGACGATGCGGTCCTCGGGGGTCATCCGCTGTAGCCGCAGGTTGTCGGGGTGCAGAGCGCGGATGGACTCCACATCCTCCGACGCGAACAGGCTCCTCGACCGGTGCTCTGTGGAATAGCGAACCGCGTACAGCCGCTCGCCGTCGCTGAACCCCAGCGTCATCTGAACCGGGTTCTCGATCCCGTGCGCTCGCCCGGTGGCTTCGACGAGACCGACGGCTTTCTCCACGGCCCCGAGCGGGTCGTCGTCCAGCCCGAACGTCAGCGCGAGGTAGAACAGCGCTTCGGAGTCCGTCGACCCGCCGACGCCCTCGAACAGCGAGGGGTCGACGGCGTACAGCAGCTCGCGCCGCATGGCCTGGAAGCCGGCGATGACGCCGTTGTGCACGAACAGCCAGCGTCCGTGCCGAAAGGGGTGGCAGTTCGTCTGCTGAACAGGGGTTCCGGTGGTCGCACGGATATGGGCGAGGAACAGGGGCGACTCGACGTGTGCGGCGAGATCACGCAGGTTCGCGTCGCTCCACGCCGGCGTGACGCTGCGATAGCGGGCCGGGCTGTCACCGTCGCCGTCGCGGTACCAACCGAGGCCGAAGCCGTCGCCGTTGGTCGTCTCCACCCCCATGCGAGAATGGAGGCTCTGGTCGATCAGGCTGTGCTGCGTGTGGAAGAGCAGTTCGCCTATCAGCACGGGCTGGCCGAAATAGGCGTTCCAGCGGCACACAACGCGATCATCGCCGTGGCCGTGTGCGTGCCTCAAGGGCGCAGACCTGTCCGCAAGAGGCGTGTCCACATCCTTGCCGGTGCTGCCGCGGCTGGGCACGCTGGCGCCAGTGCTTCTGGAGGATTACGCCCTCATCGGAGACATGCAGGCAGCCGCGCTGGTTGGGCGTAACGGGGCGATCGACTGGCTGTGCCTGCCGCGCTTCGATTCGGCATCCTGCTTCTCCGCCCTCGTGGGCGAGGAGCGGCACGGACGCTGGCTGCTGGCGCCGGTTGGGGACGCCTGGACCACCTCCCGCCGGTATCGGCCCGGGACGCTTGTGCTCGAGACGGACTTCGAGGGCGCGGCCGGAACCGTCCGCGTCATCGACTTCATGCCGCGCCGGGGGGGAGGCCCGCCCCGTGTCATGCGCATCGTCGAAGGCGTCCGTGGGCGGGTGCCGATGCGGATGGAGCTGGCGCTGCGCCCGGACTACGGGTCCATCCGGCCGTGGGCGGAGCGCGCGTCCGACGGAGCCGTCGTCACCGCGGGTCCCGACGCGTTCAGGCTCAGCACACCACTTCCGCTGAAGGTGGAGGACGGAACCGTGAGCGCGGATTTCGTGGCAGTCGAGGGCGCCCGCTCGCGGCTCACGCTCACCTGGCATCTGTCGTATGAGGAGGGTCCGTCCGTCGAGGATGCCGACTCGGCCCTCGCGCGTACAGAGGCGTGGTGGCGGGAGTGGAGCGGGCGCTGCAATTACGACGGTCCCTATCGCGACCACGTGCTCACCTCGCTGATCGCGCTGAAGGCGATGACATCGGAGACCACAGGGGCCGTGATCGCGGCGCCGACGACCTCGCTGCCGGAGGAGATCGGCGGGGTGCGCAACTGGGACTATCGCTACTGCTGGCTGCGTGATTCCGTGCTCGCGCTGGAGGCGCTGCTCGACGCGGGCTACACGGACGAGGCGCTGGCGTTCCGCGACTACCTGCTGCGTGTCGGCACGGGCGATCCGACTGCGATTCAGATCATGTACGGCATCGGGGGCGAGCGGCGCCTCACGGAGTTCGAGGTCGATCACCTGCCCGGTTACGAGAACTCCGGGCCCGTCCGCGTGGGCAACGCGGCCTCCGAGCAGTTTCAACTCGACGTCTATGGCGAGGTCGTGGCGGTCATGTTCATCGGCGCGGAACGCCTCGGCACCGTGGACAGGCGGTTGTGGCCGCGGTGGCGGGCCGTGATCGAGCATGTCGAGACGATCTGGCGGCGCCCGGATGACGGGATCTGGGAGGCGCGCGGGCCGCAGCGGCACTACACGTACTCGAAGGTCATGGCGTGGGTCGTGTTCGACCGCGCGGTGCGACTCGCCGACCAGTTCGGCCTGGAGGCCCCCGTCGAGCGCTGGAAGCAGGTTCGCGACGAGATCCACGCCGAGGTCTGCGAGCACGGATACGACGGCGAACGCCGCACGTTCACGCAGTACTACGGGTCGAAGGAGCTCGACGCCAGCGTCCTCAACATCCCGCTCGTGGGGTTCCTCCCGGGAACGGACGAGCGCGTCACGGGCACCATCGACGCGGTCTGGCGCGAGCTCGGCCGGGACGGCTTCGTCTCCCGCTACTCGACCGCCGAGACGGACGACGGGCTGCCGGGCGACGAGGGCCAGTTCCTGGCCTGCTCGTTCTGGCTCGTCAACGCTCTCGCTCGGAACGGCCGGGTGGAGGAGGCGCGGGCCCTGTTCGAGCGGCTCGTCGGCCTCTCCAACGACCTCGGCCTGCTCGCGGAGGAGTACGACGTCGCGCGCGGGCGGCAGGTCGGCAACTTCCCGCAGGCGTTCAGCCACCTCACCCTGATCCTCGCGGCGCGCGCGATGGCCACCGCCGAGGCGCAAGCGACGCCCGCGGTCGCGTGAGCGCGGACCCGGCGGCCCTCTCGACCCGAAGGCTGCTGGCTCCGCTGGCGCTGGCGCAGTTCATCTGCAGCTACGCCGGCTCCAACATGAACGTGATGATCAACGACATCAGCGAGGACCTCGACACGAGCGTCGAGGGTGTGCAGGCCACGATCACGCTGTTCCTGCTGACGATGGCGATTCTCATGATCCCCTGCAGCAAGCTGACCGACCGCTGGGGGCGCAAGCGATGCTTCACCTGGGGTCTCGCGCTGTACGGATTCGGCGCGGGACTGAGCGCTGTCTCACCTTCTCTTGGCGTGCTGATCCTCGGCAACTCGATCCTCGAGGGCGTCGGCACGGCGCTGCTGATCCCGCCCGTCTACATCCTCACGACGCTGGCGTTCAGCGATCTGACTTCGCGCGCGCGCGCCTTCGGGGTCATCAGCGGCCTGGGCGGCATCGGCGCGGCGGCCGGGCCCCTCATCGGCGGCCTCATAACCTCGGGGATCAGCTGGCGGGCCGCCTTCGTCTTCCAGGTCCTGGTCGTCTTGACGATCATCTTCCTCAGCCGCCGGGTGGTCGACCCCCTGGCGCCGGACCCGGCCAGCCCGTTCGACCTCGTCGGGGCGGTCCTCTCGGCGTTCGGCCTGTTCTTCGTGGTGTTCGGGATCCTGCTTGCGGACAACGCCCTCGCGCTAACGGCGGCCTTCATGGCGGTCGGGGCCGGTTTCCTGGTCGCGCTCTTCCTCTACACCCGCGCGCGCGAGCGGTCCGGCAGGGATCCGCTCATCTCCCTGCGGCTGTTCCGGGACCGCGCGTCCAACCTCGGCCTGCTCACCCAGAACATCCAGTGGCTGTTGCTCATGGGCGTCTCGTTCGTCGTCTCCGTATTCCTCCAAACGGTCCGCGGCTACAACGCCATCGAGACCGGTCTCGTCTTCACCGCGGCGACGGCCGGCATTCTCGCCTCTTCGCTCGCCGCCGAGCGGCTGGCGAAGCGGTACTCGCAGCGAACGCTCATCCTGGCGGGCTTCGCCGTGACCGCGGCCGGGATCGGGCTCCTGCTCGCGCTCGTCGGAGCCTCGTCCCGCGTGACGGCCTTCGTGCCGGGCCTCCTTCTGATCGGCGTGGGCCTCGGAGTGATGCTGACCCCGTCGGTGAACGTGGTCCAGTCCAGCTTCCCCGAGGAGGACCAGGCAGAGATCTCGGGCGTCTCGCGTGCCGTGTCCAATCTCGGCTCCTCGTTCGGCGCCGCGATCGCGGGAACCATCCTCGTCTCGGACCTGGCGTCGGGGAACGGGACCTATGTGATCTCGATGGTCGTGCTGGCGGCGCTCGCCATCGTGGGCTTCGCCACCGCCATCTTCCTTCCAGCAAGAAGCAGGGTTGCCGCGTGACCGGGCCGGCCGCTTCGCTGGAGGAGTACCGCGCGGTACGTGAAGCGCTCGAGCGGGACGTGCGGCCGCTTGCGACATCGGTCGACGGGCGGCGCTTCACCTTCCACGCATCGCTGCACGAGCTGGAGCTCGAGGCGGGAGGCTACGTGGCGATCGAGGGATCAGGCTCCACCGGCCTGGGTCAGCTGCTGTCGCTCGAGCCACGGCACCAGGACACCAGCGCGCCGGGCGTGGGACAGGTTCGACTCCGCGGCGCGGGAGGGGAGGGCGTCGTCCTCCAGGGCGACGGGCAGCCGTTCCACGATGCGGGAGTGCGTCCCGCGACGGCCGAAGAGGTGGGCAATTGGCTCGATCGGGTGCGCCCCAAGGGCGCGCAGCTCGACGTTGGGCAGCTGGCGCTCGTTCGTGAGGTGCCGTTCCAGCTCGACGCCGCCGGCTTCGGGCGGCACACCTTCCTGTGCGGGCAGTCCGGCTCGGGCAAGACCTATTCGCTGGGCGTCCTGCTGGAGCGGGTGCTGATGGAGACGAGCCTGCGCGTGGTCGTGCTCGATCCCAACTCCGACTACGTGCGCCTCGGCCAGCCGCGCGTGGACGACGAGCGCTACCGCGACGCGGCGGCGTCGGTGCAGGTGCGGAGCGGCACAGAGGGCCCGAACGCTCTGCGCGTCCGCTTCCGCGATCTCGCCCCCGCCCACCAGGCCGCCCTGCTGCGCCTCGATCCGCTCGGCGACCGTGGCGAGTACAGCGAGCTCCTCGCCCTGGTGGAGGACGAATCGATCCGCAGCCTCGAGGATCTGGCTCGCTCGCCGGCAGAGGACCTGAAGCTGCGCGCGCACAACCTCGGAGTCGACAGCTTCGGCATATGGCCGGGCCCGGAGGGTTCGTCGCTGCTGGACGAGCTCGTTAGCCCGGAGGGCCCGCGGTGCCTGGTCGTGGACCTCGGCTCGCTTGCCACCCGGGACGAGCAGACACTCACCGCGGGTGCCGTCCTTGAGCGGCTGTGGCGCGATCGGGCCCGTCGCGAGCCGGTGGCGATTGTCATAGACGAGGCGCAGAACGTATGTCCCGCGGAGCCTGCCGATCCGCTCACCACCCTCGCCACCGAGCACGCCATACGGATCGCGGGAGAAGGGCGGAAGTTCGGGCTCTACCTCATCGTCGTCACGCAGCGGCCGCAGAAGATCCACGAAAACGTGCTCTCGCAGTGCGACAACCTCGTCTTGATGCGGATGAACTCCGTGGCCGACCTCGCCCACGTGGCAGGGGTGTTCTCCTTCGTGCCCCCGGGGCTGGTCGACCGGGCGGCGGCCTTCGGCCTGGGCGAGGCGCTGGTCGCGGGCAAGATCGCTTCGCACGCGGCGCTTGTGCGGTTCGGCTCGCGCTTCAGCCACGAGGGCGGCGCCGACGTGGCCGGCTGGGCCTGATGCGCATCACCTACGTCGGTCACGCGACGGTCCAGCTGGAGGCTGCCGGGTTGCGGCTCCTGACCGATCCGGTGCTGAGAGAGCGCGTTGGGCACCTCCGGAGGATCGTCCCGCTGCACGAGTCCGACGGCGTGCTCGCACCGGACGCGGTCCTGATCTCGCACGCGCACTTCGACCATCTGGACGTTCCGTCGCTCCGCCGTCTTGGGCCTTGTCCCGTGATCGCGCCCCGCGGGTGCGCGCGGCAGCTCGCGCGCGCGGGTCTGCGCGATGTGACCGAGGCGCGTCCGGGAGAGCGGGTCTCGGTCGGCACGATCGAGCTGACTCCGATCGAGGTGGAGCACGACGGGCGCCGGCATCCGTTCTCGCGCGCGCGACAGGCCCTGGCCTACGTGACGCAGAGCCCGGAGCGCGTGCTCTTCGCGGGCGACACCGACATCTTCGACGGTATGGGCGAGCTCGGCGTAGAGCTCGACGCCGCGCTGCTGCCGGTCTGGGGATGGGGATCGCGCGTGGGCAAGGGCCACATGGACCCGGTGCGGGCGGCGCGCGCCGTGGAGCTCATGGAGCCGCGCGTGGCGGTCCCGATTCACTGGGGGACGCTGGCGTCACCGCGGGCCCCATGGCTCGGAGACCCGGAGCGCCCGGCCCGAGCGTTCGCGGAACGGGTGGCCGCCGCGACGCCGAGCGTCGAGGTGCGCGTGCTCCGGCCCGGCGACGCCACCGAGGTGGGCGCCGTCGAGCGCGGGTCAGAGGCCGAGTAGCTGCCGCTTCTTGGCGTCGAAGTCCTCGGCGGTGATCACGCCCTGGTCGCGCAGCTGAGCAAGGCGCTCCAGCTCCGAGACGTAGTCGGGCTCGGCTGCGGCCGGTGCGGGCTCGTCGTACTGCTCCTCGCCCGCGGGCTGGAAGTCCTGGCGCGCGCCCATGCGATCCTGCGCCCAGCTCCGCCGCCGCTGCATCCGCGCCATCGTCCGGTATTGCTGGCGCGCCCCCATCCGGTTGGCCGCTCGAAGTGCCAAGAGTCCCATCTGTTTCTCCTCTCAGGCGCCGGCGTGGGCCGGCTCCTCCTTCTCGATCGCCTCCAGGGCCTCTGCCATGGCGGCCAGCTCCGGCTCCACCGCTCGGACGGTCTCGGGGGTGAGGAATCCCTCGCCCACGGGAACGCCGCCGGCGCCGCGGATCGCGCGCTTCAGGTCGCGTGCCCAGACGTGCTCGATCAGGACGAACCCGGCCGACGTCCCCGGCTCGAGGCTCTTCGCCATGTCCTCGATCTCCGGTTGCGTGAGCCCGAACGCACGATCGCCCTCACCCTCGGCCCGAGCGCGCTCGTCGGCGACATCCTCGAACTCGAAGCCGAGCAGCGCACCGGCGATCGCGCCGAGCCCCTCGGTCTGGTGGTCGAACGCGAGCAGCTCACCCGACTCGGCGTCCTTGTGGACGAACAGCAGATCGAGGATCCGGATCGTGCGCGCGCTCTCGAGGCGCGCGAGCTCGTCGATGATCTTGCCCTCGAGCTCCGCCTCCGGGCCGAAGCTCACGGCGATGAGCTGGACGGGACCGATGTCAGTCATTTGCTCTCCGGGTCGGGGGAAACGCACGGCCAGCGTCCCAGCGCCGGTTCGTCCGGGCAACACGGCGCGCCCCCGTCCCACGGTGTAGCCCACACCACCCGACGGCGGCTCCGCGTACGCCGGTCGCGGTCACAGCTCGAGGGCGCGGAAGAGCGAGACGACCCCGAGGAAGATCAGCTGGATCCCGACCAGCAGGCCGATCGCCCAATCGCCGGAGCTCGGCAGCTCCGTCGCGACAAGGACCCCGAGGACGAGCGACACCACGCCGGCGAAGATCGTGTACCCGGCTCCCTCGCTCCCGCGCGCCGCGATCCCGCCCGCGATCTGCGCGATCCCGACCGCGACCAGCCAGATCACGAGGATCACCGTGAGCGTGAAGGTGCCCTCGAGGGGCGAGGCGAGCAGGTAGATGCCCGCCGCGAGCGTGAGCAGCCCCGCGATGCCAGTGAGAAGCTTCAGGCCCAGCCCCTCCGCCGCGAACACTCCGAGGCCCAGCGCGCCGCCGGCCGCCACGAGCACGATGCCGGTGAAGATCGCAATGCCGACGGACGCGACGGCCGGAACGATGACGGCGACCACCCCCGCCGCGATCGTCGCGACCGATCCGATGATGAGCGCCGTCCGGCGCGGCGCGGGCCGCTCGTCGCGCACGCGCTCCCATGCCTCGTCCGCCGGCTGTGCCCGCCACTCGCTCGTCACTCCTGAGAGGGTGCGGCGGCGACCCCTCGGGGACAAGCACGCCCGCCGGTGTCTCGCGGTGTGGCGTGCACCCCACCCGGCGAGGGTGGCGCGCCTTCGCAAGAACACCGGCTGGCGTCATTGCTGGGAGCGCGCGTCCGTACTTGGGTGGGGACATGAGCGTCGACATGGCCGGCGCGCCGGCCGAACCTCCCGTCTCCGAGCCGTCCGCGGCGCGCAGGCGCCTGCCCCTGATCCTGGTGGGCATCGCGACGCTGCTCGCGTTCCTCGCAATCTTCGCCCTCTGGGCGAACCGGCAGCTGCTCGACACCGAGAACTGGACCGAGACCAGCAGCGCATTGCTCGAGAACGACGAGATCCGCGGCCAGACCGCCACCTTCCTGATCGATCAGCTCTACGCCAACGTCGACGTGCAGGGTCAGATCGCCGAGGCGCTGCCGCCCCGGGCACAGCCGCTCGCAGGTCCCGCCGCCGGCGGCCTCCGCGATCTCGCCGTGCGCGGCGCCGACACGCTGCTCGAACGGCCGCGTCCGCAGGCACTGTGGGAGCAGGCGAACCGGCGTGCCCACGCCCGGCTGCTCAACATCGTCGAGGGCGGGGGCGACGTGGTCTCCACCGAGGGCGGCGACGTGACGCTCGACCTGAAGGCGCTGCTCGGCCAGACCGCCGACCGGGTCGGGGTGGGGGAGAGGGCGGAGGCCCGCATCCCTGAGGGTGCGGGCCAGATCACGATCATGGAGTCGGACAACCTCGAGCTCGCGCAGGATGCGGTCCGGTACCTCAAGGCGGCCGCGATCGTGCTCCTCGTCCTGGCCATCGGGTTGATGGTGCTGGCCGTCTACCTCGCTTCCCGGTGGCGCCGGGAGGCGCTCCGCGCGGTTGGGTTCGGGTTCCTGCTTGCGGGCGTCGCGGCGCTGGTGGCGCGCTCCTTCGCCGGCGATGCCGTCGTGGGCGCGCTCGCGACGACCGAGGCGGTGCGGCCCGCCGCCGAGGCAGCGTGGACGATCTCGACGGACCTGCTCGTGGAGGCGGCGTCGGCGTCGATCGCCTACGGCATCGTCCTGATCGCGGCCGCATGGCTGGCCGGCCCGACCACCGCCGCCGTCGGGATACGGCGAACGCTCGCGCCATACCTGCGCGAGCCGCGCATCGCGTACGGCGCGTTCGCGGTGGTCGCCCTGCTGCTGCTGGCATGGGGCCCCACCCCGGCGCTGCGGCAACCCCTCACGGCCCTGATACTCGTCGGGCTGCTCGCGCTCGGGCTGGAGGCGCTCAGGCGCCAAACCGCGACGGAGTTCCCGGACGCAAGCCGCGAGGCGTCGGTCCAGCGGATTCGCGCGGGTGTCGCGGGGATGGGCCGGTGGGTGCGCGCGGGCGCGCATGCGGGTAACGGCCAGGGGAACGGAGCCGTCGCGACGAACCGCCTCGAGCAGCTCGAGCGGCTTGGCCGGCTGCGGGAGGCCGGAGTGCTGGACGCGCCCGAGTTCGAGCGTGAGAAGGCGGAGATCCTCCGTTCATCGGCCGCGCCCACCGCGCCCGCCGCGCCCGCCGGCGGGCAGGGCTAGCCGTGTCGCCCTTCCTGTGGGTCTTCGTCGGCATCCCGCTGCTCGTCGTCTGGGCCATCGGGATCGTCGACATAGTGCGCCGTGACCTGCCGGGCGGGCTGAAGGCCGGCTGGATCATGGTCGTCCTGCTGCTCCCGTTCCTCGGCACGCTCGTCTACTTCATCATGCGCAAGCCGACCGCCGAGGAGATCAGGCTGACCGAGCAGGCTCGCCGGCCGCCTCGATGACGACCGTTCCCGCGAGCATGTCGTGCAGGCCGCGGCGGCGGTCATCGAAGAGGATCGGCAGGAACCCCGCCAGCAGCGGCAGGGCCGCGAGCGTCAGGCAGGCCAGCCGGAGGACCGCCCTGCCCGGACCGAGGGTCGAGCCGTCGTCCGCGCGGCAGACACGGAAGCGCATCAGGTGCGCGCCGGGCGTCTGGCCCGTCGTGGACCAGAACACGACGAAGTAGCCGGCCGACCACGCGAGGAAGAGCGCACCGCCGACGGCCAGCAACGTCGTGCCGAGGGAGTCGGGAACGGAGAGCACGGACAGCGTCAGCGCGACACCTCCGCTCACGACGATCGCGACCGCGTTGATCAGGACCGCGTCGATCGCGAACGCGATCGCGCGGGTCACCAGGCCCTCGTAGCGTGCAGCGTGAACGGTCGCCACCGGCACGACCTCGACGCTCGCGGCGACCCGGGCCTGCGTCACGGCTGTGGCCTCCGCAGCGCTCTGCGGGCGGCGCGCTCGAGCCATGCGTCGGCGCTCCGCGAGCGCGTGCGCATGCGGCCCGCGACCTCGTCGGCGAAGCCCTGGCCCTGCTGCGCGATCGCCTCGGTCACCGCCGCGCTCTGCGCGACCTCCTCGACGATCAGCCACAGCTCCTCGCTCGCGAGCAGCCGCGCCCTCAGGTGCGCGGCGACGCGATCGAGCTCGGGGCCGTCGAGAAGGCGGTCGACGGTGTGCTCCACGGTGCCCTCGGCGAGCAGGCGGTCCATGACGCGCTCCACGACGGCGTAGCGAACGAGGTCGCCGGCCACTACGTCGACGAGCGGGCCCTCCAGGGCGCGGCTCACGGCGTGCCGTGCCAGCCCGCTGGCCAGCGTGCGGTCGATCGCCTGCTCGGCCAGCGTGTAGGCCAGGGACGCGGCGGGCCGAACGGCGGCACGGCCGGCGGCTGTGCCGGCGGATACCGCCCGGCCGAGAATCTGCTCCGGATAGATGTGAGCCATGCTCATACAGGGCCGCCGAGCCGGCAATGGCGCGCCCCTCCGGCGTGACGGCACGCGCGCACCACCGCACTCCGGATGCGGACACCCTTGGCACCGTCGCCGCGCCATTGCACGCTGGTTCGAGCCACTCTCGACCCCTTGGAGGCCCGATGGTCATTGCAGCCGACTACCCGTTGATGGACATCATCTGGACCATGCTCGTCTTCTTCGGATGGGTGATCTGGTTCTGGCTCCTGATCACCGTGTTCTCCGACCTGTTCCGCCGCCACGACATCTCGGGCTGGGGGAAGGCGGCGTGGACGCTGCTCGTCGTCGTGCTGCCCTTCCTCGGCGTCCTGATCTACATGATCGCGCAGGGCAAGGAGATGGCCGAGCGCAGCGCGTCCGAGGTCCGGGCGAGGCGCGGGGAATTCGAGGACTACGTCCGCGACGTCGCGGCGGACAGCGGGCCGAGCGACCAGATCGCGAAGGCCAAGGACCTCCTCGACCGCGGCGCCATCGACCAGGCCGAGTTCGAGGGGATCAAGCGGAAGGCCCTCGCGTAGCCCGATGACGGCGCCCGCCGTCTCCACGTTCTCGGATGCGCAGCTCCGGGAGCTCCTCGACCTGATCGGGGACGTGGACAGCGTGGAGCTGAAGGCGACGGTGCCGGAATCGGCGCACCTCGAGGCCGCGAGGGCACTGCGGATCGATCCCCTCGATGGCCAGCTGCGGCTGGTGTACTTCTTCGACACGCCGGACCTGGAGCTGCACTCCGGCGGACTCGTGCTGCGCGCCCGCCGAATTCAGGGAAGGCGCGGCGACTCGGTCGTGAAGATGAGGCCTGTCGTCCCCCGAGCGTTGCCGGAGTCATTGCGAAAGGACCCTCGGTTCACGGTGGAGCTCGACGCGATGCCCGGCGCGTTCGTCTGCTCCGGAACGCTCAAGCGCAAGGTCGGCAATGCGGACGTGCGCGCAGTTGTCTGCGGGGCAAGCGGCATTCCCGAGTTGTTCTCGGCGGGGCAGCGGTCGCTCGTGGAGGAGCACAGCCGAGCCGGCGTGTTCGACGACCTGACGGTGCTCGGCCCGATCCTCGTGCTGAAGGCCGGGTTCGCGCCCGAGGAGCTCGACCGGAGGATGGTGGCCGAGCTCTGGCTCTACCCCGACGGCTCGCGCCTGCTCGAGCTCTCCACCAAGTGCGAGCCCCGCGACGCGTTCTACGCGGCCGCCCAGACGAGGACGTTGCTCGGCGGGAACGGCATCGACCTCTCCGGTGAGCACGAGACGAAGACGCGCAAGGCGCTGACCTTCTTCGCGGGGCGGCCGTGACCTACCGCGACCCGTCTCCGGACTTCGAGCCGCACGACCTGGCCGGGTTCTTCGCCGCGCCCAGGTGGCTCCGGGACCTCGGTGGCTCCGCATGGCTCGCGGTCGGTGTCACGCTGGCGATCGTCGGCGCCGTCTGGATCCTGACGCTGACGCAGACGATCGTCGCCCCGGTCATCACTGCCGCGGTCGTGGCCGCCGTGGCGTCGCCGGTCGTCCATCGGCTCGCGGCACGGCGGCTCAACCGCGGTGTCGCGGCCGCGCTGGTGCTGGTCGCCCTCATCGTGCTGGGGATCGCCATCATGTTGATCGTCGTCGGAGGCATCACGAGCCAGTTCGATGCGCTGCGAACCCAGCTCGACTCCGCGAAGGACACGCTGGCCGGCTGGGCGACGGATCTCGGGATCGACCGCGAAGCGGCGGAGTCGGCAAAGGACGACGCGTCGTCGACCGTGAGCAGTGCCGTCCCGGCCCTGCTGGAGGGTGTCGCGGGCGGCCTCAAGCGGCTGTCGTCGCTCGTGTTCTTCCTGGGGCTCACGGCGCTGAGCCTGTTCTTCCTGCTGAAGGACGGGCCGCTCATCCGGCACTGGGCCGAGGGTCACATGCGCGTCCCGAGGCCGGTCGCCCATCAGATCAGCGGCCGCGTGCTGGAATCGCTGCGCGGCTACTTCTTCGGGGTGACATTGGTGGCCGCCTTCAACGCGGTCGTCGTCGGGCTGGGCGCGCTCATCCTCGGCGTGCCGCTTGCCGGCACGATCGCGGCGATCACCTTCTTCGGCGCCTACATCCCATACCTCGGCGCTTGGGGCGCGGGGGTGTTCGCGGTCGTGATCGCGCTGGGGGGCGCCGGCCCGGAGGCTGCGGCCGGGATGATCGTGGTCCAGCTGCTCGCGAACGGGATCCTCCAGCAGATGGTGCAGCCGATTGCCTATGGCACGGCGCTAGGCATCCACCCGCTGGCCGTGCTGATCGTGACCATTGCGGGCGGTGCCCTCTTCGGGGCGGTTGGGCTGATCCTCGCCGCCCCGCTCACCTCGGCGGTCACGCGCATCGCCGCGGACCTGTCCCGCGAGGACGAGCCGGTCACGTCTCGCCCGCAGCCCGATCCCGTGGCGTAGGCCTTCCCAGGTTGCCGACGATCAGCGAGACGACCGTCACGAGATAGATCTGGCCGAGCAGCGCCTCGAAGACCGCCAGGGTGTGGCCCACGTCCGTCTGTGCGACGAAATCGCCGTAGCCAACCGTCGTCAGCGTGGTGAAGCTGAAGTAGAGGCAGTGCGAGACCGTGGCCGGTTCAGCACCGGCAAAGAAGGGCTGATCGCCGAACCGGTCGAGCGCGCCGTACACGAACCCGAACAGCATGCCCAGGAGCATGTAAAGCGAGAGCACCCCGAGCACGGCGTCCAGCCGGACACGTCCGCTCGAACGCAGTTCGCGCACCACGCCGACCGCGACCGCAGGCGGCCCGAAGACCAAGAGCGTCGCGTTCATGGCGCGGGCGGCGCCCTCGCCGATGCCTCCCACGGTCGCGCGCACGACGCTGAGCGCGAGTATCGCGAGCGCCAGGGCCGCGGCGGACCTGACCGCCCAGCGGGGGAGCTCCGCGGCCCGAAATGCCAGCAGCAGGATCGTTCCCGCCAGAGCGGTGACGGCGACCTGCTGCACGTCGCCGGGAGCCACGGTCCCCTGCACCGCGACCGAGAGGAGCGTGACCACCAACAGCAGCGAGTGACGCTGGGGCTCGTCGGGCGCCATCCGTCAGCGGCGCGCAAGCTCGCGCGGGTTCCCCGCCGTCTCGTGCTCGAGGCGCCGCAGCGCGCGGGCGATGCGCTTCCGGTCTTGGCGCAGCCGCAGCTCGAATCGGCGCCCCATCCAAAAGGTAACCGCGACGCTGCGCCAGGTTCTGCACTGGCCGCAGAGGAGGAAGTAGCGTCCGTCGAGGCCGACCGGCTGCTCGTAGGCGTCGCTGACGGCCGGAGAGGCACAGACCGGGCACAACCGGAGCCGGCGGGCTGCAGCGCGCCTGGTCCTTCGCCGCGTCACGCCCCCAGCGTCGCCGTCCGTGGAGCCGGGTGCCACCCGGCTCACCAGTGTCCGCGGCGGGGGCTGGCATCCCCGGATCACACAGGCCGGCGTCATTGCCCGCTCGGCCGCGCCTGCAGACGATGGAGGTCTCCATGAACGTCCTCAGCCGACCGGCGGCGGCCGCCGAGGGCAATCGCGGGTCGCTCGGGCTCCCGATAGCGATCTTCGCATCGGCCCAGTTCGTGATGGTGCTCGACAGCAGCGTCATGAACGTGTCGATCTCGCAGATCGTCACCGACCTCGGCACGACGATTCAGGGCGTGCAGCTGGCCATCACGGCGTACACGCTGGTGATGGCGGCGTTCATGCTCGCCGGGGCGAAGCTGGGCGACATCCTCGGGCGCGAGCGGGCGTTTGCCCTCGGGCTCGCCATCTACGGAGCCGGCTCGCTGACGACGGCGCTGAGCCCGAACCTGACGGTGCTCCTGGTCGGCTGGTCGCTGATCGAGGGGCTCGGTGCCGCGCTCGTGCTCCCAGCGATCGTCTCGCTGATCGCGCACACCTACAGCGGATCGCAGCGCGCCCTCGCCTTCGGCGTCATCGGCGGCGTGGCCGGCGCCGCCATCGCTGCGGGGCCGCTCATCGGCGGCTGGGTCACCACGGAGCTCAGCTGGCGCTACGTCTTCGCGGGGGAGACCGTGATCGTCGCGGCCATCCTGTTCCTGCGACGACGGCTGGGATACACACCGCCCGGCGAGCGGCGGCCCCAGCTCGACCTGGTGGGTGTGGCCCTCTCCGCCACCGGGCTCGGGCTCGTCGTCTTCGGGATCCTCAAGAGCAGCCAGTGGGGGCTGATCGAGCCGCGCGGCGCGCTCACGATCGGAGGAACGGAGGTGACTCCGTTCGGCTTCTCGGCCGTCCCGTTCTTCATCATGGCCGGCTTCGTCGTGCTCACGGCGTTCACGAGCTGGGAGGAGCGGCGCGAGCGGCTGGGCCGCGACGTCCTGCTCGACCGCTCGCTGCTGCGGATCAGGCCGCTCCGCGCGGGCCTGTCCACGCTCTTGATGCAGCAGCTCCTGCTGCTGGGCACCTTCTTCGTCCTGCCCGTGTATCTCCAGGTGGTCCTCGGCCTCGACGCGTTCGAGACCGGCAAGCGCCTGTTTCCGATGTCGGTGGCGGTGTTCGTCGCGGCGCTCGCGGGGCCGAAGCTGGCGCGCGGCTTCGCGCCGAAGCGCGTGGCGCAGGCGGGCCTGGTGGCGATCCTGATCGCATCCGTCGTCCTGCTCGGGACGATCGACGTGGAGTTGGACGAGGCCGAGTTCGCGATCGCGCTCGCGCTCTTCGGTGTCGGCGCCGGGCTCCTGCTGTCACAGCTCGGCAACGTGATCATGTCGTCGGTCGAGCCCGGCAAGACAAACGAGGCGGGCGGTCTCCAGGGCACGGCCCAAAACCTGGGCGCGTCGCTCGGGACGGCGCTCATCGGATCGGTGCTGATCGCGGCGCTCTCCACGAACTTCGTCTCGCTCGTCGAGGAAAACCCGGACGTGCCGGCACAGGTCCGCGACCGCATCGCCAGGGTCGCCGAACAGGGGATTCCGGTCGTCCCCGCCGCCGACGTCGAGCAGGCGGCCCTCGACGAGGGGCTGCCGCAGCCGCAGGCGAGCGCGCTGGCGGGCGACTACGGGGAAGCGCAGCTTCACGGTCTCGAGCGCTCGATCGGGGCGGTTGCCGTCTTCGCGCTGCTCGCGCTGTGGGCGACCCGGGGGCTGCCAGGCCGCGCCCGGGAACCTGACAAACGGTCCCCGCGCACTTAGAATGCCCCTTGCGGGATCGACTCCGGTCGGCGGGCGCTGGTTTCGCTGAGGCTTCCGCATGGCCCCCCTCTCAGTCCCGCACACCCCCCTTCTGCAGCGCGACCTGCGCCCCGTGCCGCGTGCATGGTGCATCGCGGCCGCGCTGGTGGCCGGGATCGGCTCCGCGGCGGTCGCGGCATACGGCGCCGAGACCGATCCGGAGCTGATCGGGCTTCTCCGCGGCATGATCGCCGCGATCCCGATCGCGGTCGGGCTGGGCGTCTGGGCCCAACGGCCAAATGAGCGCTTCGGGATGTTGCTCGTGGGCACCGGCACCGTCTTGGCCGTCTCCACGCTCGCGGAGCTGGACGGTGAGCTCGCGTACACGATCGGCACGGTTGCCGGCTGGGTCGTGGAGGTCCTCTTCCTCTACCTGGTCCTGTCCTTCCCGACCGGCCGGCTTCCGGAGCGCATCGACCGCGTCCTCTTCACGGTCGTCCTCGTCGTCGCGCTGGGCGTCTTCTTCCCGCGGCTGTTCCTCGCCACGCACTTCGAGCTTCCGAGTCCGTACACCACGTGCACCGAGGGCTGTCCGCCTAACGCCTTTGCTCTGTTCGACTCGGAGCCCGCGGTGGTGGACATGGTCATCCGGCCGCTCAGCGCGCTCCTCTCGATCGCGGTCATGGTTGCCGTGCTCATGCGCCTGAGCGAGCGAATCCGCGGCGCGTCGCCGCTCGCTCGCCGTGTCTTGCTTCCGTTGCTGGTCATCGCCGCCGCGCGCGTCGTGCTGCTCCTGGTCGGGGTCGGGCTCTACGAGGCCGCGCCGGAGCTGTGGTTCTTCGAGGTCAGCAGGTGGCTCCTCGCCGTTGCGGTGCCGGCCGTCGCGCTGGCGGTGCTGTACGCGATGTTGCGCTGGCGTCTGTTCGCCGGGCGCGCGCTCGAGCGCCTCGCGGGCTCCGTTCACGAGGCCGTCGACCTGGAGACGCTGCGTCGCGCGTTCGCGGACGCTTTCGAGGACCCGAATCTCGAGCTCGCGTTCGCGAACGGAGACGCGTTGTGGATCGATGCCCGTGGGCGGGAAGTCCGTCTGCCGGAGCCGGGAAGCGGGCGCGCAGCCAGCGAGGTGAGCCATAACGGATCGGTGGTGGCTGTGCTGATCCACGACGCGGCGTTCCAGATCGACTCCCGGGTCGTCAGCGCCGGTCTCGCGATAGCCGGCGTAGTGCTCGAGAATCAGCGGCTCGCGAACGAGGCGAGCACGGCAACGCGCGAGGTAGGCCGGTCGCGCGCCCGCATAGCCGCCAGCGCGGAGCGTGAGCGGCGGCGTATCGAGCGAGACCTCCACGATGGCGCGCAGCAGCGCCTGGTCGCCTTGCGGATCGAGCTTCAGCTCGCGGAGGAGCTCGTCGTGCAGGATCCCGATCGAGGCGTGGAGCGTCTGCGGGAGCTCGAGGCGGAGCTGGACGAGACGCTCGAGGAGGTCAGGTCGCTGGCGCACGGGGTGTACCCGCCGCTGCTCGCGGACCGGGGCCTGGACGAGGCGCTGCACGCGGCTGGTCGACGATCGCCGATCCGGGTCGATCTCGAGGTGAACAACGTAGAGCGATACGCGCCAGAGATCGAGAGCGCGGTCTACTTCTGCGTGATCGAGGCGCTCCAGAACGTGTCGAAGCACGCGCGCGGGGCGCGCCGCGTGGCGCTGCGACTCGACGGCGGCGCGGGCTCCGAGCTCCGGTTCAGCGTGCGCGACGACGGCGCCGGCGCTCCGCATGGCGAGATCACGCCCGGTGTCGGTATCACCAACATGCGCGACCGGCTCTCGACCGTCGGGGGCGGGGTCGACATCAGCTCGACGCCCGGGGTGGGGACGACGGTCTTCGGGACGGTGCCCGTTCTCGCTCAGACCTCCGTGTGAGTCTCGCCCGGAGAGGGACAGTGGGCGTCCCATACCGCGCGCAGGGTCCGGGTCGAGAGCTCCTGCTTCCGGAGGTGTGCTCGCGCGCCAACAGAGTCGATCGACGCCGGCAACTCCGGCACCGGGTCGAGTGAGATCAGCACGATGACGGCGCTCGGATCGATCTCCGAGAGGCGGCGCGCGGTCTCGAGGCCGTCCATCCCCGGCATCCGGACGTCCACGAGCATGAGATCCGGGCGCAGGTCGGAGGCGAGCTCCAGGGCCTCCTGCCCCGAAGCCGCTTCGCCGACCTGCTCGAACCCCGGCGTCGCCGCGATCAGGCTGCGGGCCGTTCTGCGGAAGACAGCCTGATCGTCGACCGCCAGGACCCTCACGGGCGTGCGCGCGTTGGCCTCCACGACGCCGATGCGCGGCTTACCTTGCCGCCGGAACGCTCAGCGCCTCGCGCAGCTGCTCCTCCGTCTCGTCGGAGAGCGACGAGTGGATCACGCGCCCTCCGTACGGGCTGATGCGCGGAAGCACCTTGTCCGGTGTCGAGTCCCGGACGAGCACGATCAGGGCGGCGGAGCCGGGCGTCAGCTCCTCGCCGAGCTGCTTCATGAACTGGTCGTCGACGCCGATGTCCGACGCGGCGCCAATCGCGCCCCCGGTGGCCGCGCCAACAGCCATCCCGAGGAACGGCGCGAGGAACAGGAGGCCGATGACTCCACCCCAGAGCGCCCCGCCGGCCGCGCCCACGGCCCCAGGCTTGGTCGTCTGGTGGAGCTTCAGCTTCCCGTCGGGCCGGTGCTCGACGATCACGGCGTCGTCGAGCGCTATGGCGTGCTCGATGCCCAGCTCGTTGAGCGTGCCAAGGACATTCCGCGCGGTCCCGACATCGTCGTACGCCACGGCGATGAGATTGCTCACCGCATGCTCCTTTCATGGTGAACCGTTGTGACACCGTCCCTCGGCGGCGGAAACCCGGCAAGGGCACCGTCCCCCCGATCCAGGACGTGTGCGCACGAAGATGGCCAATGTTTGACGCTGGCCCGCGGCGGCGCGGATAATCCCGATGGATGGCCGAGGATGGGGCGATCCGGGTCGTACTGGCGGACGACAGCTATCTCGTTAGGGAAGCGGTCGCGCACGTGCTCGCCACGGCTGATGGGATCGAGCTGGTCGCGGCCTGCGTGGACCGCGATTCACTTCTCCGGGCCATCGAGGATGGGGATCCCGACGTCGTCGTGACCGATATTCGCATGCCGCCCGGGGACGCTGACGAGGGCCTCCAAGTCGCAGCCGGCCTCCGCGAGACGCGGCCGGACGTGGGGGTGGTGGTGCTGTCGCAGTACGCGGAGCCGCGCTACGGCCTCGCTCTGCTCGAGGCGGGCTCGGACGGACGCGCGTACCTGCTGAAGGAGCGCATCCAGCACGGCGGACAGCTCGTCGGGGCGATCGAGGCCGTGGCGCAGGGCGGCTCGGTGATCGACGCCAAGGTGGTCGAGGAGCTCGTCGCGGCGAAGAACCGAGCCGAGCGCTCGCCGCTTGCGGAGCTGACCCCTCGCGAGCTCGAGATCCTGTCGTTCGTGGCCCGGGGGCACGACAACCAGGCGATCGCCGACGAGCTCGTGCTGACGAAGCGCGCCGTTGAGAAGCACATCAACGCGATCTTCCTGAAGCTCGGCCTCACCTACGCGGAGGACGTGAGCCGCCGCGTCAAAGCGGCGCTGATCTACCTGGCCGATCACGACGGCGACTGAGCCGACCGGCCCGGGCCGGCTTCCCCTGCGCAGGTGATGCGGACCCCACCCGCGGAGGCTGGCGCGCCGGTTTGTGGCGCGGCGACCGGTCGGGGACAGTCGTGGTGGAGCGACAGGCATCGACCAGGAAGGACGAGCTATGGCACAACCCACACCAGCCCGCGCGAGGGTTGAACGAGAGCGCGAGGGACAAGGATGGCTGACGTTCGCTGCCGTTCTGCTCCTGCTCGCCGGCTGCTTGAACGCGCTGTACGGAATCGCCGCCCTCGTGAACGACGACTACTTCGCCGTGGATGAGCTGTTGTTCGGCGACCTCTCCCTGTGGGGAGTGATCTATCTCGCGTTCGCGGTGGCGCAGATCGCGGCGGCTCTGTTGATCATCAACCGCAGCGTCGGCGGTGCGCTCATGGGCATCGCGCTCGCCGGCCTCCACGCGATCGGCGTGATGATGTCAATCGGCGCGTACCCGGTCTGGTCGGTGGTTCTGCTGGTGATCGACGGCATGATCATCTACGGCCTGACGGTCTACGGCCTGGTCGAGGACTGAGCGCACGCTCCCTGCATGGAAGCCCGCCCGGCCGCGCCTTCGCCCCCTCCGGCTCCTTGCGGCGTGGCTCGTCTCGGCACTCGCGCTGCTGCTTGCCGCGGGAGTCGTACCGGGCGCTGAGGTCCGGAGCTTCGCGGGCGCGGTCGCGGTGGCGGCGGTGGTCGCGGTGCTCAACGCGGTGCTGCCGCCACTTGTCGCGGCGCTGAGACTGCCGCTCACGGCGCTGCTCGGATTCGTCCTCGTGCTCGCGGTGGACGCTGCGATGCTGCTGCTGGCGGCGGACGTCGCGCCCGGTGAGCTGCACGTCGAGGGCTTCGGGTCGGCCCTCGCCGTGGCGCTCCTCGCCTCCGCGGCAAGCACGGCGATGGGCGCGGTGGCGGGAATCGACGACGACGACGCCTACACGCTGCGTGTCGCGCGGCGCGTGGCTCGCCGTGCCGGCACGCCGGTGGCCACGGATGCCCCGGGGATCCTGTTTCTGGAGATCGACGGACTCGCGCTGCCCGTGCTTCGCCGGGCGATCAGAGACGGCAACGTCCCCAACATGGCCCGGTGGGTCACTGCCGGGAGCCACAGGCTCGTGGAATGGGAGACCGACCTGTCCTCGCAGACCGGCGCGAGCCAGGCCGGGCTCCTGTTCGGGGACAACGACGACATCCCGGCCTTCCGCTGGGTGGACAAGGCCTCGGGCAGGCTCGTCGTGTGCTCGAGCCCCGGTGACTGCGAGGCGATCGAGCGCGCGCGCTCGAGCGGCCCCGGGCTGCTGGCGAATGGAGGCACGAGCCGCGGCAATCTGCTCTCCGGCGAGGCCGACGACGCGATTCTCACGGTCAGCCGGATCGCGGCCGAGAAGCGAGCCAACCCGGGTTATCGCGCCTTCCTCGCCAACGGGTCGAACGTCACCCGCACGCTTGTGCTGATGGTCTGGGAGATCGGGCTCGAACTGGTGGCCGCCGCGCGCCAGCGGCGGCGGGACGTGACCCCCCGTGGCCACCGCGGCGGGATCTACCCGCTGCTGCGCGCCGGCATGTGCGTCTGGGTGCGCGACCTGATCGCCTTCTCCGTGCTCCAGGACATGTTCCGCGGAGTGCCCGCCGTGTACGCGACCTTCTCGAGCTACGACGAGGTCGCGCACCACTCGGGACTCGAGCGCGCCGACACGCTCGAGGCGCTCCGGAAGCTAGACCAGCGCTTCGGCATGATCGAGCGAGCGCGCGCCTACGCCCCGCGGCCCTACGAGCTGGTGGTGCTCTCGGACCACGGGCAGACTCAGGGCGCGACGTTCCGGCAGCGTAACGGCTACGGCCTGGACGAGCTCGTCGAACGAGGGCTCGGCGCGGGCGAAGTGGACGCCATCGAGGGCGGCGACGAGAACGCGACCGGCGTGGGACGGGCGGTGGACGAGGCCACCGGCCGGACCGGCCGCGCGGCCGCTGAGCGGGAGAACCTCCAGAGTCCCGACGTCGTCGTGCTCGGCTCGGGGAACCTCGGGTTGATCTACCTGATGGACAGCCCTCACCGGCTCACGCTGGAAGAGATCCACGAGCGGCACCCGGCCCTCGTTCAGGTGCTGCGCGAGCATCCACACGTCGCATTCGTGCTCGTGCGCTCGTCGGAGGACGGGGCCGTTGCGCTCGGCGCGGACGGCAGCCGCCGGCTCTCCGACGGGGAGGTGAGCGGATCGGACCCGCTCGCCGGGTTCCCGCGGACCGCGGGGCGACATCTCCGTCGGGTCGACGGCTTCTCCCACGTCGCCGACATCGTGGTCAACAGCTTCTACGACCCGGTGGTCGAGGAGGGCTGCGCGTTCGAGGAGCTGATCTCATTCCACGGCGGCCTGGGCGGCCCGCAGACCAGGCCCTTCCTCCTCTATCCCGCACATCTCCCCGCGCCCGCCGAGCCCCTCCTGGGCGCCGAGGCCGTCCACCGTGTGCTGCGGCATTGGCGCTCCATCTGCAACGACGGCACGACGACTGACGACGAGAGGAGCCACGATGGCCAAGAAGGTCACCCTGACGGTGCTGTTCGCGCTCGCGTGCGCCGGCCTGGCGTGCGGCGGTGATCCCGACTACTGCTCCGACGTCAGCGAGCTCGAGCAGTCGGTTCGCAACCTGGGCGACGTCGATGTCGTCGCCGGCGGCACCAACGCACTGCGTGATGCCCTGCGAGGTGTCGAGGATCAGGCCGAGGCGACGATCGAGTCGGCCAAGGACGACTTCCCGGAGGAGACGACCGCGATGCGCGACGCGCTGGCGAGCCTGAGACGATCCGCGGGCGAGTTGTCCGAGTCGCCTACGGCCGAGGACATCGCACCGGTGGCGACGGACGTCGCGGCGATGGTGACCGCGGTGGAGGAGTTCGTAGGCGCTGCCGAGTCCGAGTGCGGTTGATGCCTCGATGGCTCGCGTCGCACCTTCGCTCCCGCCAGGTCTCGCGTGTCATCTACGGCGCGATCATCGGCTTGGCGCTCGTCGTGGCCCTCGAGGTGCACCCGCCGGAGGCGGGCGCCGTGGCGGCCACGCTGGTCGGGACTGCCCTCGCCGTCGGCCTGGCCGAGGCCTACAGCGAGGTCGTCGCGCTCGAGACACGCGGGCGGCGGCACGCGAGGCGATCCGAGCTGCGGCACCTCGGCGCGGACGTCGCCGCGGTCGCCACCGGTATCGCCTTCCCGGCGGTGTACTTCGTCCTGGCCGCGGCGGACGTCCTGGAGAAGGCCACCGCGTTCGACCTTGCGAAATGGTCGGGTCTCGGCGTGATCGGCCTCTACGGGTTCGTGGGAGCGCGGGCGTCGGGCACGAGCCTGCCCGGCTCCCTGTTGCAGGCGGCGACCGTCGCGTTGATCGGCGGCTTCCTGATCGCGCTCAAGGCCCTGGTTCACTGACCGAGCCGGTCACGCGCGTGCCGTAGCCGCGCGTGGAGTCCACGCTGAGGTTGCCGCCGATCGCCTCGATGCGGTCATGCATGTTCCGAAGACCGCGCCCGTCGTAGTTGTGGGAAGTGAACCCGCGTCCATCGTCGCGGACCTCGAAGTGGAGCGTGCCGCGGGTCTCACTCAGCTCGACCCAGACGCCGCTGGCGCCGCCGGCGTGCTTGAGCGCGTTCTGGAGCGCCTCCACACACGTGAAGTACACGGCGCTCTCGATCTCGATCGAATGGCGCCTGACACCGGCCGCGCTGACGTGGACCGGTATCGGGACCTGGGCGGCCACAGCGCGCAGCGCGTCGGCGAGGCCCCTGTCGGTCAACAGCGGCGGGTAGACGCCATGGGCGATCGAGCGCAGCTCCTCCAGGGCGCGTTCGGCCTCGAACCCGAGCTCGTGGACCTCCGTCACGCCGGCGCGCGGATTCGTCTTGAGCAGATCCTCCGCGATTCCGAGCCGGATGCGCAGGGCGACCAGGCGCTGCTGGGCGCCGTCGTGAAGGTCGCGTTCGATCCGGGCGCGCTCGACGTCGGCGGCCTCGGCGATCCGTCGGCGCGAGTCGTCGAGGTCGCTCATTGCCCTACCCAGGTCGGCCGTGAGCCGCTCATGGCGCCAGCCTGCGAGCACCATGCCGCTGACGCCGTCGAGCAGCTCCGGGTCGTCCAGGAGGGCGACGTCATGGATCAGCACCGCGCGGTGTCGCCCGTCGCTGGTGGCGATGGCGGTGACGGCGCGCTCGGAAGGCGGTTCCCGGGGCCCCGG
>DASSVP010000004.1:0-3675 GCA_035705985.1 Thermoleophilaceae bacterium
GCCCGCCTCGTGGCCGGCGAGCACCGGCAGCCCGCGGCTCTGCGCCCAGCGGCCGTGTCCGTCCGTGATGATGGCGACGTAGCGCGCCCGCGCCGCGGGGTCGCTCACACTTCGAGGATTTCTTGTTCCTTGCCCGCGAGGGCGGTGTCGATGTCGCCCACGTGCGAGTCGGTGAGCTTTTGGAGCTCGCTCTCCGCGCGGTGCTCGTCGTCTGAGCCCACCTCGCCCTCGCTCTTCAGCTCGCGCAGGTCGTGCATCACGTCGCGCCGCACGTTGCGCACGGCCACCCTGCCCTGCTCGGCGATCCCGTGCACGACCCGCACCAGCTCCTTGCGGCGCTCCTCGGTGAGCTCGGGGATCGAGAGGCGGATCACCTGGCCGTCGTTTGACGGCGTGAGGCCGACGTCGGACTCGAGGATCGCCTTCTCGATCGCCTTGATCGAGTTCTTGTCGTAGGGCGTGATCGTCAGCAGGCGCGCCTCGCTGGCGGAGATCTGCGAGAGCTGCTTCAGCGGCGTGCGCGCGCCGTAGTAGTCGACCTCGATCCGGTCGAGCAGGTGCGGAGAGGCGCGGCCGGTGCGGACGGTGGCGAACTCCGTGCGCGTCGAGTCGACGGACTTCTGCATCCGGGCCTTCGCCTCGTCCAGGAAATCCCGCAGAACTTCGTCGCTCATCCGTTCCTCACAACAGTGCCCACGCGCTCGCCGGACACTATCCGGTCGATGTTCCGCTCGTCGTCCATGTTGAACACGTGGATGGGAAGTGCGTTGTCCATGCAGAGCGAGAGCGCGGTCGAATCCATCACCTGGAGACGCTGCTCGATCGCCTGCTGGTGGGTGATCTCGTCGATGAAGCTGGCATCCGGCACCTCGCGCGGGTCCGCGCTGAACACGCCCTCCACCCCGTTCTTTGCCATCAGGATCGCCTCGGCGTGGATCTCGAGGGCGCGCAGCGCCGCTGCCGTGTCCGTGGTGAAGAACGGGTTGCCGGTGCCGGCCGCGAAGATCACGATGCGCTTCTTCTCCAGGTGGCGCATGGCGCGGCGGCGGATGTAGGGCTCGGCCACCTCGGAGATCGTGATCGCGGACTGCACGCGCGTGTCGGCGCCCACCTTCTCGAGGGCGTCCTGGAGCGCCAGGGCGTTCAGCACCGTGGCGAGCATGCCCATGTAGTCACCGGTCGCGCGGTCCATGCCGGCGGCCGCGCCCTGGAGGCCGCGGTAGATGTTGCCTCCGCCCACTACGATCGCGATCTCGACGCCGCGGTCGGCCACGGCCTTGACCTGCCCTGCGATGGCGGCGATCCGCTCCGGGTCCGCTCCGTAGGCGAGGTCGCCCATGAGCGCCTCCCCCGAGAGCTTGAGCAGGATTCGCCGGAAGGCCGGCTCGGTCACTCCTCCCCGACCTGGAAGCGGGCGAACCTGCGAATCACCACGTTCTCGCCGGTGTTCGCGGCCAGCTCTGTGCGAAGCTCGCCGATCGTCTTGCCGCCGTGCTTCTCCTCGTTCACGTGCTTCTGCTCCAGCAGGACCACGTCCTCGAGCCACTTCTTCAACCGGCCCTCGACGATCTTCTCCTGGACGCCCTCGGGCTTGCCCTCGCCCGCGGCCTGCTCGCGCAGCACGCGCAGCTCGGCCTCCTTCGCCTGCTGGTCCACCTCGTCCTCGGAGACGTAGAGCGGATTCGCGGCGGCCACGTGCAGCGCGAGCTCGCGGGCGAATTCCTGGAACTCGTCCGTGCGGGCGACGAAGTCGGTCTCGCAGTCCACCTCCACCAGCACCCCGATCTTGCCGCCGGCGTGGATGTAGCTCGAGACGACGCCCTCGGCGACGGCGCGCTCGCCTCGCTTCGCGGCGGACGCCTGCCCCTTCACGCGCAGGATGTCGATGGCCTTGTCGAGGTCCCCGCCGGACTCCTGGAGCGCTGTCTTCGCGTCCATGATCCCGGCGCCGGTGCGCTCGCGCAGGCTCTTCACGTCTTGGGCCGAAACGGCGATGCTCATCAGGACTCCTCGTCCGGGTCGAACGTGCGGCGCTCGCGCGGCGCGGCGGCCCCTGCGGCGGCCTCGGGACGAGTGCCGCTCGGCGTCGCCGGCTCGTCGGGCGAGAAGCCCGCCTCCTCAGCCTCGCGGCGGGCGCGCTCCTCGGCCTCACGGCGCTCCTGCTCCTCGGCCTCGCGCTGCGCCTTCTCCTCGGCCTCGCGGCGCTCCTGCTCCTCGCGCTCGCGCCGGGCGGCCTCCTCCTCGGCGCGGAAGCGCTGGGCGTTGTCGCGCGCGACGTCGGCGATGCCGTCGATGATCACCTTGCAGGAGCGGATGGCGTCGTCGTTGCCCGGGATCACGAAGTCAACGGGGTCCGGGTCGCAGTTCGTGTCGACGAGCCCGATGATCGGGATCTTGAGGCGCTTCGCCTCGCGGACCCCGATCGCCTCCGTCTTCAGGTCGACGACGAAGACGGCGTCCGGCGGGCGCTGCATGTCGGCCACGCCGCCGAGGTTGGTCTCGAGCTTGTCGCGCTCGGACATCGCGGCGATGCGCTCGCGCACCGGCAGCAGCTCCATGGTCCCGGACTCGGTCCAGTCGCGGAGGTCGTGCAGGCGCCGGATGCGCTTGTTGATCGTCTGGAAGTTGGTCAGCAGCCCGCCGAGCCAGCGCTGGTCGATGTACGGCATGCCGCAGCTCGTCGCGGATTCCTTGATCGCGTCGCGGGCCTGCTTCTTCGTGCCCACGAACAGGATCGTGCCGCCGCGCCCGGTGAGGTCCGCGGCGAACTCCTGCGCGTTGTGCAGAAGACGCTCGGTCTTCTGAAGGTCGATGATGTGGATCCCGCCGCGCTCGCCGAATATGAAGCGGCGCATCTTGGGATTCCAGCGGCGCGTCTGGTGGCCGAAGTGGACCCCGGCCTCCAGCAGCTCCCTGATGCCAATCTCGGTGGCCAAAGAGTTGCTCCCTTGAGGTTGTGTTGACGTCTGCCCGCCGGCCGGTCGCGGACCCGGGTCTTGTACCCCGGGCAGGGCCGCGGCCGCTGTGATCCAGCGGGGTCGCTTGAAGAAACAGCGGTGAAGGATAGCCAGCTTGTCCAAGCGTCCTGCTTTGGGCTTGCACAGCAAGCCCTAGGCAGGACTCTTCGTCCCAGAACGAGGCGAGGCGGTCCGAAGACCGCCTCGCTCGTATGTCTCAGCCCCCGTCTGGCCCTCCGGAGACTGGCTCCCGTCGAGCGGTGTCAAGTGCATGACTGAGCTCGACAGGTGGTTTGGACTCGCACCGCACCCATTCCCGCCCGAACGGATGCTTAAACATCAATGACGTGGCATGTAGAAATTGAGGCTGGATACCGACCCGGCGGCCGCTCGCCGTGCCCCCATATTGGGGGTCGCCCACGACCGGATGGCCGATGGCGGCCAGGTGCGCGCGGATCTGATGTGTGCGGCCCGTCTCCAGTCGTACACGGAGCAGCGCGGTGCGCGGAAGCCGCTCCACGACCTCGAAATGGGTCACCGCGTCGCGCGCCCTGTCGGTGCGCGTCGACATCAGCGTCCGGTTGCCCCTGTCGCGCCCCAGAGGCGCGTCGATCGTGCCGCTCTCGGCGTCCGGATGGCCCTCGACGAGGGCCAGGTACTCGCGCGTGATTTGGCGCTCCTTCATGAGGCGCTGGAGGGCGACGAGGGCCTCTTCAGA
>DASSVP010000005.1:0-26556 GCA_035705985.1 Thermoleophilaceae bacterium
CGCGGGCCTTGGGTGCGACGTTCGCGTTCTCCTCGGTACTGGTGCCTTTCTTCCTGGGCGCCTCGGCCGGAGCGATTGCGGCCGGGGAGGTTCCGGTGGGCAATGCGGCGGGGGACGAGTGGGCCAGCTGGACGGGCGCCGTCCCGATCCTCGTCGGGCTCGTGGCGGTTGCCACCGGCGCCCATCTCGCCGCGGTGTTCCTAGGTGCGGACTCGCACCGGGCCGGTCGCCCGGAGCTTGTGAATGCGTTCCGGGTGCGGGCCCTTGGGTCGGGTGTCGTGGCAGGCGCGCTCGCGATCGCCGGACTGGCTGTGGTGAGCTCCGAAGCTCCGCGCCTGTACGACGGGCTCAGCTCCGGCGTGGGCCTCGCCTGCGTGATCGTCTCGGCGCTCGCGGGCGTCGCCACGCTCGCCCTCGAGTGGCGCGAGCGGTTCGAGCCGGCGCGCTACACGGCCGCCGCGGCCGTGGGCTCGATCGTCGCAGGATGGGGCTTCGCGCAGGAGCCGTACCTGCTGCCGCCGCAGCTCACGCTCGAGGAGGCCGCCGCCTCGGACGCGACGCTGACGGCGCTGGTGATAGCGGCGATCGCCGGGATGGCGCTGCTCGTGCCGGCCCTGATCTGGCTCTTCCGTCTCGCGCTGAGCGGGCGGCTCGCGTACGAGGACGAGCCGCGGCCATGAGCCGGCTCGAGATAGCGGCGATCGCCTGCTTCGTGCTCGGGACCGGCCTGCTGTTCCCGTTCGAGAGCACGGTCACGATCCTGCTCGGCGTGCTGCTCCTCGTCGCGTTCATCGTCCTCGGGGTCTTCGCCCTGGCAACGCCGCAGGCGCTCGCGCGCGACCCGGGGGACGGCGAGTCAGGCGGCTGACAGGCAGGTCGTCGCCACGTAGCGGCCGTGGCGATCCGAGCGCTCGAGCGGGAACGCCAGCGAGCCGTTCACCGCCCAGAGGTCGGTGTGGCGGTCGCTCACGGCCCACCCGGGCGGCCAGCGGCTGATGTCCGCATCCGACAGCGCCGCGATCAGCGCCTCGGCGACCGCCTCCGCGCCCCGCTCCCGGACGGGCCGCCGCTGCCGAAAGCGCACCACGCAGTGGTGTGAGGGCACGATCTCGTGCACCTCCGGATGGTCGACGTGGGCAACCCGTTGCACCGGGGGCGAGAATAGGTGGATGGACGCGGAGCGGGTCGTCATCAAGGTGCGCAACAACGGGCCCTACAGGGTGACGGGGCCGGTAACGCTCATCGACGCGGACGGCAACGAGTACGAGCTGCCCGAGGGCGACGGCATCGTCCTGTGCCGCTGTGGCGCGTCGACGACGAAGCCGTTCTGCGACAAGACGCATTCGAAGATCGGCTTCGAGGCAGCCGAGCGGGCGGTGCGCGAGTCAGAAGGCTAGGCGACGGAGGCAGCCGCACGCGCCTCGCAGGGCTCCGGCGCTGCGGAGGCCAGAAAGGCGGTCAGGGCGGCGGCGTCAGGCGCGGGGTCGAGCTTGAGCGAAGGCGGCTCGTGCTCCGCCACCCAGCTGGCCACGATGCGGATCTCGTCGATCTCGTTCGCGGGGATCGCCGCGCGGCCCGGCGGGCGGGCCAGGGCGGCGGCCGTGCGGTCGGCCAGCTCGGACGCGCCCGGGAGCGGTCCCCAGTCCCCCAGCCGGCCGGCGACGATCCAGAACGCGTCGAAGCGCTCCTTCACCGGGTGCCGCGCCAGCACCAGCCGCGGTGTCGAGTGGGTCGCCCGCAGAACGCCGTCCAGCCTGTCCACCACCCACGCCAGCCGCTCCTTCCGCCGGAGCAGCGCCGCCGCCCGCTCGTACAGCTGATCCTGCGCCGCCTCGACCATCCGCCGGTCGAGCTCCTCTATCAACGCCTCGCCCGCACCCGGCTTCTCGAAGTGACCCAGGGCCAGATCGAGCTGTCGCCGGTAGGCGTTCGGGTCCAGGTCGCCCAGACAGGGCGACACGCACCGTCCCATCTGACCGTATGCCGAGGGATGCTCCCGGACCTTCAGCGTCCGCCCGCAATGGCGCAGCCGGTACAGCGACGTGAGCTGGTCCGCGAGCTCCGACGCCAGCGCGCGCGAGCCAAGCGGCCCGATGTTCACCGCGTGGCCCGCCGCCGGCTCGGGCGCCACCTCCAGCACCGGGTACGGGATGTCCAGCCGGCAGCGGAGGTAGCAGTACCGGTCCGTCCTCTTCAGCGCCTTGTTCCCGGCGGGCCGCCACTGCTTTATGAGCCGGTTTTCCAGTACGAGCGCGCCGAGCTCCGAGTTCGTCGGCCGGTAGTCCACGATCTCCGCCCGCTCGGTCCAACCGGCGGGCGCGCAGAAGTGCGCCCGCGCCCGCGAGCGCAGCGATACCGACTTCCCCACGTACAGCGGCTTCCCGCGCTCGTCGCGGAAGACGTACACACCCGGATCGTCAGGCAGAGTCGAGAGATCGGGCCGCTGGTCGGGCGGGATGCGCTCGCCCGGCTCGGTCTTCCGCGCGCGCCGCCGCGAGCGCAGCAGGTCGACGGCGTCCCCGACCGTCACCGCGTTCGCGCACAGGCGAGGGAACAGCGCACAGAACACGCGCGCGCAGGTGAGCGCATCGGGGAGAGCGCGATGGACCTCGTCCACCTCGATGCCGAGCGACCCGGCCAGGGAGGCGAGCCCCCGCTTGCGCACCAGCGGCGCGAAGCGGCGGGCGAGCGCGACCGTGCACAGCACCGGCGGCTTGGGCCAGTCGAGCCCCGCCCGCTCGAACGCCTGTCGGAGGACCCCCACGTCGAAGCGCGCGTTGTGCGCCAGCAGCACGCGCCCCTCGAGCAGGTCCGCGATCTCGGGCAGCACCTCCTCGGGCGGCGGCGCTCCGTCCACCATGCCCTGTGTAATGCCGGTGAAGCGCTGGATGCCGCGCGACAGCGGGCGCTCCACCCGGACGAGCGAGTCGTACGTCTCGTGAAGCTCACCGCCGCCGACGAGCACGGCGCCCACCTCCGTCATCTCGCAGAGGTCGCCGCCGTAGCCGTTCGTCTCGGTGTCGAGCGCGACAAATTCGGCGGGGGCGAGCGGTGCGTCGAGCTTGGACACGAACCAGCCATCGAACCGCGCGCGCCGGACGGATGGGGCGAGTCCGTCCACGCGCGCGCTTAGCCTCGCTGGATGGCTCGCTCCGCAACCGTCTTCGCCTGCAGCTCCTGCGGCCACGAGAGCCCCAAGTGGCACGGGCGCTGCCCCGGCTGCGGGGAGTGGAACACGATGGCCGAGGAGAAGCGGGCGTCGTCGCCGGCCGGCCGTGCGGGCGGCGGGTCGCCCTCGCGCACGGGCGGGCGCGCGCTCACGCCCGTGAAGCTCGGGGAGGTCGAGGCGCCGAGGGTCGAGCGAATGTCGACCGGCATCGGGGAGCTCGATCGCGTGCTGGGCGGGGGCCTCGTGCCGGGCTCGATGGTCCTGATCGGCGGCGCGCCCGGCATCGGGAAGTCCACGATCACGACGAGCGCGCTCGCGAATCTGGCGGCCGCCGGGCGCAAGGTTCTCTACGTGTCCGGCGAGGAGTCGGCGGCGCAGGTGAAGCTCCGGGCACAGCGGCTCGGCTCACACGCCCTGAGCGTTCCGATCGTCGCCGAGACGGACCTCGATGCGGTCCTCGCGACGCTCGAAGCGGAACGGCCCGAGGTGTGCGTCGTCGATTCGGTGCAGGTCCTCTACGACCCTGCCCTCACGGGCGCGCCCGGATCGGTCTCCCAGGTGAGGGAGGTGGCCGGCCGCCTCATGCGCTTGGCCAAGGAGCGCGGCATCGCCACCCTGCTCGTCGGCCACGTCACCAAGGAGGGCTCGCTCGCCGGCCCGCGCGTGCTCGAGCACCTCGTGGACTGCGTGCTCTCCTTCGAGGGCGAGCGCGAGCGCACCTACCGCACTCTCCGCGCGCTGAAGAACCGCTTCGGGTCCACCAACGAGGTCGGCGTCTTCGAGATGCACGAGCAGGGGCTCGTCGAGGTCGAGGACGCCTCCGCCCGCTTCGTGACGGAGGCCACGCGTGCCCCCGGCTCGGTCGTCCTCTGCTCCATGGAGGGCTCGCGCCCGCTGCTCGTGGAGGTCCAGGCGCTCGTCGCGCCCAGCGAGCTCGTGCCGCCGCGGCGCATCGCCAACGGCGTGGACCGCAACCGGCTCGCGCTCGTGCTGGCAGTGCTCGCCAGGCACGGCGGCGTGTCGCTCGGCTCGGCCGACGTCTTCGTGTCCGTCGCAGGAGGCGTCCGCGTGGACGAGCCCGGCGCCGACCTGGCCATCGCGCTCGCGCTCGTGAGCGCCTCGAAGGGCGTCGCGCCGGCGTCCGAGAAGCCGCTCGCCGCCTTCGGCGAGCTCGGCCTCACCGGCGAGCTGCGGCACGTCGGCCACGCTGACCGACGGCTCGCCGAGGCACGCAAATTCGGCCTCGACCGGGTGGTATGCCCGTCGAGCCAAATCGGGACGCTGAGGCAGGCTCTGAGCACCCTGAAAAGCGCCTCCGAAACGGCCTCCGAGGCCGCCTAATTCCCTGCAAAGCACGGGCTTTGCCGCGAAACGGGCGCAATTCCCGTAGAATTGGCCCAATGCCGTACGCCGGAGACGACGTTGCAGAGCTCGAGGCGCGGCAGGAACCGAGGCTCGTCCGAGCCCTGGAGATGGTGGCCCCCGGAACCGCTGTACGCGAGGGTCTCGACAACATCGTCCAGGGCGGAACCGGCGCCCTGATCTGCATCGGGGAGTCGGAGGAGCTCAGCTTCCTGCTGTCCGGTGGCGTGAAGCTCGAGGTGGACTACACGCCCGCGATGCTCTACCAGCTCGCCAAGATGGACGGCGGGATCATCCTCGCCGCCAACGGCACGAAGATGATGTGGGCGAACGTCCAGCTCATGCCGGATCCCACGATCCTCTCGCTGGAGACGGGCACCCGTCACCGCACGGCGGAGCGTGTCTCGAAGCAGACCGACGCGCTCGTCATAGCCATCAGCGCAAGCCGGAGCGTCGTCTCGCTCTACCTCGACGGCGCGAAGTACATCCTCGAGGACATCCCCGTCGTCCTCGCGAAGGCCAACCAGGCGCTCGCCACACTCGACAAGTACCGCAGCCGCCTGGACCAGGTCTCCACCCGCCTCACCGCGCTCGAGTTCGAGGGCGGCGTCACGCTGCACGACGTGCTCACGGTGCTCCAGCGCGCCGAGCTCGTCACGCGCATGGCGGTGGAGATCGAGCGCTACATCGTCGAGCTGGGCGCCGAGGGGCGTCTCATCGAGATGCAGCTGGAGGAGACGATGGTCGGCGTCGCCGCCGACAAGTCCGCCCTCGTGCGCGACTACATCGTGGAGGCCTCCGACGAAGGATTCGCGATGGTCCTGGACGCGCTGGCGCGACTGCCGCACCAGGACCTCCTCGACTTCGGCCGCCTGGCCGAGCTTCTCGGCTACGACCGGAAGCTGAACACCCTCGACCACCCCGCCTCGCCGCGCGGCTACCGCATCCTCGGGCGAATCCCACGCCTTCCGAAGATGGTGGTTCAGTCGATCGTCAGCGAGTTCAACGGGCTGGACGAGATCCTCGCCGCCGCCGACCCGGAGCTGGAAGCCGTAGAGGGGGTGGGCGACATGCGTGCGAAGGACATCCGCGAGGGCCTTCGCCGTCTGCAGGAGATCAACCTCGTGGACCGTTATTTGCAAACCTGAAACAGACGGCGCGCAGGATTCGCGCCGGTGAATCAACCGCAGGAGGGAACGTCATCACTGACGCAGTGTTGGAAGAGGAATTCATCGAGGACCTCGATATCGACCGGGAGCCGACGGTCTACGAGATCGGTGACCAGGTCGTCTATCCCCATCATGGGGCGGGCAAGGTCCTCAAGAAGGAGATGAAGGAGGTGCTCGGAGAGAAGCGCGAGTACCTGACCATCAAGATCCTTCATAACGACATGACGGTCATGGTCCCGTGCTGCAACGCCGACAAGGCGGGGCTACGGCGCGTGATCGGGGAGGACGACGTAAAGAAGGTCCTTGCAGTCCTTCGCGACGACGTGAGCCAGATGCCGAAGAACTGGAACCGGCGCTTCAAGCACAACCGCGAGAAGATCAAGACCGGTGATGTCTTCGAGCTGGCCGAGGTCGTTCGCAACCTCGCCATCCGCGAGTCGGAGAAGGGGCTCTCCACTGGCGAGAAGCAGATGTACACCCGTGCCAAGAAGATCCTCGCGTCCGAGCTGATGTACGCGCTCGACATGGAAGAGGACGAGGCCGAGACGCATCTGGAGGAGCTGATCGCCGAGGCGCACGCGAGCCGCAACGGGGCTCCGGCGACTGCGTAGAGCAGAGGCCGGCCAGGTGCCGCGGGGGACCGGGGGCGTGAGCCCCCGGGTGTCATAACCGATATGGCCGTCGTCGGGATCGTTCCCGCCGGCGGCAGCGGCGAACGCCTTGGTGCCGACCGGCCCAAGGCGTTCGTCGTTTGCGCCGGCCGTCCGCTCGTGGAGTGGAGCGTCGAGGTGCTGCGCGAGGTGTGCGACCGCGTGATCGTGGCGGCGCCGGAGGGCTACGAGGACGAGCCCGACCACGTGCGCGGGGGCGACTCCCGGTCGCATTCGGTGAAGAACGCGCTGGCGGCCGCGCCCGAGGCGACGGTGGCCGTGGTGCACGACGCCGCCCGGCCGCTCGTGACGCGCGACCTCGTGGAGCGCTGCATCGCCGCGCTCGAGCCCGGCATCGACGGCGCGATCGCCGCGGTGCCGATGACCGACACCGTGAAGGAGGCGAGCGACGACGGCCGGGTCGTCAAGACGCTCGACCGCTCCGTGCTGTGGGCGATCCAGACGCCGCAGGTCTTCCGCGCCGACATGCTGCGGCGCGCCCTGGAGCGCGACACCGCTGCGCTGGCGGCCGCCACCGACGACGCCGCGCTCGTCGAGGACGCCGGCGGCGTCGTGCGCGTGGTGGAGGCCCCGCCAGAGAACATCAAGGTCACGCGCGAGTCCGACCTGCGGATCGTCGAGGCGCTCCTTGCTCACTGACTACCACGTGCACCTGCGACCCGACGAGGAGGGCTCGACGGCGGAGCGCTACTTCACGTCGTCCAACGTCGACCGCTATCGCGAGGCCGCCGCGGAGCGCGGCATCGAGGAGCTCGGGGTGGCCGAGCACATCCACCGCTTCGTGCAGTCGCTCGAGATCTGGCGGCACCCGTGGTATGTGGCCTGGGCCGCGGACGACGTGGACGAGTACTGCGAGTTCGTGCGGTCCTCAGGGCTGAAGCTCGGCATCGAGGCGGACTTCCTGCCGGGACGCGAGGACCGCGTGATGAACATGCTCGACGGGCGGCCGTGGGACTACCTGGTCGGCTCTGTGCACTTCATGGGCGAGGACGCCGTCGACCTCCACGGGGAGGCCGACTGGCAGGCGTGGGACATCTGGCGAGGCGGCGACCCCGAACGGATCTGGTCGCGCTACTTCGAGACGCTCGGCGAGGCGGCGCGGACGGGGATGTTCGACATCCTGGCTCACCCGGACCTCGTCAAGGTGTTCGGCTCGCGGGTCCCGGTGCCGGATGGGGACCTGCGCCGCTTCTACGAGCGGGCGATGGACGGGATCGCCGAGAGCGACGTGGCGGTGGAGGTGTCGACGGCCGGGCTGCGCAAGCCCGCCGGGGAGATCTACCCCGCGGCGCCGTTTCTCGAGATGTGCCTCGACGCCGGGCGGCCGGTGGCGCTGTCGAGCGACGCCCATACACCCGAGCAGCTCGGCTACGAGTACGGGCGCGCGGTCGAGTGGCTCTCCGACCTGGGCGTGAAGGAGCTCGCGGTCTTCGAGGGACGCTCGCGGCGGCTGGAGCCGATCGGGTGAGCGCGCCCGTCCGTACCGGAATCGGGTTCGACTCGCACCGCCTGGAGGCAGGGCGGGAGCTCATCCTCGGCGGCGTCGAGATCGAGGAATCCGGCGCCGGCCTCGCGGGCCACAGCGACGCGGACGTCCTGACGCACGCGGTGATCGACGCGCTCCTCGGCGCGGCCGGCCTCGGCGACATCGGCCAGCACTTCCCGGACACGGACGAGCGCTGGAAGGACGCGAACTCACTCGACCTGCTGCGCCGCGTCCGCGAACTGCTCCACGCCGAGCGCTACGAGATCTCCAACATCGACGCAACGGTCGCCTGCGAATCGCCACAGCTCGGCCCGTATCGCGACGAGATGCGCTCGCGCGTGGCGGAGGCGGCGGGTGTGGAGTCGACCGCGGTGAACGTGAAGTTCACGACCGGCGAGCGAATGGGCTTCGTGGGCCGCGGCGAGGGGATCGTCGCGCTGGCGGTGGCCAATGTGGTCCGCGGCGGCGCGGCCGCGCACGGCGGGTGCTCCGCCAGATCCTCCCACGGGTGAAAGGCGATCGCGTGAGCAAGCCTGTAGCTCACGAGAGCGCCTCCAGGAAATCGTCTGGCCGTTCGATGTGCGGCACGTGGCCGGAGCGCTCTACGACGCGCAGCGGCCACCCGAGCCGCCTGCCGGCCGCCTCAGCGAGCGCAAGCGGCACGAAGCGGTCGTGTCGGCCCCAGAGGAGCTCGGTCGGAGCTGTGATTCGGCGCAGCTCGGCCTCGGGGACCTGCTTCGTGCAGCTCGCGATCAGCCGCCGCATCGTCCGCTTGACGTGCGGAACGGTCGCCTGCGCGCGGGTGTACTCGCTGAAGGCGGCGAGCCAGTCGCCGTCGCGCCGGCGAGCGTCGTCGAAATCGAAGAACGCCCACCGGTCGAAACGCTCGGCGTTCCGCTCCGACGGCCGCAGGTCGAATCTGATCGCTGTGATCAGCAGGCCGACGGGCATCCGGTAGCGGCCCACGCCCGGGCTGCCGTAGATCACGAGCCGCCGGAGTGCGGATGCGTCTCGGGCGGCGAAGCGTGCGGCGAGCGTGCCGACCAGCGAGTGTGCGACGAGCGTAGGCCGCTCGGTGCCGGTGGCCCCCAGGAGGTCGTGGAGCCAGCCGCCAAAGGCCTCCGCGCCGAGATCGTCGAGCGGCTCGGATTCGCCGAGGCCCGGGACGTCCGGCACGACGACACGGTGGCGCTCGGCCAGACGGCTGATGACCGGCGCCCAGTACGCGCCGCCGCACTCGATGCCGCCGTGGAGCAAGACGAGCGGCGGCCCACCGCCGGCCTCGAGCACCGCCGTCGAGCCGCCGCCGGCGCTAACGCGCGTCTCGGTGGCGGTGAGCCCGGCCAGCATCCGCCGGCGCGCAGCGACGGCTACGTCGCGTAGCGGTGGACCGCCCATAGCTCCGGAGGCGGAGGCGGCGCCACGCCGACCGCCTCGGCCGCGGGCCGCACGCGTTCCTCGTAGAAGCGCTGGGCCTGCTCCTCCGATTCCCACACCTCGATCACGCGCCAGCCGCCCTCCGGCCTCGGCCCGGCGAGGTGGCAGATCCCTCCCGCCGGCCGGTCGACGCCGATCAGCGTCCGAATTCGCTCGTAGATCTCCTGCGATCCGTTCGGGTTGTCGAGGATCATCGCGACGGTCATCTCGTGCTCCCGGTCCGTGTGCCATTGCTCACCGACCGTACGGCGGGAGGCTCCTGCGGCGCATCGGCCAAAGCACCCAACCTGCCGCCCGTGCCCGATGGGTGATTTCACCCAGCGTCAGAGCACGTCATGCTCGTGGGCGTACGCGGTCGCCGCCGCACGCGACGAGACGCCGAGCTTCGCGAAGATGTTGCTGACGTGCCGGTCGACCGTCCGCACGCTCAAGACGAGCTCGGCCGCGATCGCCTTGTTCGTCTCACCGGCCGCAAGGTGGCGAAGCACCTCGAGCTCGCGCGCGCTGAGGCCATGCCCGGCTGCCCCGTCGTCGCCCGCGGCGAGCTTGGCGGTGCGCGCCGCGTCCGGCTGCGCACCGAGCTCCTCGAACGCGGCGCGAGCCGCCTCTAGCTCGAGTTCGGCGGCGTCCTGGTCGCCAAGCCTGCGGCAGGCGAGCGCGAGCAGCACCCGCGCCCGCGCCAGATCGTACGGCGCCGCGAGCTCCCGCCACGTGTCGGCCGCCCGGCGGGCGGCCGCGAGCGCCGCCCGCGCGTCTCCTCCGTCGAGGTCGACCGTGGCGCGCGCGTGAGCCGCGAGCGCGGAGAGCGCGCCGCCGTCGTCCTGCCTCGCAAGCTCCTCGAGATCCGCGCAGGCCGCGTGAGCTTCCTCCACAGCGCCGGCCGCGAGCATCACCTCGACGCACGCGGAGAGCAGCCCCGCGCGCGAGCCGGCCGCGGTGGTCTCCGCCATCACCCTGCGGATGGAGGCGTGCGCGGCGTCGATCCGGCCCTGAGCGAGGCGCAGCAGCGCGAGCCCCGGCTGGGGCTCGCGCCCGAGGCGGCTTGCCTCGCGGTAGGCGTCCTCCGCCGCCGTGTGGTCGCCGAGCACGCGCAGGATCTCGCCCTGGCGATAGAGCGCCTCTCCGGCGGCTGCGCGATTCTGCGCCTGCTCGCACCGCTCTGCCGCGCGGCGGGCCTCGTCGAGGGCATCCGCCCATGCGCCGCCGAGTTGGAGGATTTCGGCCCGATGGACGAGGCAGCGCCCAGTGAACGCCACGAGGTCGGGCTGGCGCTCGCACCAGCGCGTCAGCGCCGCCGTCCACTCGCCGGCCCGACGCACATCGTGCGCGTCCTGACAGGCGAGGATCACGCCGCAGTACACGATTCCCGAGACGATCGGGGACAGCTCGCCCGCCGTCACCGTGAGCATGGACTCGTCGAGCAGCCTGAGGCCCTCGCGGAGGCGTCCGTGCTGGACGAGGATGTGGCCCTGCTCGTGGCTCGCCAGCGCGAACAGGTCCTGGTCGCCGAAGCGCTCGCCGATCGCGGCCGCGTCGCCCGCGAGCTCGGCGGCGGCCTCCCAGTCGCCCGCCGCCTCGCGCTCGAAGATCGCGGGGATCAGCAGGTAGCCGGCGTTCACGCTGTCGCCGCCCTCGCGCTCCAACAGGCGCCGAGCGCGGCCGATCCAGCCGCCGGCACGGCCCATCTGACCGGCCTGGGCGAGCGTGACGCCGATCCAGAACGCGCAGCGCAGCGCGTCGCGCTCGCCGCCCGCGTCGAGGTGTGCCCGGTGGGCGCGTTCGAGGAAGCCGAGGTAGGCGTCCTCCCGTCCGATCATGTAAGCCGCCGTGGCAGCGAGCTCGAGGTCCTGAGGCGCGAGCGGGCTCGTTGCGTCCGCCTCCGCGAGCGCGTCATAGGCGTGGCGCCACGCCTGCTGTGCGTAGAAGTCACGGCCTCGCTCGAGGGCGGCGACAGCGTCGGCCACGATCGAATTATGCTGCTGCGCGCCATGGACAGGGACGATCTGGCGTTTGCGGGCGTCGCCCGGCAGGCCGAGCTCGTGCGTAGCGGGGAGGTCTCTTCGCGCGAGCTCGTGATGCTCTACCTCGAGCGGATCGAGCGGCTCGATCCGCAGCTGAACGCGTTTCGCAGGGTCTTCTCTGAGCGCGCTCTGGTCGATGCGCAGCAGGCGGACGGCAGGCGCGGCGCCGGCGACGTGCGGCCGCTGCTCGGCGTGCCGATGGCGGTGAAGGACGTCGAGGACGTGACCGGGGACGTGACTCGCTGGGGCACCGCTGCACAGGAGACGCCGGCCGCGGCGGACAGCGAGCTCGTTCGCCGCCTGCGCGCCGCGGGCGCGGTGCCGATCGGCAAGACGAACTGCCCCGAGCTCGCGATCATGGGCGACACCGAGGGTCCCGCCTTCGGCATCACGCGCAACCCGTGGGACCCCGACCGCAGCGCCGGCGGTTCGAGTGGCGGCAGCGCGGCCGCCGTCGCGGCGGGCCTGTGCGCGGCGGCGACCGCCTCCGACGGCGCCGGCTCGATCCGCATCCCGGCTGCCAACTGCGGCCTCGTGGGACTGAAGCCCACTCGCGACCGTATCCCGCTCGCGCCGCTGAAGGAGCACTGGTACGGGCTGAGCGTCGCAGGCTTCGAGGCGCGGAGCACGGAGGACGTCGCGCTGCTCATGTCCGTCGGGACGGGTGACGAGGCGCTTCGCGAATCGGCGGTCGCGCCCCGCGAACCGCTGCGCGTGGCGGTGTCCACCAAGCCGGTCGTGCCGGCCCGCGTCCACCCCGACGTGAAGCGCGCGGTCGAGGACGTGGCCGGCCGGCTCGGGTCGCTCGGCCACCACGTGGAGCGCGACGACCCGCCCTATCCGCAGGTCAGCCCGGCGTTCGTCCGCTACCTCGCCGGCTTCGCGCAGGACGCCGAGGAGCGCATCGAGCGCCCCGAGCGCCTCCAGCGCCGCACGAAGGGCTTCGCGCGCATGGGCTCCGCGATCCCGCGGCCGGTGCTCGACTGGGCGCGGCGCGAGGACGACTCCGCCCGCTACCGCCCGTTCTTCGACCGTCACGACGTGCTCGTCACGGCCGTCAACGCCGTGCCGTGCACGCGGGCCGGCCAGTGGGAGGGGCTCGGCGCCGTCCGGACGCTGCTCGGCATGGCGCTCGCGCACCCGTTCTGCCTCGAGTGGAACCTCACGGGCAACCCCGCGATCTCGGTCCCGACGGGCACCGGCAGCGACGGCCTCCCGATCGGAGTCATGATCGTCGCGCGACACGGTGAGGAGGCGACGTTGCTCGGCCTCGCCGCGCAGCTCGAGGCGGAGCTGCGCTGGACCGACCGCAGGCCGCCGGTCTCCTGACGCCGCCTCCGGCGCGGGTAGCCTCCCGCGCGTGCGCCAGCTGCGCATCCAGGACACGCTGAGCGGCGAGATCGTCCCGGTCGAGCCGAGCGACGGCCGCCGCATCGGTATCTACGCGTGCGGCCCGACGGTGTACGGCCGCATCCACGTCGGGAACGCGCGCCCATACGTTGTCTTCTCGCTCCTGAAGCGCTTCCTCGACCACGAGGGCTACGACGCACGGCTGGTGGTCAACGTCACCGACGTGAACGACAAGATCTACGACGCCGCCCGCGAGCGCGGGGTGCCGAGCGAGCAGCTCGCCGCCGAGATGACCGCGGCCTACGTCGAGGACACCGACCGCCTCGGCCTCGGCCGCCCGGACTCCGAGCCGAAGGCCACCGAGACGATCGCGGCGATCGTGGCGCTCATCGAGGACCTCGTGGAGTCCGGCCACGCCTACGAGCGCAAGGGCGACGTCTACTTCCGGGTCGCGTCGTTCGACGGCTACGGCAAGCTTTCTAACCGGCCGCTCGAGGAGATGCAGCAGGGCGAGGGCGACGACGCCGCCGAGCTGAAGGAGTCGCCGCAGGACTTCGCGCTCTGGAAGGCTCGCAAGGAGGGCGAGGACACCTGGTGGGAGTCGCCCTGGGGCGAGGGCAGGCCCGGCTGGCACATCGAGTGCTCGGCCATGGCCGAGGAGGTGCTCGGCGTCCCGTTCGAGCTGCACGGCGGCGGCTCCGACCTCGTCTTTCCCCACCACGAGAACGAGATCGCCCAGACGGAGGCCGCGCGCGGCAAGGCGCTCAGCCGGGCCTGGATGCACAACGGCATGGTGCAGATGGGCGAGGAGAAGATGGCCAAGTCGGTGGGCAACATCCGCCTGCTCCACGGCGCGCTCGACGAGTTCGGGCGCGACGCGTTCGTGATGTGGATGGTCGGCGCCCACTACCGGAAGCCGGTGGCCTACTCGGAGGAGGCGCTCGAGGAGGCGAGCCGCGCGGTGGGTCGCATCCGCGAGGTGATCAGGCGCCTCAACTCCAACGGAACGACGTCTGACCGCCTCGACGCCCACGCGGAGGCGTTCTTCGATGCTCTGGCTGACGATTTCAACACCCCGGAGGCGCGGGCGGCGCTCTTCGAGTGGGTGGCGGAGGCCAACAGGGAATTGGATGCGGGCACCGCCGTCGCGCCCGGCCGCCTGGGCGAAATGCTCTATGCGCTCGGCCTCGAGGGCCTGCTCGAGGCGGACGAGGACGAGGCGCCGGACGAGCTCCAGCGACTCGCCGGGGAGCGCGACGAGGCCCGTGCCGCCCGCGACTTCGCACGCGCCGACGAGATCCGCGACCGGCTCGCCGAGGCCGGCTGGGAGATTCGCGACACCCCGGAGGGCGCCCGGCTCGTGCGGACGCCGCCGCGTGAGCGTGGCTCGCGGGGCGGCGGTTAACGGCGTGATCGTCTATGGCCGCAACGCGGTGCGGGAGGCTCTGCGCGGCAGGCGCCGGGTGCAGCGCATCTTCGCCACCGAGAGGGCGGCGAACGAGGTGTGGCTCGGCGGCGTCGAGACGAACATCGCCGACGCGTGGGAGCTCGAGGAGCGCTGCGGCTCGCCCGACCATCAGGGGCTGTGCGCGGAGGTGGGCCCGTATCCCTACGTGGAGGCCGACTGGCTGCTCGACCCGGGCGACGCGCTCGTGCTCGCGCTCGACGAGATCCAGGACCCGCACAACCTCGGCGCGATAGCGCGGGTCGCCGAGAGCGCGGGCTGCTCGGGGATCGTCCTCCCCGAGCGGCGGGCGGCCGAGGTCACGCCCGCCGTCTGCCGGGCGTCCGCCGGCGCGGTGGAGCACCTGCCGATCGCGCGTGTGCGCAACATCTCCGACTGGCTCCTGGCCGCGAAGAAGCGCGAGGGCGTGTGGGTGTACGGAGCCGAGGCGGAGGGCGGCGTGAGCTACGACCGGCCCGACTACAACGACCGCGTGATCGTCGTGCTCGGGAGCGAGGGGAGGGGCCTCCGTCCGCGCGTGGCGGAGACCTGCGACGAGCTGATCCACCTGCCCGTGCGCGGCAGGGTCGGCTCGCTCAACGTCGCGACCGCCGCGGCGGCGCTCGTGTACGGAATCTTGCAGTTCCGCAAGTAGCGCTTGACAGGGGTTCATAACGCGGCATACTTCGCGGCGTTGATCAGGCTGAAGTCGAGCTTTAGGTAGGACCGAAGCATGACTTCAGAGAACCTGGCGCCAGGGGAGGTAGTGCGTCACCGAGGCCAAGGAGCCTTCGATGGCAGCTTCCCCGAGTTTCCGCCCAGGGGCGTTCAAGTCTCATACTCAGGTTGAGCTTGATGATCACTACCTCATCGCGCTCGCGAAGCAGGGCAAGAAGGACGCGTACGACCGGATCGTCAAGCGCTACTACGGCTTCGTCCGGCTGAAGGCGTCGTCGTACTTCCTCATCGGGGGAGACGCCGACGACCTGATCCAGGAGGGGCTCGTGGGCCTCTACAAGGCGGTCCGCGACTACCGCTGGGACCGCGAGTCGAGTTTCCGGAACTTCGCCGAGCTCTGCATAACGCGGCAGATCATCACCGCGGTGAAGACCTCGACGCGCAACAAGCACACGCCGCTGAACGAGTACGTCTCGTTCTCGCAGACCCCGGCGGCCGCCGGCGGCGACGGCGATCCGACTCTCGACGAGCTACTGCCCGGCCCGACGGCGCACGACCCGGTGAACCAGGTGATCTCCTCCGAGGAGCTGCACAGCCTGGTGGCCTGCCTGTCGAGCGTGCTGTCCGAGCTGGAGAGCTCCGTCCTGTCGCTCTACCTCGACGGCCACAGCTACGAGGCGATCGCCGAGCGGCTCGACTGCGACACGAAGACGGTGGACAACGCGCTCCAGAGGGTGAAGCGCAAGGTCGGCGCGCACCTCAGCTCGCGCGAAGTGCTGCTGTAGGACGCTGATTTCTAAACCGTTTAAACGCGCCGCGGGGGCGGGTACTTCCTGGGAGCGCCGAAGGACCAGGCGCTGACCCAAGGAGGAGAAATGGTTGGAATCCTGCTGACAGTGCTGGTGGCCGTGCTGGTCTACCTGATCCTGGCTGCCCTTATCTCGCCGCTCGTCGGAATCATCGGCGCGATCCTCGTGCTGATCGCCGGCATCCCGAGCGGGGGCTTCGGCTTCGGAAACCGCTGGGGCGGCAACCGGCGCGCCGTATAGCCACGCCGCCGCGCGCAGGCGCAACGGACTGACGACCACGGGCCCCGCGTCGACGCGGGGCCCGCGTCGTTTCAGGAGCCGGAGGTCGGACTCGAACCGACGGCCTGCTCATTACAAGTGAGCTGCTCTACCAGCTGAGCTACTCCGGCGCGACGCGACCGAGTCTAGGACTCGCTTGCGCCGACCGCCGCCTGCTCGATGTTCCCATGGCCGTTCGAGGAGGCCGGGATCTTCTCGAGTGGCTCGTACTCGGCGACGTCGTTGAGGCGACGCTCCAGCTCGGCCAGGACGACGCCGAAGAGCACGTGGCGCCAGGCGGCCTGGGCGAACGCGCGGCGGTTGCCCTGGAGCGGCTCGAGGTCGTCGCGGGCCGGGTGGTGGCGGTCGACGAGCACGCCGAGCGGCCAGAAGCCGAAGTGCTCGGCCAGGCCTGCCGCGACGCCCGCGGCGAGCGGCGGCGCCGGCACGAGCGGGCGCGCGAGCGCATACACCGCGCCGAACATCGCGCCGTTCGTCATGTGCAGGACGAGTCCGGCCGCCGGCCACGCCGCGCCGCGCGTGACGAGCTTTCCGAGCAGCTCCACGTCGTCGTAGCGCGAGCCGAACACGCGCTTGTCGAGCGGCTGCTGTGCGGCCCAGGCCGCTGCGGCCGCGGCCCCCGCCAGGGCCCCTCCCCGTAGTCTCCGAAGCTCCATCGTTCGCAGCGTAACGGGACTTGGCGACCCGGGTACATCTCGACGATGGCCTCGCGTCCCCTCGAGCTCTACCACGAGCGCACTCGCCGCCGCGGCGTGAACCCGCTCGTGTACTGGCCGGCCCGCTGGGTGCTGAAGCCCGCGATCCTCCTCTACTTCCGGCTCCGGCGGCTCGGCACGGAGCACGTGCCCGAAGGCGGCGTGATCCTCGCGTCGAACCACCGAAGCTTCCTCGACCCGTTCGCGATCGGCTGCTGCATCGGCCGGCCGATCTACTTCGTGGCGAAGCGCGAGCTCTTCAGGAAGCCGCTGATCGGCTGGTTCCTCAACTGCATGGGCGCGTTTCCCATCAACCGGGGTGCATCGGACGAGGAGTCGATGGAGACAGCGCGCGCCCTGCTCGAGCGCGAGCAGGCCGTCGTGATCTTCCCCGAGGGCACCCGCATCCGCACGGGGTCGCTCGCGCGGCCGCGCCGCGGGGTCGGGCGCCTCGCCCTCCAGAGCGGCAAGCCGGTCGTGCCGATCGCCGTCACCGGCTCGGAGCGCGCCCGCCGCGGCTGGCGCATCAAGCCGGTCAAGGTGCACATACGCTGCGGGCCCGCGCTCACCTTCCCGCGTGTGGACGATCCGTCACCGTTCCTGGCCGGCGAGGTCACCGAGCGCATCTGGCCGTGCGTCGGCCTCCAGTGGGAGTGGCTGGGCGGGCTGCCGCCGCTTCGCACGGCCGCCGTCGTGGGCGCCGGCTCGATGGGGACGGCCGCCGCGGCGGTCCTGGCCCGCGCCGGCCTAGAGGTGCAGCTCGGCTGCCGCACCGCCGCGCAGGCCGAGGCGCTGCGCGCCGACCGCGAGAACACGCGCTACCTCCCCGGCGTCCCGCTCGAGAGCCGCGTGGATGTGAAGACTGTGCCCGAGATCGAGCTCGCCGGAGTCGACCTCGTGGTGCTGGCCGTGCCGTGCGCCAGCCTGCCGGCCGCGGTCGGCGAGATCGGCGCGCGCATGGGCGACCGCTCGGCCGTGCTGGTGGCGTCGAAGGGCCTGGTGCCGCCGCTCGGCACGACGCCCGCCGCTTACGTCTCGGAGCGCGTCCCGGCGCGCGCGATCGCCACGCTCGCCGGTCCCGCGCACGCGCGCGAGGCGATCATGTACGGCGCCTCCGTCGTGGTGGCCACTCGCGACGCCGACCTTCGCCGCCAGCTGCACGACATGCTCGACGCGGGCGGGCTGACCGTGGAGGCCACCGACGACGTGACCGGCACGGAGCTGGCGGCCTGCGCGAAGAACGCCGCCGCCCTGGCGACCGCCGCCGCGGCGCCGCGCGGCGCGAATCTCGCCGGCGCCGCCGCGGGCCGCATCTTCGCGGAGATCCACGAGCTGGCCGTGGCGAGCGGCGGCCGCAGCGAGACCTTCGCCGGGCTGGCCGGCGCCGGCGACCTCGTCGCCACCGCGATCGCCGAGGGCAGCCGCAACCGTCGCGCCGGCGAGATGGTGGGCGCGGGCGTGTCGGCCGGCCAGGTCGAGGCGTCGCTCGACCAGACGGCCGAGTCGCTCGCCACCGTGCCGCTCCTCGCGAGCGCGTTCGAGCGCGAGGGCATCCACGCCCCGGTGACCACCGGCCTGGGTCGCGTGCTCGGCGGCGACGCCTCGCCGGAGCAGTGGCTCGAGAGCGTCCAGTCCGCAAGTCCGTCCCGGCGCCGCACCCACGCGGCGTAACTGCGGGGGTAGGCTCCGTGCGGAGTGGAGGCAGTGACAGACAAGCAGCGGCTCGACCGCGACTTCACCGACCTCTACAAGGCGCATCTGCGCGACGTCTACTCCTACGCCTACTACCGGGTGGGCAACCACCACGACGCCGAGGACCTCACGGAGCAGACATTCCTCCAGGCGTACCGCCACTTCGAGCGCGCGCAGCGCGAGTCGGCCGGCCGGCCGCTCCGGCCGTGGCTGATCCGCATTGCCCACAACCTCGCCGCGAACTTCTACCGCGATCGCTCGCGCCGTCCGGTCACGCAGCTGGACGATGCGAGCGTGCTGCACGAGCCGCTCGGCACGGAGCGGCTCGTGGAGGGCCGCGAGGAGGTGAAGGAGGTGCTCGAGGGCGTGGCGAAGCTTCCGGAGGACCGCCGCGAGGCGCTGATCATGCGCTTCGCGCTCGACATGGACAACCGCGAGATCGCGCGAGCGCTCGGACGATCCGAGGGGGCCACGAAGGTGCTGATCCACAGAGCCATCAAGCAGCTCGAGGAGAGCCTGGAGGGCGACGATGAGTGACCGCGTCGAACAGCTCCTGCGCAGCGCGCTGGTGCCGGTGGAGCCGCCGGAGGCGCTGAGCGACCGCCTCGAGCGCGGGCTCACCGAGCTCACGGACGCGGCCGCGATCGAGCTCGCCGACTGGGAGCTCTCCGCCATGCGCGACCCGCGCAACTGGGCGCGCCCCGCCGCCGCCATCGTGGTGGGCAGCGTCGCTGCCGGCGGGCTCGTCCTCGTCCGCGCCCGCCAGCAGCAGAAGAAGCGTCAGGCCACCGGCCTGCACGCGCTCGAGAAGTCGCTCCGCGGCGTTGCGGACGACATCGAGAAGCGCCTCAGGGGGTAAGCATCGCCGCGCCGCGGGCACGCCCGCGGCTTGCGCAACTACGCCGCGCCGGTCGCCGGCCGCGCGCCGGTTCCGCGCTGCTCGCGAGCCGGTGTCGCGAGGCCCGCGCCGATCCCGGCGCTGCCGAGCAGCAGGTGCAGGATGTTGTCCTCGGTGTTCACGGGGATGAGATTGAAGATCTCGTCGCCGTCGCCCGCGATGAAGCCGAGCGCCGTGACGAGCAGGTAGACCACGCCGAACGCGATCGCGTACACGCGCGAGCCGCTGTACGAGCCGGCCAGCGCCAGCGCGATGCCGCCGGTCGCGATGTGCACGATGTTGTGCCACGCGTTGACGTCGAGGATGCCGAGCACGGCGTCGCGCTCCGTTCCGTCGCCGGTGCCGAAGCTGGCGTTGTAGAAGAAGCCGAGGATTCCGGCGGCGACGAGAGTGATGCCGACGACCAGGCCGAATACCTGCGCAGGAGAGCGTTCTGCCATGAGAGATGCTCCTAGTCGGTTACTTCTGTTCTTCCCCTACTTCGCAGCAATCACGCCGCCGGGATCATCCGAATCGGCCCTTCGCGCGTAGGAAAGCGGGAATGGCAGGCGACATCCGCGATCTGGCCGACGAGGAGGTGATGCAGCTGGTGCAGCGCGGCGACCCGCGTGCCTTCGAGCTGCTCTACGACCGCCACGGCGGGGCGGCGTACTCGCTTGCGTACCGGATCGTGGGCCGTCAGGCGGCTGCCGAGGACGTGGTGCAGGAGGCGCTCATCTCGATCTGGCGAAGCCGGCTGCGTTATGACCAGACGCGCGGCAGCGTGCGGACGTGGATCCTCGGCATCGTGCGCAACCGGGCGATCGACGGGCTGCGGCGCAGCGCGGTGCACGACCGCCGCCGAGAGCCGCTCGAGGTGGTGCTGGAGGAGCAGGAGGCGCCGGAGCGGACCGATGTCGAGGTGGCGCGGCGCGACGAGGCGCGCACCGTGCGCGGGGCACTCGAGGTCCTGCCCGCGGAGCAGCGCCGGACGATCGAGCTCGCGTACTTCGGCGGGTTCACGCACAGTCAGATCGCGGAGCTGCTGGACGAGCCGGTCGGGACCGTGAAGGGCCGCATGCGGCTGGGGCTGGACAAGATGCGGCGCGAGCTCGCGGAGGGAGTGGCATGAAGGGCGATCACGCACGCTTCGCGGAGGACGTGGGCGCATACCTGCTCGACGCGCTCGACGGGCGGGAGCGGCGCGCTTTCGAGCGCCACCTGCGCTGGTGCGACGAGTGCCGGCGGGAGGTCGAGCGCCTGAGGCCGGCCGCGGCCGTGCTGCCGGGCTCGGTGGAGCAGGTCGAGCCGCCGGCGCGGCTGAAGGCGGCGCTGATGGCGGAGGTCGAGCCCTCCCGCGCCCGCGGGCGCCGGCCTCTGCTGCGCCCGGTGCTGGTCGCCGCGGCGGTCGGGTTGCTGATCGGAATCGGGGTGTCGCAGCTCGGCGGCGGCGACGACCCACGCACCATCGCCGCGACCGTCGACGAGGCGATGCCGCGTGCCGGCGGCAGCCTCCGCATCGACGATGGCAGCGCGACACTGCGCCTCCACGACATGCCGGACCCCGGGGCGCGACGCGTCTACCAGGTCTGGCTGCAACACGGCGACGAGCTGGTCCCCGCCCGGACCTTCGAGGTCGGCGCGACCGGGAGAGGCGAGGTGGACCTGAGGGAGGTCGCTGACGCCGACGGCGTCTACGTGACGCGAGAGGCAAGGGGTGGCGCAACGGTGCCCAGCGAAGACCCGATTGTCAGTGTGCCCCTGTAGCTAGGGTCCCGGCCCAGCCGTGGAGACCTGTTACAGGCATCCCAACCGGGAGACCGGGGTCCGCTGCTCGAACTGCGAGCGGCCGATCTGCCCGGACTGCATGACCTCCACACCGGTCGGGATGCGCTGCCCGGAGTGCGCGCGGCAGAGCACCAAGGTGCGCACGATGCGGGCGATCACGGACGACCCGACGCTCACCTACATCCTCATCGGGATCAACGTGGTCGTGGGCCTCGCGGCAATCTTCGGTGGCGACATCGGGCGCGGCGGCGGCACGCTCGAGGACTCCTGGGAGCTGTCGCGGCAGCAGCTCGCCGACGGCGACCTGTGGCGGCTGGTGACCAGCGGCTTCATCCACCGCGGGCCGTTCCACCTCGCGGCGAACATGCTCGCGCTCTGGATCCTCGGAACGATGCTCGAGCCCGTCCTCGGCCGCTGGCGCTTCGCGCTGATCTACTTCGTCGCGCTCCTGTGCGGCTCGCTCGGCGTGCTGCTGTTCTCGGCTGAGGAGTCGGCCGGCGCCTCGGGCGCGGTGTTCGGCCTGATGGGCGCGGCCATCATCGTCGCGCGCAACCGCGGCATCGGCCTCTGGGAGAGCGGCCTCGGCCTCTGGCTCGGGCTCAACCTGCTGATCACCTTCACGATTCCGAACATCTCGATCGGGGGCCACATCGGAGGGCTCGCCGGCGGGTTCGTCGCCGCGTTCGTGCTCGAGGAGCTCGAAGGGCGCCGCGGGGTGCCGAGATACCTGCCCGAGGCGGCGGTCGCCGCGCTCGGTGTGGCCGCGGTCGCGATCTCGATCGCGCAGTACGGCTAGGGCGTGACGTCCAGCTCGATCGAGCGCCGTGTCGGCGGCGCCGGGACGAGCTCCGGGTGCAGCAGGTGGCCGAGCAGCTCGACGCCCTCCACCAGGCGCGGCCCGGGCCGCGAGAAGTACGCCGCGGCGTCCACCGCGATGACCCGGGCGCCGAGCGCGGCCAGCCGCTCGCGGTGGCGCATCGTCTCTGCGGCCGCCTCCTCGGCGTAGAGCCCGCACGGCATCGACACGACCACCTCCGGCCGGGTCGCCTCGACCTCCTCCCAGTCCACGCTCCGCGACCTCTCGCCCGGTTGCCCTAGCAGGTCCTCGCCGCCGGCTAGCTCGATCATCTGCGGCACCCAGTGCCCGCCGATGAAAACCGGGTCGAGCCACTCGAGCGCGGCCACGCGCGGCCGCGGCGCGCTCTCAACCGCGCGCTCGACGGCGGCGATCCGCTCGGCCGACTCGCTCGCGAGCCGCTCGCCGGCCTCGTCGGCGCCCGCCGCGGAGGCGAGGCGCGGGACGTCGGCGAGCACCTCGCCGAGCGTCGACGGATCGAGTGAGATCACCTCGGGCTGCGTCGGCAGTCGCTCGGCAACCGCCTGGACGTCGTCGAACGAGACCGCGCAGACCTCGCAGACCGCCTGCGTCACGATCAGGTCCACCTCCAGCTCCTCGAGCGTGCGCGCGTCCAGCTCGTAGAGCGCCTCGCCGCGCCCGGTGCGCTCGCGCACGGCCGCGTCGATCTCGGCGGCGCCCAGGCCCTCCGGAATCACGCTGCGCGTGAGGTGGGGGAGTTGTTCGGCCCCGGGCGGGTAGTCACACTCGTGCGTGACCGCGGCGACGCGGTCGCCGAGGCCGAGCGCGAACAGCATCTCGGTCGCGGACGGGACCAGTGAGGCGATACGCACGGAGACGAGGATGGCACGTCTGAGCGAGGGAGATATCGAGGAGCGGCTGTCCGGTCTCGACGGCTGGGAGCGCGACGGCGAGGCGATCGTGAAGAGCTTCGACAGGGGCGATTTCAAGGGGTCTGTGGACTTCGTGAACAGGCTGACCCCGGAGGCCGAGGAGATGAATCATCACCCCGATCTGGAGATCTCCTGGAAGACCGTCGCGGTGACCATCACGACACACAGCGAGGGGGGCCTGACGGAGGGTGACTTCGAGCTTGCGCGCCGCATTGATGCGCTGGACTAGCTGCTAAATTCGCCCGCGTCACCGCATGAGCGACGACGATCCTCCTCGAAGTAGCCAGAAGAAGCCCGGTCTGAGATGACCGAGCTGCTCCTCCTGTTCGGCGTCGCCGTCCTGGTCGCCCTGAACGGACTCTTCGTCGCCGCGGAGTTCTCGCTCGTGCGTGCCTCTCAGGGGCGCGTGGAAGCCATGCGCGACGAGGGCCGCAAGGGCGCCGCGCTCGTGCTCAAGCAGATCGAGCACATCGACGAGTACCTGTCGGCCTGTCAGCTCGGCATCACGATGGCCTCGCTCGGCATCGGCTTCCTGGGCGAGCCCGCGATCGCGGCGCTGTTCGAGGACGCGTTCGGGACGGCGATCTCGCACAACCTGTCGCTCGCGATCTCGATCACGCTCGCCTACCTGATCACGACAGCGCTGCACATCACGGTCGGCGAGCAGGTTCCCAAGATCTACTCGATCGTCCACGCGGAGCGGACCGCCATCTGGACGGCGCGCCCGCTCGAGCTGTTCCGGCGCATTTTCAAGCCATTGATCTGGCTGCTGAACACCGCCTCGAACTGGATCCTGCGGCTCCTGGGGGTCGATCCTCGCGCCGAGTTCGAGGAGATCAGCTCGTCCGAGGACCTCAAGCTGATCATCGCGCGCAGCAGCCGCGGCGGGAAGCTCGACCCGGGCGAGGCGGGGATGCTCTCCGGTGTCTTCCACCTGCACGAGCAGCAGGCGCGCCAGGTGATGACGCCGATCCCGGCGGTGGTGACGGTGGACGTGTCCGAGACGGCCGAGGCGGCGCTCCGGCGCGCGGTGGACTCGGGCCATACGCGTCTTGTGGTGACCGAGGAGGGAAACACCGACCGGATCAAGGGCGTCATCCACGTGAACTCGCTCGCGCGCAAGGTGATGAACGAGGGGCCCGACGCCTCGATCGAGAGCAGCGTGAAGGACGCGCTGATCGTGCCGGAGACGAAGCCGCTCGACGACCTGCTCGCCGACCTTCAGCGCGAGCGCGCGTCGATGGCCGTCGTGGTGGACGAGTACGGGCGGACGGCCGGCATCGTGACCGTGGAGGACATCATCGAGGAGGTCGTGGGCGAGATCGCCGACGAGACCGATCCTGCCGTCGCCGGCGTTCGACGGCTCGCGAACGGCGACTGGTGGGTGCGCGGGCACGTGCCGATCACCGACCTGACCGACTACGGCCTGGACCTGCCCGTGGACTCCGAGGCCTACAACTCGGTGGGCGGGTTCGTGTTCGGCGAGCTCGGCCGCCTGCCGAAGCGCGGTGACATGGTGCAGGCGAACGGCTACTCGCTGCGCGTGGAAGCCGTACGCGAGAACCGCGTCGAGGCCGTCCGGATCCGCGACCACGAGGCCCGCGGCGAGGAGCGTCCCGCCGACGGCACCACGATCGTTCGCCCCGTCGAGCAGGCCGCGTCCACGCCGCGCGAGATAGAACGCCGCGCGTCAGAGCAGTAGGCCCGCGCGTCCGAGGGACAAATCCGTCCGCCCCCGGGGCTAGCTTCGCGCCAACGGTGCTTCTCGGAGGAGGAGGTCTCCCCGGCATGTGGTGCGTGAAGCTCAGCGATTCGCAGCGCGATGCGTTAAGGGCTCTCGCCCGGGAGCAGCAGGAGCGCGGCCCCGCGCTGGCGGCTGCGCTCGAAGCGCTGGACCTGGCCCGCTGGGACGACCTTCCAGAGGCCACACTGCCGTGGGAGCGGGTCGCCGACCTGGCCGAGCGGCAGGGCATCGGCGAGGCGGACGTGGTCTGGGACCTGAGCGCGCGGGTCCGCCCCGCGCCCTACTCGTAGTCGTAGAAGCCGGCCTTCGCCTTCCGGCCGAGCCGGCCCTCTTCGATCAGGTCGTAGACCCGCTGCGGCACCTCCGCGCCGATCGATTCGCCGATTGCGGCCGAGACGTCGAGCCCCACGAAGTCGAGCAGCGCCAGCGGTCCCATGGGGTGGCCCGCCCCGAGTCTCATGCACGTGTCGATCGCCTCGGGCTCGAGGCCGTTGCGCTCGAGCAGCCGCACGGCGTCGAACAGGAAGGGAAAGAGCAGCTTGTTCACGACGAAGCCGGGCGAGTCGGGCACCTCGACGGGCGTCTTCTCGAGTCGCTCGCAGAGGCGGTGGAGCTCCAGCTTGGTCTCAGCTGTGGCCTCGTTCGGGAACGACAGCTCGACGAGCTTCATCTTCTCCACCGGGTTGAAGACGTGGAGCGCGCCGAAGCGGTCCGGACGGCCGCTGGCGGCCGCGAGCTCGGCCACGGACAGGGATGAGGTTGTGGTCGCCTGGATCGCCTCGGTTGGCAGCAGCTTTCCGAGCTTCCCGTGGATCTCGCACTTCACCGCGGTGTCCTCGGCCACGGCTTCGACCACGATGTCGCAGTCGCGCAGCGCCTCCAGGTCAGTGACCACGTTGGCGTCTCCGACCTTCTCGGCGGCGCGCTCCGCGGAGGCCTGGCTGCGCGCCCATACGACGACCTCGTGATGGTCCGCCGCCGCCCTCGAGAGCCCGCGGGCGATTGCCCCGCTTCCCACTATTCCCAGCTGATGTGCCACATCCGCCCTCTTGGTTGACTGGACAGTCAATCAGTACGCTTACCACATGCGAAACGGGAACGAGCGCGAGGTAGTCATCGTCGAGGCCGTCCGGACGCCCATCGGGCGCGGCCATCCGGAGAAGGGCTACTACAAGGACACACACCCGAACGAGCTGCTCGGCAAGACCTATTCCGAGGTCATCGAGCGCGCCGGGATCGAGCCCTCCGAGGTGGAGGACGTGATCACGGGCTGCGTGCAGCAGTACGGCGAGCAGATGTTCAACGTGGGCCGCAACGCGTGGCTCCAGGCCGGCCTCCCGGTCGAGACCCCGGCCACCACAGTCGACCGCCAGTGCGGCTCCGCGCAGCAGGCCGTGAACTTCGCCGCCGCGCTGATCGCCTCCGGCGTGCACGACGTGGCGATCGGCTCGGGCGTCGAGCACATGGGCCACATCCCGATGGGCGTGGGCTTCAAGTGGGTCGACGACGTGGGTTCCCCGTGGCCGCCCGAGATCCTCGAGAAGTACAACCTCGTCCCGCAGGGGATCTCCGCCGAGATGATCGCGGACAAGTGGGAGATCCCGCGGTCGGAGCTGGACGAGATCGGCCTCCGCTCGCACCAGCATGCCGCCCAGGCGACCGAGGAGGGCCGCTTCGAGCGCGAGATCGTCCCGTTCGCGGTGAACGGCGACACCTATGTGACCGACCAGGGCATCCGTCCGGACACGAGCATCGAGAAGCTGTCGGAGCTGAAGCCGGCCTTCAAGGAGGACGGGAAGATCACGGCCGGCAACTCGTCGCAGATCTCGGACGGCGCAGCCTCGGTGCTGCTCATGGAGCGGACGAAGGCCGAGTCGCTCGGCCTCAAGCCGCGGGCGCGGATCGTGGACCAGACGACGGTCGGCGTGGACCCGGTGATCATGCTCACGGGCCCGATCCCGGCCACGAAGAAGCTCCTCGGCCGCAACGGCATGCAGATGGACGACATCGACCTCGTGGAGATCAACGAGGCGTTTGCGTCCGTTGTCGCCGCCTGGCGCCGCGAGCTCGAGCCGGACATGGATCGGGTGAACGTGAACGGCGGCGCGATCGCGCTCGGGCACCCCCTCGGGTCCA
>DASSVP010000006.1:0-20415 GCA_035705985.1 Thermoleophilaceae bacterium
GATGCGGCTGCCCGCCTGGTGGCCCGGCGTGACGCGCGTGGAGGACGCGAGCCGCGAGGCATGGACCACGGTGCTCGTCTCGCCGAAGGGCAAGCAGGTGCGCGCGGACTACAGCCTTGTCGACGCGGATGAGCCCGAGCGACTCCTCTGGAGGCACGAGGTGGAGGCCTCGCCCTTCGAGCGCCTGCTCTCGGAGTCGACGGTCGCGCTGGACCTCGAGCCGGATAGGGCCGGCACGCGCGTGCGGCTGACCCTCGCCCAGAGCCCGCGCGGCTGGGCGCGCTTCAGCCCGTTTCAGCTTCGGGCGGCGGCCGCGCGGCAGGCGGAGCTGGCCCTGGAGGGGCTGGCAGGCCTGTTCGGAGAGCCAGGCTGATGCGTTGGTGGGGCTGGGGCGAGGACGGGCACGCCGTCCCGCTCCCCGCTGCTGCGGAGGCGCTCCTCCGCGACGAGCTGGGCACGGATCCCGCGACGCGCAGGTCGCCGGTGCCGCTCGAGCAGGTGAGCGCCCGGGACGGTCGGCTGCCGGAACCGGCGCGGGAGCGGCTCGCGGCCGCTGTGGGCGCCGAGCAGGTGCGCGACGACCGCGAGATCCGCATCCGCCACGCGGTAGGCCGCTCCTACCCCGACCTCGTGCGGATCCGCTCGGGCGACGCGGGAAGCGCGCCGGACGGCGTCGTGCTCCCCGGCTCGGTCGATCAGGTGAGCGCCGTGCTGGCGGCGTGCGCCGAGCACCGGATCGGCGTGGTGCCGTTCGGGGGCGGGACGAGCGTCGTGGGCGGCGTCGAGCCGGTGCGCGACGGGATGGCGGGGGTCGTCACGCTCGACCTGGGCCGGCTCGCGTCGACCGTCGAGGTGGACCGCACGTCGCTCACAGCGCGGCTCGACGCGGGGCTGCTCGGCCCCGAGGCGGAGCGGCGCCTGCGCGAGCAGGGCCTCACGCTGGGCCACTTCCCGCAGTCGTTCGAGTACTCGACCGTGGGCGGCTGGGTCGCCACCCGCTCCGTGGGGCAGGCGTCGACCGGGTACGGGCGCATCGACGAGCTCGTCGAGGCAGTGCGCTGCGTGACCCCGGCCGGCGAGCTCGCCACCCGGGCCGTGCCGGCGTCGGCCGCGGGGCCCAGCCTGCGCGAGCTGGTGGTGGGCTCCGAGGGCGTGCTCGGCGTGATCTGCGAGGCGACCCTGCGCGTCCGGCCCGCGCCCGCCGCGCGCCGCTACGAGGGCTGGTCGTTCGCCACCTTCGCGGAGGGCTGCGACGCGTTCCGGGTGATGGAGCAGGCCGGCGCCTCCGCGGACGTGAACCGGCTCTCGGACGAGACGGAAACGCGCCTCACCATGGCGCTCGCGTCAACGGGAAGCACAGCCGAGAAGCTGGGCCGCCGCTACCTGCGGATGCGCGGCCACGGGGGCGGCTGCATCGCGATCGTCGGCTTCGAGGGCAGCGAGGAGGAGGTGGACGACCGCCGCCGGCGCACCGGCGCCCTTCTGCGGGCCGGCGGCGGGGTCGCGCTCGGGCACCGGCCCGGCGGTGCCTGGCTGCGGAGCCGTTACGCCGGCCCCTACCTGCGCGACGAGCTGCTCGACCGGGGCGTGCTCGTGGAGACGCTCGAGACCGCCACGACCTGGGCGAAGCTCGGCGCGCTGCACCACGCGGTCGGCGAGGCGCTCCGCACGTCGCTCTCGGGTCGCGGTACGCCGCCGCTGGTGATGTGCCACGTGTCGCACCTCTACCCGTCGGGCGCCTCGCTCTACTTCACCTTCCTGGCCCGCCAGGAGGAGGACGCACTCGCCCAGTGGCGCGCGGCGAAGACCGCCGCCTCGGAGGCGATCGTGGCCGGCGGCGGGACGATCACCCACCACCACGCCGTCGGCCGCGACCACCGCCGGTGGATGCGCGCGGAGGTAGGCGAGCTCGGCGTGGAGCTGCTGCGCGCGGCGAAGGAGCGCCTGGACCCCGCCGGGATCATGAACCCCGGCAAGCTCCTGCCCTGAAACCAGCGCTGCGCCGCGGGCACCGCCCGCGGCTTGCCGCAAAGGCGCTAGCCGGGGGGCTGGAGGACCGTCTGGCCGAGCGCGGCCGGCTGGTTGCCCTGGGCCTGGACCTTGCGCAGCCTCGGCATTGGGCCGCGCAGGACCGACTCGCCCGAGTGCTTGATGTTCTGGTCGTTGCCGATGCGCTGACGCGTCACGTCGATGGAGCGGTAATCGCGGAAGTCGGCAGGGAGATCGCCGATCGCCTGGTAGTTGCCCTGCTGGTCCGTGACCTGGCCGCCGAGCGACTTCGAGTCGCCCTGGCTGTTGTAGAGCCACACGTAGTAGCCCTCGCTCCGTCCGCTCGGGTCCAGCCTCGCGGCCTGCACGAGCAGCTGCTTCTTGCCGTCCTGCTCGACCACGATCGCGATGCCCGCCGGCCCGCCCTCCGCCGCCTGCTGGCCCTGGCCGCCGGTGCCCTGGGCGGCCGGCTCGGTGGTGTCCGCGCTGCTCGGGTCCTCGTCGTCGCCCGTCAGGAGGCCGACCGGCCACACGAGCAGGGCGAGCAGCACGAGCGCGAGCGCCCCGGCGCCCGCTAGCAGCCGGCGGCGCGTCACGGGGTCCGTCACGTTCAGAGCGGGCCGCGTCCGGCCGGCTTCGCCGCGTGCGGGCGCGGCCGCCGCCTGGGAGCGCCGCGCGGCCCTGCCGCGCTCGCCGTCGGGGATCGACGGAACGGAGCCGTTCTCGTAGAACTGCTCGAGCGAGTCGAGCAGCGAGCGGGCCCAGCTGCGGGCCGCCTCGGAGCGCCTCAGGTGGCCCTTCGTCGCGGTGGCCTCGGGGCCCGCCTGCTGGCCGAGCACGTAGTCGGCGAGCTGGCCGCGCCAGTCCTCCTCGACCCCGCGCACGCTCACGGGCGCCAGCTCCACCAGCGCGTCGCGGGCGAGCTCGCGCACGCGCGGCTCCGGCAGTTTCAGCATCTCGGCGAGCTCGGCGTAGGTCTTCCCCTGGCGCAGGACGAGCTCGACGATCGCTCGCTGCTCGGGCGAGAGCTGATCGAAGGTGGCCATTTCCGGGGGAACTGTAGTGTGCCCGCCGGAATGGACTCGCCGGTTCGGCGCTACCCGGCTCCAGGCACGCTGGACGATCTGCTCGGCTTCGAGCTGATCGAGGCAAGCCCCGAGCGCTGCCGCGGGCGCTTTCCCGTCCAGCAGCGCGTCCAGCAGCCGTTCGGCCTCGTGCACGGCGGCGCGTACGCGGCCTTCGGCGAGTCGCTGGTGGCGACGACCACCCACCTCGCGGTGGAGGGCGACGGCAACTTCGCGGTCGGCCAGTCGAACTCCACGAGCTTCTTCCGGCCCGCCACGGAGGGGTGCGTGCACGCCGAGGCGACGCCGATCCATCGCGGCCGGACCACGTGGGTCTGGGATGTCCGCTTCACTGACGACGAGGACCGCCTGCTCGCATCGTCGCGCATCACGATGGCCGTCAGGCCCGTACCGAAGAGCTGACGGAGTCCTCCACGAGGTACGCGTCCACGGGCGCGCCGCGGCCCTTGACCTGGATCGCCTCGAGCGCCTGCACGCGTGTGCCGGGCGCGGCTCGCCGCGTCGAGGCCCCGATCACCACCCGTCCGGCCGGCGCCTGGCTCTCGAGCCGCGCGGCGAGGTTCACGGTGTCGCCGATCACGGTGTAGCTCCGCCCGCTCTCCGCGCCGAGCACTCCGACGAGCGCCTCGCCGGTGTTCACGGCGGCGCGGAAGCGCGGCCAGCCGGGGTGCTCCTCGGCGATCCGTGAGGTCTCCCGCTGCACCGCCAGGGCCGCCCTCACCGCGCGGGCGGCATGGTCGGGCTGGTCGCCGCGGGTGCCCCAGGTGGCCATGATCGCGTCGCCGATCAGGCGGTCGATCTCCCCGCCGTGCTCGCGGACGATCGGCGGGATCGCCACGCGCAGGTACGTGTTCAGCATCTCCGACACCTCGCGCGGGTCGCGTCCCTCCGAGAACGAGGTGAAGCCCTCGAGGTCGGCGAACATGACGCTCACCTCGCGCTTGCCGGCGGCGGTCTGGTCGAGATAGAGGTCGCTGAAGCGCTCCTCGCCCTCCTCCCGGCGGGCGCTGTAGGCGATCGCGCCGAAGGCGATCAGCATCAGCACGTGCCACTCCCACCAGCTCGCGTGCCAGCTGCGCGACACCGCGACGGCGATCATCGCCTCGGCGAGCAGCGTGAACGCGCCCGCCACGACGGCGACCATCACGCTCCGCGTCCTCAGCGCGGCCCCGCCGTAGCGCCATGCGGCGAAGGCGTAGGGCAGCACCGCGACAACGGCGAGCACGACCAGGACACCGCTGGCGCGCTCGACCGGCGTGGGGTCGTCGAGGGGAGCCACCGAGCCGAGCGACAGCCCGGCCCACGCCGCCATGACGAGGAGCAGCCCGGCGCGCAGCGCGCGGGCGCGGCGCATGACCGCCTCTGCGCGCGGCGGAGGGAGCGGAAGCGCGGACCAGCCCGCGAACAGCGCGGCGATCAGGAGCCCGACCGGCGTGGCGACGGTGAAGCCCTGGTTCGGGCCGTCGAGAAGCGTGCCCGGCGTGGCGAGCGCGTGAAGGCCAAGGAAGCCCGCGGCGGCCAGGAACGAGAGCGAGATCAGGAACAGCCGCGCATCCGCGCGCCGCACCGCGATGCCGCTGGTGGCGTACGCGAGCGCGGTGCTGATTGCCGCGGTGCCGAGCACGAGCCAGAAGTGGGAGGGAGGGTGCTCCCACTCGAAGTCGGCGCCGGGCGCCGCGAGCAGCAGGATGAGGCCGCCGAGCGGGACGGCGAGAGCCACGCCCCAGAGCGGCGAGCTGAATGAGCCGGCCGCTGTGGCGCCGGCGCGCACCTACGTCAGCGCCCTGAGTCGCCGCTCGGTGGGGTCCGTCGTCGTCTCGTGGCGGTTCGTGATCGGCAGCCGCCGGTCGCGCCCGAACGCCTTCGTCGAGATCTTGATGCCGGGCGGCGCCTGGCGGCGCTTGTACTCGGCGCGATCGACCATCCGGATAACGCGCTCGACCTCGGCCGCCGGCAGGCCGCGGTGAACGAGCTCGATCGCGTCGAGGTCCTCCTCGACGTAGCCCTCGAGGATCTTGTCCAGCACGTCGTAGGGCGGGAGCGACTGGTCGTCGCGCTGCTCGGCGCGGAGCTCCGCGGACGGCGGCCGCTCGAGCACCGAGGCCGGCACCAGCTCGCGGCCCGCCCGCTCGTTGCGCCAGCGGGTCAGGCTGTAGACCTGGGTCTTCAGCACGTCCTTCAGCACGGCGAAGCCGCCGGCCATGTCGCCGTAGAGCGTGGCGTAGCCCACCGACAGCTCGGACTTGTTGCCCGTGGCGAGCACGAGCCAGCCGAACTTGTTCGAGAGCGCCATGACGACGTTCCCGCGGATGCGCGCCTGGAGGTTCTCCTCCGTCACGTCGGGCTCGCGCCCCTCGAAGGCCTCGCGCAGGATCTCGTCGTACGCCCCCATCACGCCCTCGATCCCGATCTCGCGGAAGTCCACGCCGAGGTTCTCGGCGATCGTGCGCGCGTCGGCCCGCGTGCCCTCGCTCGAGTACGGCGACGGCATCGACACGCACGTCACGCGCTCGGGGCCGAGCGCGTCCACCGCGATCAGCGCGGCGAGCGCGGAGTCGATTCCGCCCGAGAGCGCTATCACGACTTGCCTGAAGCCGTTCTTCTCGGCGTAGTCGTGCAGCCCGGTTCGGAGCGCCGCGTACACCTCGGCGTCCCCCTCAACCGTGCCTGCCAGCTCGCCGGACACCACCTCGGCGTCATCGAGCGGCTCGGTGGCCACGCTCGCCAGCGTGAAGACAGGCGGCTCCGCGATCGCCGCCGTGCGGCGCTGACGGCGGACGTTCGCTCGGTGACGGGTGTCGCGGAGCCGGGCTGCCGTGATCGCGCGGGGGTCGATCGTGCAGAAGGTGAGCGCCTCCTGGAACTGAGGGGCGCGGGCGATCAGCTCGCCGTCCTGGTCGATGGCGAGGCTATGGCCGTCGAAGACCAGCTCGTCCTGCCCTCCGACCGTGTTCACGAACACCACCGCCGTCAGGTTGTCGACCGCGCGCTGAACGAGCATGCGCTCGCGCCGCGCGCCCACGCCGGCGCGGTAAGGCGATGCCGACAGGTTCACGATCACCTGGGCGCCGGCGAGCGCCTCGGTCATAGCGGGCGGACCGGGCTCCCAGATGTCCTCGCAGATGCTGAGCCCGATAGGGATGCCGTTCAGCTCGAAGATCGCCGCCTCGGCGCCCGACTGGAAGTAACGCTGCTCGTCGAACACGCCGTAGTTCGGCAGGTACATCTTCCGGTAGGTCGCCACGACCTCGCCGTCGGCGAGCACCGCGGCCGTGTTGTAAACGTCCTCGGCCCTCTCGGGATAGCCCACGAGCGCGACGATCCCGTGGGTCTGGGAGGCCAGCTCGCCGAGTGCCACTCGCGCCGCGTCCAGGAAGCCGGTCTTGAGCAGCAGGTCCTCGGGCGGGTAGCCGGTGAGCGCCAGCTCGGGGAAGACGACGAGCGCCGCGCCCTCGTCGCGGGCGCGGGCCGTGTAGTCGGAGATCTTGCGGGCGTTGCCGCGGATGTCCCCGACGGTGGGGTTGATCTGCGCGAGCGCTACGCGCAGCAGGTCCGTGCGCTCCGGCATGTCCTCAATTATGGCGGCCGCAGCCGAGGGTCAGGTCGAGATACCGATCTGGGCGGATGTGGTGCTCGAAGTGCCACCACTCGTTGGGGTACGCCGGGAAGCCGAAGCGCTCCATCGCGTTCTTCAGCGTCAGCCGGTTGCGGAGGATGCGGCCGGACGCGTTGTAGGTGTGCGAGCTCGGGCCGAGCGCGAAGCCGCCCATGCGGAGTCGCTTGCCGTCGCGCCGGCGCACGAGCGTGATGTCGACCGCGCTGCCGGTGTTGTGGCGGCTGCGGCGGGCGATGTAGGTGCCGACGAGGTGGCCGCGGCCGGTCCCTTCGGCCCACCGGACGAGCGCCTCCGTGGCGCGCACCGGGCGGTAGGCGTCGAGGATGAGGAGGCCGAGGCCGCGCCGGCGCAGGTAGCGCTGCACCTGGCCCAGGCTGAACGCCGCCCGCGCGTGCATCAGCGCCCAGTGCTCGCAGTAGCCGGGCAGCTGCCTGCCCGTCTCGTTGTTCCTCGTGGCGTACGAGAGATGCACACGGATGCCGGGCGCGGAGCGGTGGACGTCCACGAGCCCGGCCCTGCGGTGCGCGGGAGTGCCGGCCTCCTCCTCGGGAGCGTCTGCCTGCGCGCGTGCGGCCGGCTTCGCGGGCGGCCGCGCCGCCGTCGCGCGCCCGCTCCGCGCGCCCCCGGCTCGGCGCGTCCCGAAGATCCTGCGCGCGACCTCCCGGAGCGTCTCGGTGCCGTGTTCGTGTGACGGGTTGCCGTCCGTGAGCACCGCCATCGACACGCGCGTGTCACCGCGCTCGAACAGGGCCGCTTCGTGCACGAGCCGGCCCGCGCCGGTGCCTCGCCAGCCGCCCTTGAAGAACGTGCGCCACCCGTGGGCGAGCGAGACGCGCGAGAACCCCCAGCGCTGGTAACCCACTATCGAGGACAGGAGGTTGCGCGCATACGCCCGGGAGGCCTTCGGCACGAGCCTGTCGATCCGGCGGAACAGGCGGGCCTGATCCTCGGCGCTGAAGTGGGCGTTGCCCCAGTAGCCCGCCACCGAGAAGCGCGGCATCCCCGCCCGCCGCGCAACGTCGTAGAGCGCCGCGTCGCCTACGCGGTAGTAGACCGTGTCGGCGGCATCGTTCGACGAGCTCGTGATCATCGGGCCGAGCGACGCCCGCTCGGCCGTGTCCGGCATGCGGTTGCCGATCTGGCGCAGGTACGCCACGAGCAGCATGGCCTTCACGAGGCTCGCGCTCACGTACACGCGCTGCGGAGCGAAGCCGCGGAGACGGCCCCAGCTGTCGACCATCGCCCACGAGTTGACGCCGCCGCGGGCGGCCAGGAAGCGCTGCACCGCCCGCACGCGTGCTCGCGACGGGAAGCGGGCCGGCAGCGCTTTCCGGCTCATCGTGCAGCCACGGAACGGCCGCACCGTCGCGCGCACCTCGGTGAGCCCGCCGGAGAGAACGCGGACTCGGCGTGCACAGCGGTCGCGTGGTGGATCGAGCGCGGAGCAGTTGCCGGCACACGGCCGTTGGAAGCTGATGACGACGTAACGTCCGGGCGGCAGCCGCCGGCGCATCCGGAAGCGGGCCCTGTGCTGGACCCGGCGGCGGACAACCAGCTCTCCGCGCTCGCGCCGGACCCGCACGTACGACACGGAGCCCTCGGTGTAGCCGCCGCGGCCCGCGAACGCCTGCCGGAAGTCGAGCGTCCCCGGTGCGGCCTCGGCCGCGGGGGCGGATACGAGCAAGCCAAGCGCTACGGCTATCCCGAGTCGCCGGCGCACATGGGGATGGTACGGCTGTCCGTATCGACGCCGCAACCGGGCGTACGTAGCCTGGAGCCCATCAGACGGCTTCTGGACAGCATCCGTGACGCCCGGACGTACGGGCGCATCCTCTACCTGCTGCTGGCGCTGCCGCTGGGCGTGGCGGAGTTCACCTTCCTCGTCACGGCTATCTCGTTCGGCTTCGGCACCGCGATCACGCTCATCGGGATCCCTGTGCTGATCGGGACGGTGTGGGCGTGGCGCTGGATCGCGGAGCTCGAGCGCCGCTTGATCGGCCGCCTGGCCGGCGTGCAAATCCCCAGCCCTTACAGGCCCGACCCGGTCGACGGCCGGTGGTGGAGCGTCTTCGCGGCGCGGCTCGCCGATCCCGCGACCTGGAAGGACCTGGCCTTCCTCCTGCTACGGCTGCCGCTCGGAGTCGTCTCGTTCACGCTGACGGTCGTCGTGCTGGGCACGGGCGTCGCGACGCTCGCCGCGCCGACCTTCTTCTGGGCGCTTCCGGCCGGGACCTGGTTCGGGTCGGTGCGGATCGACACCCTCGGCGAGGCGCTCGCGTGGATGCCGCTCGGCGCGCTCATCCTCTTCCTCGGCATCCCGGCACTCGGCGCGCTTGGCCGGCTCCACGGCTGGCTGGCGGCCCAGCTGCTCGGCTCGAACGCCGACCCCGCGCTCACCGCCCAGGTAACCGAGCTGCAGGGCGCGCGCTCGCGCATCATCGCCGCGGCCGATGCTGAGCGCCGCCGCATCGAGCGCGACCTCCACGACGGCGCCCAGCAGCGCCTGGTCGCGCTCGCCCTGAACCTGCGAATGGCGGAGCAGCGCGCGGCCGACGGCGATCCCGCGGCGGCCGAGCTGGTCCGCGAGGCGGGCGAGGAGGCGCAGCACGCCCTCAGGGAGCTGCGCGACCTGGCGCGCGGCATCCATCCGGCGATCCTCACGAACCGCGGCCTGACCGCCGCGCTCGACGACCTCGCGTCGCGCGCCACCGTGCCGGTGGAGGTGTTGGCATCACCGGGGGAGCGCCTGCCGGACGCCGTGGAGGCCGCCGCCTACTTCGTGGTCTCCGAGTGCCTCGCGAACATCGGCAAGCACGCGCAGGCAAGCTCTGCCACGGTCTCGGTGGCCGTGGCGGACGGGCACCTCGACGTCGTCGTGGCGGACGACGGCGTGGGCGGGGCGGAGCTCGCGGGCGGCTCGGGCATGCAGGGGCTCGCCGACCGCGTCGGCGCGCTGAGCGGCACGCTCGCGGTGGAGAGCCCGGCCGGGGAGGGCACGCGTGTGGTCGCCTCGATCCCGCTGGCGCAAGCGGCTGCCGCCGTCGACGCAGTGCCCGCCTCGCGGTCGCCGCGCGTGCTGCCCGCGGAGGAGGCGGAGCGTGTCCAGGGCAACCGGCAGCGCCGGCTGCGGCTTCGGATGCTCCCGATGGCCACGATCGCGGGCGTCCTCGTGGCGATCTGGGCGCTCACCGGGCCGGAGCATCCGTGGATCGCGTGGCCGCTGCTCGGGATCGGGCTCGTCGTCGCGCTGGACGCCTGGCGCGTCGTGGCGCTGCCGCCGCTGCGCGAGTCCGACCTGCAGGGCGACGACCGCGCCGAGGCGATCCGGCGCGCCATGAAGCGCCGCCGCTTCACGCACCGGGCCGGCAGCCTGGCGATCCTGAACCTGTTCCTCGTCGGCGTTTGGATCGCGTCCGGGAGCAGTTACTTCTGGCCCGCCTGGGTGATGCTCGGGTCGATCGCGGCGCTCGCGCTCAAGGCGCTGCCGCGGCCGGGCGCCGGCGCGGGGTGGTGGCACGACGAACTAGCGTAGGCGCGATGGCGACGAGCGGAGTGCAGCCGCCCGACCCGGAGCAGCACGCTCAGGATGCGCTCCTGCCGGACCCGTCCAGTGCGAGCATGGGATGGGCGGCCGCGTTCCTCGCGGCCGCGGTCGTGACGGCGCTGCTCGCCGACGTTACGAACCTACGCGAAGTCCTGAAGTCCCTTCAGAAGGCGAAGGGCTCCGGCACGACCCCCGGCTAGGACAGGATCGTCACGATCAGAGCCGCCAGGATCAGCAGCCCCATGACGGAGAAGCCCATCTTCAGATCCTTCGCAGCGATGTCCTCGGACTCATGGTTCATGGCCGAAGCGTACCCGCCCAGACGGTCGCGCCCCTAGTGCCCCCAGCCCACGGGCTCCTCGTGGCGCACGCTGTCCTCGCCGTCCTCGCCCGTGCGGATCCGGATGGACTGCTCCACGTCGTATACGAACACGCGTCCGTCGCCGACGTTCCCGGTGCGGGCGGCGCCGACGATCGCATCGACGGCGCTGTCCACGATGTCGGACGGGACGACGGACTCCACCTTGATCTTCGGGAGCAGCGAGATGTTCGCCCGCACGCCGCGGTACTGCTCGGTGTAGCCCTTCTGCCGGCCGCAGCCCACCACCTCGCTCACCGTCAGCCCCGACACGCCGAGCTGGTCGAGCGCGTCCTGCACATCCTGGAGCCGCTCGTGTCTGATGATCGCCTCGATCTTCTTCATCTGCCTAGCCCTCCTGCATCCGGGTGGTGGCCGGCAAGGTCACCGGCTGTGGCCTGCGCGGAGGCCAGCCCGCCGGCATTGCCGGGGGACGGTACTCCGATCCCGGGACCGGCATGAACTGCTCCGGGTAGCCCCACATGCCGTGCTCGACGATGTCGAGGCCGTACCGCTCCTCCTCGGGCGCCACGCGCAGGCCGTAGGTCTTCTTGATCGTCCAGAAGACGAGGTAGCTCACCGTGAACACCGTCGTGAAGGCGGCGGCCACACCGAGCGCCTGGACGCCGAGCTGCTCGAACGAGCCCGTGTAGAAGAGCCCGCCCTCGCCGATCGCGTTCAGCTCGGCCAGCCGCGGGCTCGTGAAGAGGCCGCAGGCGAGCGTTCCCCAGATTCCCGCGATGCCGTGCGCGGACAGCGCGCCGACCGGGTCGTCCAGCTTGCGGTCGATCGCGATGATCGCGCCCACCACGACGACACCGGCCACGAGGCCGATGATCGGGGCGGCCCAGTACTCCACGTAGCCCGACGGCGCCGTGATGGCCACGAGGCCGGCGATGGCGCCGTTGGCGCTCATGCCGATGTCGAACTTCTTCGTGATCAGGTACGAGGTGAGCAGCGCGCCGAGCACGCCCATCGCGGCGCCGAGCTGGGTGACCACCACCACGTCCGCGAAGCGCACGCCGATCGCGCCGAGCGTGGAGCCCGCGTTGAAGCCGAACCAGCCGAACCAGAGGATCAGCACGGCCAGACCCACGAGCGGCATGTTGTGGCCGGGGATCACGTTCGGCTTGCCGTCCTCGCCGTACTTGCCCTGACGGGGGCCGAGCAGCAGCAGCGCCGCGAGCGCGCCGGTGGCGCCGATCAGGTGCACCACCGTGGAGCCGGCGAAGTCCTGCATGCCGAAGTTCGCCTGGAGCCAGCCGCCGCCGAAGATCCAATGGCTCAGCACCGGGTAGATCAGCGCGCTGAAGATCACGGCGTAGATCAGGTAGGCGCCGAACTTGATGCGCTCGATCGTCGTGCCCCACACGATCGCCAGCGACACGGCGCAGAACACGAACTGGAAGAAGAACTTGGCTGGAACCGCCGCGCTCGAGAACTCCATCGCCGGGAAGGCGGCTGGATCGGTCGTGCCGAGGAAGGTGCCCTCGGTGCCGGCGAACCAGCCCGCGCCGCCGAAGGCGAGCGCGAAGCCGACCGCCCAGTAACAGACCGCCGCGATCGAGAAGTTCGCGAGGATCTTCGGCACGATCGTGCCGGCGTTCTTCTGCCGCGAGAAACCGACCTCGAGGAAGAGGAAGCCGAGCTGCATGAGCATGACGAGTATCGCGGCGACGACGACCCAGCTGGTCTCGATCGCCGGGATGACGTCGTTGAGAGTGGGTTCCATGACAGGAATAGTCGATTGGGCGCGGCCATCCGTCATGCGCCGTACGTACAGGATTCAAAGCGGGCCTTTGTACGTGGGGAGAACTACTCGCCGAGGGGCACTACGCGGGCCCTGATGCAGTCGGCCAGCTCCCGCGGGTTCACGCAGAAGAGGCTGTGCGGGTCGCCGGCGGCCGCCCAGACGCGCTCGTGGTTGAGGAGCTCCTCGTCGAACAGGACCGGGAGGTCATGCCCGAACGGCGGCACGCCCCCGATGGCGAAGCCCGTCGCGGCCCGGACCTCGTCCGCCTGTGCCTGCCGCACCTCGGCCACGTCGAGCGCGTCGGCCACCTTCTCGGTGTCCACGCGGTGGTGACCGGAGGCGACGCACACGACCGGGTCGCCGTCCGCCACGAAGACGATCGACTTCGCGATCTCCGCCTCCTGGCAGCCGACCGCCGTGGCGGCATCGGCGACCGTGCGCGTGGACGCCTGGAGGCGCTGGACGTTCACCGCGATCCCGAGGTCGCGCGCGCACTCCGCAAGCCGGTCCCTCACGCTCTGACGCTCTCCGGGGCAGGCTGCTGTTCCTCAGCCGTCAGCTCCACGCGGGCCTCGGCCGCCAGCTCGGCGAGCGACTCGCGCACGTCGTCGGCGAAGTCATCGAGGTCCCACATCAGGTCGTAGTCGCCCACGAGGCCGAAGTTGATGCGCCCGGCGTACGAGAAGAGCGCTACGCCGAGCGCCTGGTTCTTCGCCAGCGGCACCATCGGGAACGGGTCCACCAGCTTGCGCCCCGCGAGGTACAGCGGGGTCTGCGGCCCCGGCACGTTGGTCACGACGAGGTTGAAGAAGCGCTGCCGGGCGACGAGCCGCGAGGCCTGGTCCATGACCGTCACCGGCGCGAAACCGGACAGGTCCGTGAGCACCTGGGCGCCCACCGCCTGCCCGCCGGACTTGAGGCCCTTCATCTCCTCGCGCACGATGTCGAGCCGGGCGACCGCGTCCTGGCACCACACCGGCAGCGGCGCCATCATCGCGGCCACGCGATTGCCGAGCGCGCCGCGCTCCACGTCCGCGCGGACGCTCACCGGGACCATGGCCTTCAGCTCGATGCCGTCGGTGCTCTGGCCACGCCGCCGCAGATGCTTGCCGAGCGCGCCGGCAACCGTGGCGAGCACCACGTCATTCACGGTGCCGCCAAGCTCGTTCTTGATCGCCTTGATGTCTGCGAGGTTCACGCGCACCCACGTGAAGCGCCGGTGCGGGCCGATCGGCTGGTTGTACGGGGTGGGCGGGGCGGGATTCAGGCCGGCCCACGCCATGGCGCCGACGCCCACGGCCGCCTCGCGCACGCCATCGAGGATCCGGCGCGGGCCGCGGAACAGCGCTCGAACCGAGCGCGTGAGCTCCGCGGGGATGGTGGCTCGCTCGAGGACGGCCTCGGCGAGCAGCTGAGCCCGGCTGGGGAGGGGGCGCGGAAGCCAGCGATCACCGGTGTGCGGCGGCGTCGTCGGCTCGGGCGCGGTGTCGAACAGCACCGACATGATGTCGCCGCCGGACACGCCGTCGACGAGCGCGTGGTGCGTCTTCGCGAGCACCGCGAAGCGGTCGCCCTCGAGCCCCTCGACGAGCCAGATCTCCCAGAGCGGCTTGTCGCGGTCGAGCTGCTGGGCGAACACGCGGCCGGCGAGCTCCTTCAGCTGCTGCTCCGAGCCCGGGGCGGGCAGCGCGGTGGATCGCACGTGGTAGCGGAGGTTCAGATGCGGGTCGTCCACCCACCTCGGCCGCCCCTGGGCGAGCGGCACGAACGCCAGCCGCTGGCGGTAGCGCGGCACGAGGCCGAGCCGGGGCTCGATCGCCTCGAGCAGCTCCTCGTAGGGCGGAGGAGGGCCCTCGAACAGCATCACCGACGCGACGTGCATATGGGAGGCCGAGTCCTCCAGGTGGAGGAACGAGGCGTCCAGGCCGGTCAGGCGGTCGGAGGACATGGCGCAAGACTACGTCAGAGCGAGAGCGAGAGCTGGTCGTCCGAGGCGGCCTGGGCGAGCTCCTCGTCGAGGCCGGCCACGCGCACGCCGAGCAGCCGCACTGGGCGGCGCGGGTCGAGGCGGCGGAGCAGGTCGAGGGCGACGCCGCCGACCGTGGCGGCGTCGCTGACGGCGGCGTCCAGGCTGCGCGCGCGGGTGACGGTCGTGAAGTCGTCGAAGCGGACCTTGATCCCAATCGTGCGGCCGCGGCGCTCCTCGCGGGCGAGCGTCTCGCACAGCTCGCCAGTGAGGCGTTCGAGCACCGGCTCGAGGGCGCCCAGGCCGTGGAGGTCGCGGTCGAAGGTGGTCTCGCGCGACTCGGACTTGGCGATCCGCACGGTCTCGATCGCGCGAGCATCCTCGAAGCGGGCGAGCGCGCCGAGGTGCCGGCCGAGCCGCGGGCCGAACCAGCCGGTGAGCGCCTCGTCCGGCGTGGAGCCGAGCCTCGCGAGCGTCTCGATGCCGAGGCCGTGGAGCCGCTCGACCGTCTTGGGGCCGATGCCGGGCACGAGGCCGGGGGAGGCGTCCGCGAAGCGCTCGCGCGCCTCGGCCGCGGTGAGCTCCACCAAGCCGTCCGGCTTCTCGGCGTCGGAGGCGACCTTCGCGACGAGCTTGTTCGGCCCGATGCCGATCGAGCAGGTGAGCCCGGTCTCGTTCCTCACGGCCTCCTTGACTCGGCGCGCCGCCGAGCGGTAGCGATCGAGGCCGGTGAGGTCGAGATAGGCCTCGTCGAGCCCGACTATCTCGACGCGCTCGACGTGGCTCTTCAGAATGCCCATGACCTCTTTCGAACGGGAGCGATAGAGCTCGAAGTCGGGCGGGATGAAGACCGCGTCGGGACATAGCCGCCGCGCCCGCTCCGCCGGCGTGGCCGAGAACACCCCAAACTTCCGCGCCTCGTACGAGGCCGTCGTGACAACGGCCCGCGGCCCCGTGCCGGCGACGACGACGGGCAACCCGCGCAGCTCCGGCCGCCGCTGAAGCTCGACGCTGACGTAGAAGGCGTCCATGTCCAGGTGTGCGTAGACGTGGTGCGAGCCGCTCACTGACCGGAGCCTACGCCGGGCGAAAGACGGCTCGGCGCGCGCCAACAGCCACCGGCTGAGAGGCGTCAAGGCGGCGGCGCTCGACTTGGGAGGCGGCGCACGTCCAGAAAACCGAACCTCCGGTCACTCACCCTGCTGGCGGGTGCGCGGGGTTGACTGGAGCCGAACAACGCCAGTAGCTTCGCGGCGTGGGCTACCGAGTCGTCGCAATCTCGCCTACGGACGGCTCGGCCGGCGAGGCGCTTGGGCCAATCGTCGCGCACGAGCTCGGCTTCCGGCTCATCAATGAGCAGGTCGTCGCTCGAGTAGCGTGGGAAGCAGGTGTCAGCCCCGAGGTTGTCGCGGACGTCGAGCGGCGCAAGTCCGTGCTGGCCCGCGTGCTCGGGGGTCTGGGCGACGTCGCACCGGCGGCGAGCGCAGGTCTGTCCGGCTTCTCGCTCGTTGACGATCCCACCCCGCGCCGTGACGCGCTACGCGGGTTGATTCGCAGCGTCCTCTGGGAAAGCGCGGAGGCGGGCGAGGCCGTGATCGTCGCCCACGCGGCCTCGCTCGCGCTGGCCACCCGCGCTGACGTGTTGCGCGTCCTGATTACCGCGTCAGCTGAGACCCGGGCGCGGCGACTCGCCGAAGCGCAAGAGCTCGGCCACGCGGAGGCCGAGAAGCTGGTCGCTCGCGGCGACGCCAACCGCGCCGACTATCTCAAGCGGTTCTACAACGTCTCGACCGAGCTTCCGACGCACTACGACATCGTGCTCAACACCGACCGCGTCGCGCCGGCAGATGCCGCCGCGTTGATCCTGACCGCGGCGCGCTCGCAAGGGACGTCCGTGTAGACAGACCTTGGACGGGGTTACGTGGACTGGTGGATGGGTCGGACCAGGATCTCGTTCACATCCACGTGGGGCGGCTGTGTGAGCGCGAACATGACGGCGCGGGCGACGTCGTCGGCCTGCAGGCCGCCGCTCACCGGGTTGTCGAAGAACGGCGTCTCGACCATTCCGGGCTCGATCAGCGTCACCTTGATGTCGGTGTCGGCGACCTCCTGGCGCAGCGCCTCGCCCATCGCGGTCACCGCGTGCTTCGTGGCCGAGTAGAGCGAGCCGGGCAGCACGCGGCGGCCCGCGATCGAGCTCGTGAGGAGCAGGTGGCCGCTGCCCCGCTCCTTGAAGTGGCCGAGCGAGGCGCGGATCGACAGGGCCGCCCCGAGCACGTTCGTGTCGATCATCGACTTCCAGTGCTCCACGGACTCCTCGAGGAAGCCGCGCGCGGCGCCGAAGCCGGCATTCGCGAAGTACGAGTCCATGCGGCCGTAGCGGTCGAGGGCGGCCTGGACGAGCGCCTGCTGGTCGTCCCAGCTCGTCACGTCGGAGCGCACGGCGAGCGCGTGGTCGTCGCCCCCGAGCTCCTCCGCGAGCGCCTGGAGCTTGTCCTCGGAGCGGGCGGCCAGCACGACGCGGTGGCCGAACTCCACCGCGCGGCGGGCGGTCGCGGCGCCGATTCCGGTGCTTGCGCCGGTGATTACGAGAACCGGGTCGTCGCTGTTCGCCAAGCCGCGGGCGGTGCCCGCGGCGCCGGCTTGTTCTTCGTTCATGGCGGCTCAGGTTACGCTGCCCGCGCGTGGCCACCGTCGACCCCACCGCGGCTCGCTTCCCGGCCGTGCCCGCCAAGGCGGGTCACTACGAGAGCTTCTATCTCAAGCTGTGCCATCCGTCCGAGCCGCTCGCGGCGTGGATCCGCTACACGGTCCACAAGCGCCCGGGCGCCGCGCCCACCGGCTCGCTCTGGTTCACGCTGTTCGGCCCGGACGGGCCGCGCGCGGCGAAGCTGACGGTGCCTGGGCCCGCCTCCGGTGACGGCGACTGGCTGCGCGTGGGCTCGGCGCGCATCGGCGCGGACGGCGCGGTGGGCTCGATCGAGGCGGTCCGCTGGGACATCGCCCTGGAGAGCGGGGAGGAGCCGCTCTTCCACCTGCCGGCCGCCTGGATGTACCGGGCGCGGCTCCCGCGCACGAAGCTGCTGTCGCCGGCGCCCGCCGCGCGCTTCTCCGGGTGGATCGCGGTGGGTGGCGAGGAGATCTCGGTCGACGGCTGGCGCGGCATGGTCGGGCACAACTGGGGCGCGCAGCACGCCGAGCGCTGGATCTGGCTCCACGGGATCACCGAGGACGGCGACTGGCTCGACGCCGGGATCGGGCGAGTGAAGATCGGGCCGGCCACCACCCCGTGGGTGGCGAACGGCGCGCTCAGCATCGCCGGCGACAGGCACCGGCTGCGGCGGGTCAGCGTCACCGAGCATCCGTCGCAGTGCACGTTCCGGCTCGCCGGGCGCGGGGTGGAGGTGCGCGGGACCGTGTCCGCGGCGCCGGAGCGCTTCGTCGGCTGGGTCTACGCCGACCCCGACGGCTCGGAGCACCATTCGCTGAACTGCTCGATCGCCGAGATGCGCCTGAGCGTGAGCCGGCGCGGGGGAGCGGCATCGGAGCTCGTCGTGCCCTGCGGCGCCGCCTATGAGCTCGGGGTGCGCGAGCAGGACCACGGCATCGGCGTGCAGCCGTACCCCGACGGGTGAGGGCCTCCGCGGAGATCGTGATCGAGCGGCCGGTCGAGGCCGTGTGGGAATGGGCGGCCGACCCGCGGAACTGGCACCGCTGGCAGGAGGGCGTCGGCGAGGTGCGCTTCCCGGGCGGGCCGCGTGCGGGCGTGCGCTTCGCCGCCGCGCTGGAGCACGGGGGTGAGGCCGAGGAGCGCTCGTACGAGATCGTCGAGCGCACGCCGCCGCGCCGTCAGGTCGTGCGCTCGGTCGACGAGTCCGCCGCCGGGTTCTACGAGGGCACCCTCGAGCTGTCCGAGGACGTCCGCGGCACGCGAGTGCGTCAGACGATGGACTCCCACCCGGAGGATGCTCTGGAGCGCTTCCTGTTCGCCGTTGCGGCCCCGCTCGTGCGGCTCAGCGCCCGGCGGCGCATCGCGGCTCAGCTCGCTCGCCTCAAGGAGATGACGGAGCTGGGAGCGGCGCTCTAGGGCGCAAGCCGCGCGACGCTCCAGCCGCCGGCCTGGCGCTCGTAGCGGAAGCGGTCGTGAAGTCGGCTGTCGCGGTTCTGCCAGAACTCCCAGGCGTGCGGCTCGACGCGGTATCCGCCCCATTCCTCACGCACCGGCAGCTCGCCCTCGGCGTGCTGTCTGTCGAGCTCCTCGACCTTCCGTTCCAGCCACTGGCGGTCCGGAACGGGGCGGCTCTGCGGCGAGGCCAAGGCGCTCAGCTGGCTGGCGCGCGGGCGGCTGCGGGCGTACGCCTCGGTCTTGGCGCGATCCACGCGTGTGACCGTGCCTTCCACGCGCACCTGGCGACCGAGCGTGGGCCAGTGGAATAGGAGGGCGGCCTGGGGGTTCGACCCCAGGTCGGTGCCCTTGCGGCTGCCGTAATTGGTGAAGAAGGTGAGCCCGCGCACGTCGCAGCCCTTCAGCAGGACCATCCGCACGGATGGCGCGCCCATGGCGTCGGCCGTCGCGACCGCCATCGCCTCCGCCTCGTACCGCGACGCGGCCCGAGCCTCGTCCAGCCAGCGCTGGAAGAGCGCGAGCGGATCGTCCTCGAGGTCCGGCGTGTCGAACGGGCGATCGGTCATGGGCCGCCACCGCAGACTCGCGGAATCGTCGGCCCGAAGCGCCGCTTGAGCTGCGCCTCGCCGGGCCGGCCCACGACCTTGCAGAACGCGTAGCTCGAGTCGGCGAAGTCGATCCGGAGGCGGTAGGGGTGGCCGATCTGCCCGCCGACGGAGACCTCGCTGCGGTGGAACTCGGCAGTGATGGCCAGGCAGAAGTAGCGCCCGAAGCGCTCGTCCGTGCTGTCCTCGGCGCCGACTCCGGACACGCTGCGCGGGAAGGTCTCGCACTCGACTCCGCGGATCGGCCCGGCGAGATCGCCCTCCGCGACGCGGCGGCGGGCGTCGACCAGCACGGCGTCGCTTGCGTCCGCCAGCAGCGCCCGGCGTCCCGCCAGTCCCGATCGGGTCGGCTGCGCCCTTCTGAAGACGGGCCGCTGCTCGCGCCGGATGCGCGCCTCGCGCTCTGCCCTCGCCTGGCGCCGCTCCTCGCGTTCCGCCTGCTCGCGCTCCATCTTCGACTCGCGGATTCCGGGCGCGATCGCGATACCCAGACCGATCAGCGCAACCACGGCCACGACAAGGCCCATCTTCGCCACCGGGGGCATGCGCCGCCACAGCCAGCCGGGCAGGTCGATGATGCCGGGGAGCGGCTCGAAGCGCTCGGGAGGCTGTCTGCGGCCGTCGTTCAGAACGGTGCATCCTTCCAGTCACGACCGACCCGACCGAGGAGGCTTAACGATGCCGAAAAGAAACGCGAGCGCCCGCTGGGACGGCTCCCTGACGGAGGGCCACGGGACGATGCGGATGGCCAGCGGCGCCTACGAGGGCCCCTACACCTTCCAGTCGCGCTTCGAGGAGGGCGAGGGCACGAACCCCGAGGAGCTGATCGCCGCCGCGCACGCCGGCTGCTACTCGATGGCGCTCTCCGGCGAGCTCGGGAAGGCCGGCCACGACGTCGAGAGCGTCGAGACCGAGGCAACCGTCCACATCGACAAGGTCGACGACGGCTTCGCGGTCAAGCGAATCGAGCTGCGCACCCGCGTAACCGCGTCCGGCCTCGACGACTCGGACTTCCAGCAGGCCGCGGAGGCGGCCAAGGAAGGCTGTCCGGTCTCACAGGCCCTGGCCGCGGTCGAGACGATTGACCTGGACGCGCAACTAACGAGCTGACGATGGAGATCCCACGGAGCCATGGCCGGCCGCCGGGCCGGCGTGAAATCGGCTTTACCCGCAGCGGTTGACATAAGATGGACTATGAGGCATTTGTGATCGCCACTTGGCGCCTTCACGAACAAGTTCGCCTCTGCCTCGGCGGCAGATCCGCGGAGATCGCCAATACCGAGCCCCGGACGATCAGGATGGTCCTGAACCACCGCCACGAGTGGCGGCACGCGTACGCCGACTACCGCGTGACGGTGGATCCACGTGCGTCT
>DASSVP010000007.1:0-10950 GCA_035705985.1 Thermoleophilaceae bacterium
ACCCGCCTCGAGCGCCTTCCGGAGCACGAAGCGGGTCTGAGGGAGCGGGCCCTCGGAGGCGTCCACGAGGAGCATCACGCCGTCCACCATCGTGAGGCCGCGCTCCACCTCGCCGCCGAAGTCGGCGTGGCCGGGCGTGTCAACGAGGTTCAGCTTGACGTCGCCGTAGCGAACCGCCGCGTTCTTGGCCAGGATCGTGATGCCGCGCTCGCGCTCCTGGTCCATCGAGTCCATGACGCGGTCGGTGAGCGCCTCGTGCGCGGCGAACACGCCGGACTGGCGGAGCATCGCGTCGACAAGGGTCGTCTTACCGTGGTCGACGTGGGCGATGATCGCGACGTTGCGGATGTCCGAGCGCTGGGGCACCGAGCCCCAACGCTAGTCACGGCCGGAGCGCTCCACCCTCAGGGCGAGCCAGCGGCCGTTCGAACGCCGCACGACGGCCTCCACGTTCCGCATGCCCACCCGCAGCGCGCCGAAGCCGGCGATGCGCTCGAAGACGGTGCTGCGCGTGACCTTGATGCGGATGGTGCCGCGTTCGGCGTCGCTGAGGCGGAAGGTGCGGTTCTCTGAGCTCTTCCCGACGACCCGTCCCTCGAACTCCGTGGCGGCGGATGCGGTGGCCGCCCCGAGCGAGAGGGAGAGGACGAGGGCTGTCATGAGGGCGATCTTCTTCATGACCGCCATCCTGGCGAGGGCCCTGCCACGGCCCGGCCAAGTCACGGACAAGAGTTGGTAAAGACTGGGGTAATGCGGCTCAGCGTTCTGGACCAGTCCCCGATCCCCGAAGGCGCCACGGGCGCTCAGGCGCTCGCGAACACCGTCGACCTCGCCCGCCACGCCGAGTCGCTCGGCTACGAGCGCTACTGGCTCGCCGAGCACCACGCCACGCCGTCGCTCGCCTGCGCGTCGCCGGAGGTCCTGATCGGCGCGGCTGCGGCGGCCACGGAGACGATCCGCGTGGGCAGCGGCGGCGTGATGCTGCCGCACTACAGCCCGCTGAAGGTCGCCGAGGTGTTCAGCACGCTCGCAGGGCTTTATCCGCAGCGGATCGAGCTCGGCCTCGGCCGCGCCCCCGGCACGGACCCGATGACCATGCTCGCGCTCCAGCGCGACCGGCGCCACGCCGCGCCCGACGACTTCATCGACCAGCTCACCGAGCTCCTCGCGCTGATCGAGGGCAGGCTGCCGCGCGACCATCCCTTCGCTCGCCTGGCCGAAACGCTGCCCGGCCTGCCGGAGCGGCCCGAGGCGTGGCTGCTGGGCTCGTCGCCCCAGAGCGCGATCTGGGCGGGCGAGCTCGGGCTGCCCTACTCGATCGCCGACTTCATCAACCCCAGGGGAGCGTCGCTTGCAGCCGACTACCGCGGCCGCTTCCTCGACTCGGAGCGGCTCCCGGCGCCGCGCGTGCTCCCGTGCGTCATCGCGATCTGCGCCGAGACGGACGAGGAGGCCGAGCGGATCGCCTCGAGCGGCCGGATGATGTTCTCGCTGCTGAGGCAGGGCCGGCTGATCCCGATCCCGCCACCGGAGAAGGCGCTCGCCTATCTCGAGACGCGCATGCGGCCCGACGACCCCGCCAGGCGCCGACGCGGGATAGTGGGCTCGCCGGGGAAGGTGCGCGACGGGCTCGACGCCGTGGCGGCCGAGTACGGCACCGGCGAGTTGATGGTGCTCACGATCGCCTACGAGCACGAGGCTCGCAGGCGATCGTATGAGCTGATTGCGGAGGCGTTCGGCCTTACGCGACGGCCGTCGTCACCTGACGCTGCTGCTGCTTGACCTCGTCGAGCGTGTGCTGCTCCATCTCGAGGTTCTGCTGGAGCAGCCGGACGACGTCAGGCTGGCCGAGCTGCTCGGCCTGCGTGATGAGCGACTCGTAGACCGCGATCTCGTGGTGCTCGGTCGCGGCGGCGTTTGACAGGATCACGGCGTCGACGACGCTGTCGTCGGCCATCTTGATCTCCGCCTTGGCCTCCTTGTCGAGCGCCTTGGAGACCATGCAGGTCGAGTCGTCCGGCTTCTCGCCGAGAGCCTCGAACGCCTGCTCGATGTTGGTGATCTGCCGGCGCGTCTCCTCGGCGTGATGCCGGAACTGCTGCTTCAGCTCATCGCGCTGAGCCTTGTCCTCGAGCTCGCCCAGCGAGTCGAGCACGTCCTGCTCCATCGTCAGCGCGGCACCGAGCTTGTGGCCGAATACGTCGCGCTGGTCCTTCAGCTTGTCGAACATCCTTGATTCCTTCGTTTCGGGTCTACCTTTCGGCTACCCGGGAGGTACGCGGCCGAACGTGAACGGACCGCTCGTGGCGGTTGTTGCAATGGGTTAGGGTCGGCACGTGGTCGGCCCGCTGACAGCCGACGACCTGCTCGCCGAGGCCCGCCGTGGACTCGAGCGGCTCGGCCCCTCCGAAGCCGCCGCTGCCATCTCGGCGGGCGCGCTTCTCGTCGACGTGCGCTCGGAGCTGCAGCGCGAGCGCGACGGGGTGGTTCCGGGCTCCGTGTTCTTCCCGCGGAACGTCCTGGAGTGGCGCTGCGACCCGACTTCGCCCGCCCGCGACGAGCGCGTCTGCGACCGCGGCCGCCAGCTCATCGTCATGTGCGACGAGGGCTACCAGTCGAGCCTCGCGGCGGCCAACCTGAGGCGGCTCGGCTTCGGGCGTGCGACCGACCTCGCGGGCGGGTTTCAGGCTTGGCGCGCGGCGGGGCTTCCGGTCGACGCGTCGAGCTCCCCGACCAGCGCCCTCACGCGGCGCTCGATCTCGTCGCGCGTGGCGCGCACCTCCTCGACGGGCCGGCCCTTCGGGTCATCCAAGTCCCAGTCCACGTAGCGCTTCCCCGGGATGTACGGGCACTCGTCGCCGCAACCCATCGTCACGACCACGTCCGCCTGCTCGGCCAGCTCGCGCGTAAGCGCTCGCGGCCTCCGGCCGGCGAGGTCGATGTCGAGCTCGCGCATCACCTCGACGACCTCCCAGTGGACGCGGTCGCCGGGCCTCGTGCCCGCCGACAGCGCCGTGTGACGGTCGCCGGCCGCGCGCTCGAAGAGCGCTTGGCTCATCTGCGAGCGGCCGGCGTTGTGGAGGCAGACGAAGAGGGCCGTGGCCACCGCTACTCGGGCTTGCGGGCGCGCACGATCGCGGAGGTGGCGTGCTCGTGGACGCGATGCGTCTCGGTGATCTCGATCTCCTCGAGGCCGGCCGCGGCGAGGGCGTCCTCGAACTCCGCGCGGGTGAGGGCGCCGGCGATACAGCCGGTCCACTCCTGCATGTCAGCCCGCGTCGCCTCGTCCATGTCGGGGTCGGCGATCACGTCGGAGACCGCGAACCGCCCGCCCGGCTTCAGGACGCGCGCCGTCTCGGCCAGGACCTGGCGCTTGTCGGCCGCCAGGTTGATCACGCAGTTCGAGATCACGACGTCCACCGAGGCGTCCGCGAGCGGGATCTCCTCGATGTAGCCCTTGACGAACTCGACGTTCTCCACGCCCGCCTCGGCGGCGTTCGCGCGCGCAAGCTCGAGCATCTCGTCGGTCATGTCGAGGCCAATCGCCCGGCCGGAGGGCGCCACGCGACGTGCGGAGATCAGCACGTCGGCGCCCGCGCCGGAGCCGAGGTCGAGCACGACCTCGCCGTCGCTCAGGTCCGCGACCGCGGTCGGAACGCCGCAACCGAGCGACGCCTCGACCGCCGCCTTGGGCGCGGCCTCCGCTTCGTCGGCGTAGAGCGTGTGGCCGAAGACCTCGGTGCCGTGCTTGTCGAAATTCGACATGTCAGGGTCGGTGAAGGCGGCGTCCGACACGCAGCCGGCCTCACCGCCGCAGCACCCGCTCGAGGTGGCGTCCTTCACGGCGGTCGCTGCCGCCGCGTAGCGAGCACGTACCTGCTCGCGGATGTCTGTGTCTGTCAGCTGAGCCATTCGGACAGTTCCTCCAGTGCGTCGGGGAGCACGTAGTAGTAGGCCCACAGGCCACGGCGCTCGGAATCGACGATTCCGGCCTGGCGCAGGACCTTGAGGTGATGGGAGACGGTGGGCTGCGAGAGGTCGAACAGCGGTACCAACTCGCACACGCAGACCTTGCCCGCCGCCTTTCGGAGCACGTCGACGAGCTGAACGCGCACCGGATCGCCCAGTGCCTTGGCGACGGCTGCAATTCGCTCTGCGCGCTCTCCGTCCACGTCGGGGTGGACGACCGGCACGCAGCACGGCTGTCCGACCGGGCGCTTCTGCTTAGGCGAGAGCTCGAGGTCTACGGCCACGCATCGAACTGTATCAATTCAATTGATGTATGTCGATGTATTACGCGGGAGCGAGCCCGAGCGTCCGCGTGATCTGCCCGTGGCTGAGGCCACCGAAGTAGGAGCGCTCGACGGCACGGCGACGCGCCGCGGGGAGCGAGGCGAGCTTCGACCAGGCGACGGCCGGAGCGGCGGGCGCCACCCAGCGCAGCACGAGCAGGTCGCCGAGCGCCCATGCCGCGAAGGCGAGACCGCCGACGGTGCCAGTCGCGGTGAGCAGCACGCCCGCGGCGGCGGCCGCGGCGACGCCCTCCGGGCCGAGGATCAGCACGCTGGCCGCGGCGCCCACGCTCAGGCCGAAGGGCAGTTGGCCGAGGGTCACGACGGCGATCAGCACGGCGATCGCGTCGAACAGGGACGCGTCCACACCGACCGCGTGGAGCAGCAGCCAGTTGCGCCCGATCTGCGCGAACACCGCGACCAGGACGAATCCGAGGAGCAGCGTGCGGCCGCGCCCCGTGCGCATGACCGACAGCCCCTTGGCGAGCCAGCGAGCCTTGGCCGCCGCCACGCTTCGGAAGGCGAGTCCGACCGCGGTCACGCCGGCGAGACACGCGAGCGGGCTCCACCACGGCAGCCCGAGCGGGCCGACGAGGGTGAAGGAGGTGAGCGCGGCGAGGGCGGCCTCGACGTACAGGATCGGCAGTTCGGCGGCGATCAGGGCGGGCACGCGAGGCGTCTCCTCGGGCGCGGTGCGCCGCAGCGTCGCGATGCGCGCCGCCGTGCCGAGCTGATGGTTCAGGAGCTGCCCCACGCAGCCCATGCTGGACGCCCGGTAGAGCTTCCGCCGGCTGACCGTGCCGCCGGACGCGTGCACGCACACGCGCCACGCCTCGCTCCGCGACACGAGCGCGACGACCTGCAGAGCCACCGCCAGGACCACGATGGTCACGGCCGCGCCGGTGATCCCGGCCTCGAGCTCGTCCCACTTCCCGACGAGCACGATCACGAGCACCGCACTGGCGGCAATCGACGCACTCAACGTCAGGGCCCTTCGGAGACGCTCCGACAAGGCCGTTCTCCTCACCTCTCGGGGTACCGACGCGACAGGCAGAGGGAACTGGCTGAAGGGCGGTCTGGTAGGACCCTACCCAGAACGGGGGTCGCTCAAAGCGGCGGCGAGGCGGGCGGCGGCCTCGTCCGAGGCTCGCTGGAAGTCCTCAAGCCGCGCGGCATTGAGCGGGCGGCCGCCGTAGAGCTTCGCCCTGTAGAGGTCTAGGCGCTGGCGGTGGTAGTTCGCTTCGGCGCGAAGCTCGTCGATCCGAGCTCGCTTGGTGGCGCCCATGTACGTGTCACGATAGCCCCGCATGGACCCGGCCGCCGTCACGAAGCCTCGCTTCACCGACGAGGAGCACGCGTTCCTGCTCTCCCGCGTCCAGCCGGCGCTGATCGGGCTGATCGACGGCTCGCTCTCGACGCTCGCGCCGATCTTCGCCGTCGCGCTGGCGACGCAGGACCCGCACGTCGCGTTCTTCGCCGGCCTGGCGACCTCGATCGGCGCGGCGGTGAGCATGGGCTTCTCCGAGGCGCTGTCAGACACGGGCGAGCTCACGGGCCGCGGCTCACCGTGGGCGCGCGGCGCGATCACAGGCGGCGGCACCTTCGTGGGCGGCGTCGTCCACACGCTGCCGTTCCTGATCAGCAACTACCACGCGGCGATCGTCGCGGCCATCATCACCGTGGCGATCGAGCTGGTCGTGCTCGCCGTGATCCGCGCGAAGTTCTTCCGGACGGGCTTCCTACGCTCGTTCGCGACGGTCACCCTGGGCGGCGTGATCATCGTGGCGGTCAGCGCGGCGCTCGGCAGCGCGGCCTAGCGCCCCACCCACGGCTAGAAGGTGCCCGAGGGGCCGAAGCGCTCGGTCCGTATCGCGGTGGGCTCCATGCCCAGGTCGAGGAGCAGCCGGGTTCCCGTCTCGACGAAGCCGTTCGAGCCGCACACGAAGGCGAGCCGCGCCCCGGCCGCCGGTGCGCGCAGGAGCTCGGCATTGATGTGGCCGGTGTGTCCTGTCCAGCCGCGGGGCGCCTCGCGCGTGTACGTGAGCACGGCGTCGTGGCCCAACTCGTCCGCGTAGATCACGTCGTCGGCGTGGCGCACGGAGTACACGAGCCGCATGTCGAGCTCGGGCATGGTGCGGCGCTTGTGGCGCAGCATCCCCATCAGCGGTGCGACGCCGGACCCGCCGCCCACGAGCACCACGGGCGATTCGCCGCGCCACACGAAGTAGGAGGTGAACGGGCCGCGCACCTCCACCTGGTCGCCCTCCTCGACCACCTCGTGGAAGTAGGGCGACACCTCGCCGTCGTCGAGCAGGTCGATGGTCAGCTCGATCTCGCCCTCGTCGAGTGGCGACGAGCTCACCGAGTACGAGCGCTGCGCGCGGTAGCCGTCAGGCGCGGTGAGCCGGACGTCGTAGTGCTGGCCCGGCATGTGCGCCATCCACATCGGCAGCTCGAGCGTGAACGACTTGACCCGCGGCGTCTCCCGCTTGATGCGCGCGACGGTCGCGATCTGCCACCGGCCGGGCGCTCGCTGCTCGACCGGCGTCAGTCGCTCCAATAGCGCTCTTCCTTCCAGGGGTCGCCGCGGATGTGGTAGCCGTTCTGCTCCCAGAAGCCGGGCTCGTCGTGGTCCATGATCCGCAGGCCGGCGACCCACTTCGCGCTCTTCCAGAAGTAGAGGTGCGGCACGAGCAGCCGGGCGGGACCGCCGTGCTCGCGTGGAAGCGGGTCGCCCTCGTGCTCGGTCACGACCCAGGCCTTGCCCCCGGTCAGGTCGGCGAGCGGGACGTTGGTTGTGTAGCCGCCGTAGGAGTAGGCGATCGCGTACTCGCCCCGCGGCTCGGCGCCCTCGAGGAGCGTGTCGACGGACACGCCGCCAAAGCTCGTGTCGAGCTTCGACCACTTGGTCACGCAGTGGATGTCGCAGGGGACGTTCTCGAACGGAAGCGCGTGGAACTCGTCCCAGCTCCACGCCTGTTCGCTGCCCACCATGCCGTCGACGCGGAACTGCCAGGAGTCGGTGTCGACGATGGGGGTGGGGCCGGCGGTCAGGACCGGGAAGCCGCTCTCGACGTACTGGCCCGGCGGCACGCGGTCGACGAGCTCCTCTGGCGTTTGGCGGCGGCGCATGAAGCCGCGCGAGACGAAGTCGGCCATGGTGTTGAGCGTAAGCTGTCCGAGCACCCGGCCGCATCTGTCAAATGACTCAATGCACACACGTCGACAGCATCGAGATCACCGAGCTGCCGGAGTCGATCGCCGGCTGCGAGGAGTGCCTCGAGACGGGCGACAAGTGGTGCCACCTGCGGATCTGCATCACGTGCGGTCACGTCGGCTGCTGCGACTCCTCGCCGAACAAGCACGCCACCGCACACTTCAAGAGCAGCGGCCATCCGCTCATGCGCTCCGTCCAGCCGGGCGAGGACTGGTGCTGGTGCTTCGAGGACGAGCTGGCGATGCGGATCCCGCAGATCGAGGGGAACCCCAGCATCCCGCCCTCGCCGCTGTGCCCCTGAGCGCGGAGGTCGCCCGCCGCGCGTATGCCGCGTACGCCGACAGCGATCTCGGCGCGCTCGAGCCGCTGATCGCCGACGACTTCACGTTCTCGAGCCCGGATGACCCGGAGCTCGATCGCGCCGGCTACTTCGAGCGCTGCTGGCCCAACAACGAGCACATCCGGCAGATCCGGATCGAGAAGCTGTTCGTGGAAGGCGAAGAGGTGTTCGTGCGCTACGAGCTCGAGCGGGTCACGGGAGAGCGATTTCGCAACGCGGAGTTCCTGCGCGTGCGCGACGGGCAGCTCGTGCGCGCCGAGGTGTACTACGGCGCGCCCGCGTGAGCGCCCACCGGCTGGGCTTCGCCGTCAAGGTGCTGGGCGCGGGCGGGCTGCCGTCGCATGACACGCGCCGCTGGCAGTCCGGCCCGCACCTGCGCCACTCGCTCGAGCGGCTGAGGGCGATCGTCGGCTACCTCGACGCCCACGACATACGGATGTACCGCGTCGCGACGGCGCTCACCCCGTACGCGAGCCACCCCGAGCTGCCGCAGTTCCACGGGCAGATAGGCGAGTGCGCGGACGAGCTGGCGGCCGTCGGGGCGCTCGTCCGCGAGCGCGGGATCCGGCTGTCCTCGCACCCCGGGCAGTACACCGTCCTGAACTCCGAGGACGCCCGGGTCCGCGCCGCGGCCGCCGCGGAGCTCGAGGTGCAGGCCTCGCTGTTCGACGCCATGGGGCTCGACGACGAGGCGGTCGTGGTGCTGCACGTGGGCGGGGCGGCGGGCGGCAAGCCGGCGGCCTGCAACCGCTTCCTGGCGGGGCTGGAACTGCTGTCCGAGCGGGCTCGTGCCCGCCTGGTGATCGAGAACGACGACCGCTCGTTCGGCACGACGGACGTCGTCGAGCTCGCCGGCCGCGCCGGACTGCGCGTTGTGTGGGACGCGCTCCACCACCAATGCAACAACCCTGACGGCCTCCCCGACGCGGACGCGCTCGCCGAGGCACTCGGCACATGGCCTGAGGGCGTGACGCCGAAGATCCACTACTCCTCCCCTCGGCTCGATCTGGAGGAGCGAAAGGTGAAGCGCGGCCGGCGGGTCGAGCGCCGGCTCGTCCTGCCGCAGCTTCGCGCGCACGCGGACCTGGTCGAGCCGTTCGGGTTCGAGCAGTTCATCCGGGCGGCGCGCCGCGACTTCGACGTGATGCTCGAGGCGAAGGCGAAGGATCTGGCGGTGCTGCGCCTCCGCGAGCAGCTCGCGGCGCGCGGGCTTTCGGCACGCGACGGAATCTTGCTCGTCCCCGCGTAAGGAACTCTCCGCAGGTCCCTCTCTAGGGGTGGAACCCACTGGTCCGGCCGCCCTCCACGGCCTCCGACCGCCCCGATCGAAAGGACTCGCGTGGTACACGATCTGCCGTCCTGGCGCTCGCTGGAGACGTCGCCGTGGCCGCCGGGCGCGGATGACGATGCCGTGGCCCGGCTGCTCGACCTTGCCGAGGAGGCCGCCCCCGAGGTGGCAGCGCACATGGAGCGCACCGCTCGCCTGGCGCGGCGCTTCGCCACCGAGCTCGAGCTCGCCCAGCCGCTGCTGGAGCTCGTCGTGCGGACGGCGCACCTGCACGACATAGGAAAGCTCGCCATCCCGCCGTGGGTGCACGAGAAGCCCGGTCCGCTGACCGACACCGAGCGGCAAATGATGCGCGCGCATCCCGTCATGGGCCAGCGGATCCTCGAGCGCAAGCCGGTGCTGATCGCGCTCGGCCCGCTCGTGCGGGCGACCCACGAGCGCTGGGACGGGAACGGCTATCCGGACCGCCTGAAGGGCCCGGCGATTCCGCTGCCGTCGAGGATCGTCGCGGTCTGCGACGCGTGGGACGCGATGACGAACACGCGCGTCTACCGCGGCCCGCTGAGCCGTGCTCGGGCGAGAGAGGAGCTCAGCCGGGGCGCCGGCACGCAGTTTGATCCCGGAATCGTGGGGCCATTCCGTGCACTCCTGGACGAGCAAATTGACTGCTGGGCGATCGGGGCGTAGCTTGGACCAGAGGACTCGTGCCGGCAGTTGCCGTCGCCCACCGCCCGTCCAGCGCCCCGGATGGGGTACTGGTCCAGGAAGCTGCTGCGGGCAGCGGAACCTCCTACGCCGAGCTGTACGACCGGCACGCGCAGCACGTCTACAACTACTGCCTGCGTCTGACGGAGTCGCCGGAGGACGCGGCGGACGCGACGCAGGAGGCGTTCCTCAGCGTCCTGCGCCGCCTTCTGGACGACGACCGGCCGGTGCTCGACTTCTCCTCCTACCTGTTCGCGGCGGCGCGCAATGAGAGCTACGCGTTGATGCGGCGGCGTTCCCGCGTGCAGGTGTCGGAGAGTCCGCCGGTGGAGCGCGGCCGCGTCGGCGACGTGGAGACCGAGCCGGAGCGCGCGCTCCTGCTGCGGGACACCCAGGAGTCGGTGCGGGTCGCCAACGCCCAGCTGGCGCCACGGCACCGAGAGGTGCTCGCCCTGCGTGAGTTGAACGGCCGCTCGTACGGCGAGATCGGCCGGATCATGGGGATCTCCGAGAACGGCGCGGCGCAGCTGATCTGGCGAGCCCGGTCGAAGCTGCGTGAGGCGATGGCGGCGGGGGCCGTGGCGTCCGTCGTCGCGATGTCGGCCGAGTGCGAACGCGCCCAGTTGCTGCTCAGCAGGATTCAGGACGAGGAGCCCGTCGACGACATCGACCGCGACTGGCTCGACGAGCACCTCGACGAGTGCGGTTCGTGCCGCTCGGCGAAGGGGATGCTGCTCGAGGTCGGTTCCTCCTACCGCTGCTGGCTGCCGGTCCCGATCGCGGCGCTCGCGGCGCTCAAGATGGACACGCTGGCGGCCGCCGGGACCGTGGTCGGCGCCGACTGGAGCGGCGCGGCCGCCGGGACATCCGCGGGCTCGGCCGGCGGCGGGACGAGCACCGGCGGCGTGGCCGCGGCTGCTGCGGGAGGCCTGGCGGCGGTCGCGGTGGCGGCCGCGGCAATCCTGAGCGGTGGCGACTCCGGGGCGGAGCGAAGGGCCGCGCAGGTGACCGAGGAGCCGGCGATGAGCGAGCCCGCGAAGCGGGCGGCCAAGCGCGCGGAAGCCGCGGCGCCGAGCCCGGCGCTCGCGGCCCAGCGCGCGGCGAGGCT
>DASSVP010000008.1:0-5051 GCA_035705985.1 Thermoleophilaceae bacterium
TCGCCTTCCAGAGTGGCGCGTACGACGTCACCGTGCGCAACCAGTTCGCAATCGCCGCGCTATGGGCGGTCGCCGTGGCGGTGGGCGCGCTGGTCTGGCCGCTCGAGCGCCAGCCGCGCGCCGCGCTCGTGGCCGGCGGGGCGCTCGCGGCGCTGCTCGCGTGGACGGCGGTCGCCATAGCGTGGTCCGACAGCGCCGAGCGGGCGGTCACGGAGGTCAACCGCATCGCCTTCTATCTGGCCCTCTTCGCGATCGTCGTCGCGGCGTCTCGCCGCGGCAGCGGCGCGCGCTGGGCCGACGGCCTGGCGCTCGGAATCGCGGCCACCGCGCTCCTCGGGCTCGTGAGCCGGCTCTTCCCCGACCTGATCGGGGACCGCGGCGTGTCGAGCTTCTTCCCCGGAGGCACTCGCTATCTGGGCTACCCGCTCGACTACTGGAACGGGCTGGGGATATTCGTCGGCCTTGGGTTTCCGCTGCTTCTCCGCGCCGCGCTCGACGCGCGCTCCCTCGTCGCCCGCTCGCTCGCCGTAGGGTTCGCGCCCGCGCTCTTCGCCACCCTCTATCTCACGTCGTCCCGCGGCGGGATGGGCACCGCCGCGCTCGGCACGCTCGTCTTCGTCGCGCTCTACGGTGAGCGGCTCCGCGCGCTCGTCGCGCTTGCCGTGGTCGCCGCGGGCGCTGCAGGCGTCGTCGCGGTGATGTCCACGCGGACGGAGCTCGCTGACGGCAACCTGCAGGCCGAGGGAGTGGCGTCCCAGGGGGGCAGCGCCGCGCTCTGGATCGCCGGCATCTGCGCGGTGTCGGGGCTGCTCTACACGCTCGCCACGCGGGTTCGGATTTCCACGCCGACGCTCCGCGTGCCGCGGCCCGCGCTCGCGGCGGCCGCGCTCGTGCTCGTCGCCGCTGCGCTGGTCGCGGCCGATCCCGCCGCCCGCTTCGAGAGTTTCAAGCAACCGCCGAGCAACCCGTTCGCGCGCGCGGACGCGTCCGCGACGCCCGACGGCGTGGCCGACACGCCGCGCCTCGCGCCGACATCCCGGCACCTGCTGAGCTCGACCGGGAACGGGCGCTGGCAGTTCTGGGGCGCCGCGGTCGACGAGTTCGAGACGAGGCCGCTGACCGGGCGCGGCCCCGGCTCGTACGAGGCGTGGTGGGCGCAGCACGGCTCGGTCTCCTACTTCACACGGCACGCACACTCGCTCTACCTGGAGACGCTCGGAGAGCTGGGGGCGGTGGGACTGCTTCTGCTGCTGGTGTTCCTGGGGGCGGGCCTCGGCGCTGCCGCGCGCCGACTCCGTCGGGTCGATGCAACGGCGCGAGGCGTCATCGCCGCCCTGGCGGGCGTCGTGGTGGCGTTCTGCTTCGCGGCGGGAATCGACTGGATCTGGCAACTCACGGTGGTCCCGGTGGTCGCGATCATCGCGCTCGCGGTCCTCGCCGGACCGCCCACCGCGCCGGACGCTCCGACACGGCCGCCACGCCCGCGGGCCGTCCGCCTCGCTGCCAGGCTGGCCGTCGTCGTGGCGGCCCTCGCCCTGATCGCGGCGCAGGTCGTGCCGTTCCTCGCCCAGGATGACATCCGGCGCAGCCAGCACAGGTTTGCGGCCGGTGATCTCGAGGCCGCGCGCGCCGCCGCGGTCAGCGCACGAAGACTCCAGCCGTGGGCCGCCTCGCCGTACCTCCAGCTGGCGCTTGTCGAAGAGCGCCGCGGCGAGCTGGATGCCGCCCGCTCGGCGATCTCGCAGGCGATCGAGCGCGACCGCCTCGACTGGCGGCTGTGGCTGACGGCAGCCCGCATGGACAGCGCGTCCGGCCTTGAGCGCTCGGCGCGCGCCAAACTGGACCGGGCGATCAAGCTCAACCCGCGGTCGCCGGTGCTCGCGCCGCTTCGGAAGAGCGCTTCATCATGACTGGCGTGCGGACCAGGCGCGTCACCCTGACGCTGACGGCAACCATCCTCGCGTTCGTTCTCGCTGCTCCCGCGGCGGGCGCGAGCCACCCGCTGCGAACCGGCATCGTCGACGCCGGCCCGTTCACCCGGCCGGCGGAGATCCCCGCGGCGTTCGACCTCGCCCGCGCGGCCGGAACGAACACCATCAGGCTCTACACGATCTGGCGGCGCCACGCGCCCGCGACCCGCCCCGCGGGCTTCGATCCGGGGAACCCGGCCGACCCGGCCTACGACTGGTCGCTGCTCGACCTGCAGGTCCGAACCGCGAAGGCGGAGGGCCTCGAGCCGATACTGAGTATCGAGGGTGCTCCGGAGTGGGCTACGGCGTCGAACCAACCGCTGCCCGGGACGGTGAGGCCGAACCCCACCGAGTTCGCCCTGTTCGCGCGCGCTGCGGCCAGGCGCTACAGCGGCTCCTTCGGCGACCTGCCGCGCGTGCGGTACTGGCAGGCCTGGAACGAGCCGAACTACTTCCGCCACCTCGCTCCCCAGTACGACACGCCTGCGTCCGAGCCGGTGCGGCGGTCGAGCCGCCTGATCTCACCCGGCATCTACCGTCGGCTCGCCAATGCGTTCGCGGACGCGGTGCACGGCGTGCGCGCCAGCAACGTCGTCATCGCCGGCGGGCTCTCGACCTTCGGAAACGAGAATGCGAACACGCACGTGGCGCGCACGCTGCCGTTCATGCGCGCCCTGCTGTGCATGACCCGCCGCAACTCTCCGCAGCGGGGATGTCGCGGGCGTCTGAAGGCCGACGTCTGGTCGCACCACCCCTATACCGCGGGCGGGCCCACCCACCAGAACCTCTCGCCGGAGGACGTCTCCCTGGGAGACCTCGCCGAGATGCGGCGGCTGCTCAACGCGGCGATCAAGGCGAGGCACATCGTCAGCAGGCGGCGCGTCGAGTTCTGGGCGACCGAGGTCAGCTGGGACACGAACCCGCCCGACCCCGGCGCGGTGCCGATGCGGCTGCACCGGCGCTGGGTCGCCGAGGCGCTCTACCGGATGTGGAAAAACGGCATCTCGTCGGTCAACTGGTTCCAGATTCGTGACGCCGGCGGCGCGACTCCGGGCGAGCACCTCTTCGAGTCGGGTATGTACTTCGACTGCGACGGCGGACCGGAATGCTGGCGGCCGAAGCCGTCCCTGACCGCGTTCCGTTTCCCGTTCGTCGCCTTCACGAGCCGGCAGGGCGTCCTCGTCTGGGGGCGCACCCCGTTCGGGCGGCGCGGCCGGGTCGCGATCGAGCAGCGCGGGTCGAGCTGGACAAGGGTGGCGACCCTGCGCAGCGACCGCCATGGCATCTTCACCGCGACGCTCGACGCTTCGAAGCGCGGGTACATGCGCGCGCGGCTGCTGCCGGCATCCGGCCGAGCCGGCGAGCTGTCGGTTCCGTTCTCACTCAGGCGGGTGCCGGATCGCCCGGTCAACCCCTTCGGCTGAGCGCGGCGAAGCCGCGGTCACGATCGTCGTGGTCGCGCATTCCGTCCGGGCGGAGCTCGAGCGCTGCTTCGACTCGATACGCCGGCACGCCGGCGTGCCGGCCGCCACCATCCTGGTCGACAACGCCTCGCGCGACGATACGAGAGCGTGGGTACGAATGGAGCACCCTGAGGTAGAGGTGATCGCGCTCGACGAGAACCTCGGCGTCGCCGCGCGCGACCACGGGCTGCGCGAGTCACGTACTCCGTACACGCTCTTCCTCGACAGCGACGCGGCGCTGACCCCGGGCGCACTGCCCACGCTGGTCGATGCGCTCGAGCGCAATCCCGGCTGGGGCCTCGTGGGGCCCCGGCTCGTATACGACGACGGGACGCTGCAACGCTCCTGCCGCAGGTTCCCGCCGCGGCTGCTCCCGCTGCTGCGTCGGCCACCGCTCTCCTACGCCTTCGAGTCGCGGCCGACGGTAGCCCGGCATCTGATGGCGGACTTCGACCACGCGACCAGCCGGCCGGTGCTGTACGTGCTCGGCGCGTGCCAGCTGTTTCGCACCGACCTCGCGCGCCTCGCCGGGCCGTTCGACGACCGCGTCTTCCTCGGGTGGGACGACGCGGACTGGTGCTTCCGGATCCGCGACGCGGGTGGTGAGATCGTCTTCGTCGCCGAGGCGACGGTGATCCACACGTATCGCCGCCAGACGCGCCGCCGGCCGGTGTCGCGGGCCGCCTGGCGCCAGCTCCAGGCGTTCGTGTACTTCCAGCGGCTCTACGGCGCGCGGCGCAGGGAGCTCGTGGCGCTGTCCGATCGGCTCGACCGCGGCGCGGCTGCGTGAGCTCCCCTCACGTGAGCATCGTGATGCCTGCCTGGCGTCCACGGCGCGAGTGGCTGCTGCAGGCGGTTGGAAGCGCGCTCGCGCAGCGCGACTGCAAGCTCGAGCTGATCGTTGTGGACGACGGGAACGACCAGCCGGTCGAGGATCTCCTCGCGGACGTCCGCGACCCGGCGCTCCGGGTCGTGCGAGTGGACCACGGCGGGTCGTCGCGCGCTCGCAACGCCGGCGTGGAGGCCGCCCGCGGACGGCTGATCCGCTTCGTCGACGCCGACGACGTCTACGAGCTGGGGAGCACAGCGCGCCTCGCGCGGCTGATCGGCGACGATGTCGCGATCGCCTACGGCCGCACGGTGTTCTGCGACTCGGAGCTCCGACCGGTCTGGACGATGTCGACGCAGCTCGAGGGCCGGATCGCGGCCGAGGCCGTTCTCGGCCGGTTTCGCGTTCGCATCCAGTCGCTGCTGTTCCCCGCTTCCGTCGTCCGCGACGCCGGTCCATGGGACCCCGCGCTCACCGTCTGTGAGGACCTCGAGTTCATCGCACGCGCGCTCGAGCACGCGCCGGTCAGGCCCGACCCGCACCCCGCGACCTGGTACCGCAAGCACGCCGCATCGGCCAGCGCGGACGTCGCGGCCGGCGACCAGGGCATCCGGTGCGTCATCGAGCGCTACCTCGAGCGGCACCCCGAGCAGCGCGGCACCGCGTTCGAGCGGCGGGCGCTGGCGTCGCGCCACGCTGTCGCGGCGCGTGCGCGGGCCACGCGCGGCATGGCGGGCCCGGCGCTCCGCCGCCTCGGCCGATCGCTCGCGCTCGACCCGCGCGAGGCCG
>DASSVP010000009.1:0-8214 GCA_035705985.1 Thermoleophilaceae bacterium
GGAGGTCGGCGAGGAGACCGCGAGCATCCTCCAGCGCGCCCACGAGACGGCCGACGAGATCGCGGCGCGCTCGCGCTCGCAGGCCGACGGCCGGCTCCAGCGGGCAGAGCGCGAGGCGGACCTCGTCCGCCAGCAGGCGGACGCCTACGCCGAGCAGATCGTGGTGGACACGCGGCTGCTCTGGGACGAGCGCCAGCGCCTCATCGAGGACCTCCGCCAGCTCGCCGACGACACGCTCGCAACAGCCGACGACGCCGCGGAGCGCCTGGCGCTGCCCGAGATGCTCGCCGAGCCGGACACCGAGAGCACCGACCCGCCCACTGGCGAGGTCGAGTTCGACGTCATCCCCGGCGGAGCGTCCGAGGACGGCCTGTCCGAGAACGGCGCGTCGGAGCCCGGCGAAGAGACCCGCTAGAGCGGGAGCTTGCCGCGCGCCTTGCGTCCTGACGAGGCGCTCTTGTTCGTCGCCTTGCGCGAGGTGCCGAACGACTTCGAGAAGAAGCGTCCGAAGATGCCCGGTGCCTTGCCGCCGGCGCGCTGCCCGACGCCGAGCGTCCGGTCGACCCCGCGCTGTGGGTGGCTCGACAGGCGCGGCATCAGGAAGGCCAGGATGAGCAGGACGATGCACACGGCGACGATGATGGCGATTGTCATGCCGCCCGCATACCCTCGATGACCCCGGTCGCAAACCGCCTAGACTCAGCCACGTGGCGAAGCAGAAGCAGGTGAAGATGCAGATGCAGGTCGGCGCGCTCGCTGCTATCCCGCAGCTCGAATCGCGTACCGACGAGCAGCTCCAGAGCGAGTCGAAGCACCGCGTGGCCGCGAAGGCGATCCTCGGCGCCCGCGCCGCGGAGCGCTACGACGCCAAGGCGGCGCGCGCGTACTTCAACGAGGCGCTGGCCGGCTGCCATCCGCAGGAGCGGCCCGCGCTGCGCCAGATGATGAAGGCGTCGCTGGCGCTCGCCGAGCGCCGCCCGGACGAGCTGAAGGACGCGATGGAGAAGCTCGGCCAGCAGGCTCCCTCGGGCCGCCAGCTGTTCATGCTCCGGCTGATGGGCCTCCTCATCCCGCCGGCCAGCGCGGGCATGGCGGCCCGGGTCCGCGGCATCCTCCTGATCTTCCTGCTGGTCATCGCGCTGCTCGCCATCGGCACCGGCATCGTGCAGGGCATCGGCCTGATCTTCGGCGGGATCGGCGTCGGAAGCTCGATCTTCTTCGGCTTCCTGCTCGTCGTGATCGCGCTCGCCGTGATGGTCTTCCTCGGCAGGCGAAGGCAGGCGCGAGCCCAGGCGACCCGCGCCGGCCAGCTGCCGGGCGGCCGCTAGCTCCTAGTAGAGCGCCGTCGACAGGCGGCGACGGTGCTGGCGCGCGAGCTCGCTGTCCGGCCCGAGCTCGGTGAAGACCGCGACCAGCACGCGACGGATCAGGTCGCGGCGGCTCGCGTCGGGCTCGGCCGCGAACGACTCCTGAAGGCGCTCCAGCGCCGCTTCCACGTCACCCGAGTCCCACGCCGCGAAGGCCGGCGCCAGGCCGTCGTCGCCCGCCAGGCGCGCTCGCGCCAGCAGGCCGTCCGCCACGAAGTCGCCCGACGATGCGCCATCGAGCAGCTCGACGGCCTCGCCCGTGTCGCCACGCTGGAGCAGGAGCTTGCCGAGCTCCCGCCGGGCGACCGCGTGCCCCGGGTCCAGCTCGAGCGCGCGTCGAAGCGACGCCTCGTCTCCGCCCCTGGCCAGCTCGTCGGCCTCGGACGGCACCAGTGCATCGAAGAAGCGCTCCACCTCCGCCGGCGGGAGCGCACCCGCGAACTCGGCCGCCACGCGGCCGTCGCGGAAGGCCTTCACCGCCGGGATGCCCTGAATGCGGAAGGCTGCCTGCAGCCGGCGGTTTCGGTCCACGTCGACCTTGGCGAGCTCCACCTTGCCGGCGCGCGCCGTGGCGGCGCGCTCGAGCACAGGGGTCAGCTGCTTGCACGGGCCGCACCAGTCGGCCCAGAAGTCCACCACCACCGGCAGCTCCCGCGAGCGCTCGACGACGCGCTGCTCGAAGTCCGCCTCGTCGACGTCGAACACGGTGCCGTCCGCCTGCGGCTCAGCGCTCACGGACGGTCGCCTTCTCGATCACCACGGACTGGAGGGGCGTGCCGGACCCGCCGCTCGCCGGGTCGCCCAGCTCGCCGATGGCCTGCACCACGTCCATGCCCTCCGTGACCTTGCCGAGCAGCGCGTAGTCGGGCGTCAGGCCCGTCGAGCTGCCCGTCACGACGAAGAACTGGCTCCCGCCGGTGCCGGCCGGCTCGTTGCCGGCCTTGGCCATCGCGACCACGCCCGGCTCATAGGCCGCGTCGCTCGGAACCTCGTCCCTCGTGGAATAGCCGGGCCCACCGCTGCCCGAGACCGTCGGGTCGCCGCCCTGGATCACGAAGTCGGGGACGATGCGGTGGAAGATCGTGTCGTCGAAGAAGCCGTTGCGCGACAGCGCGGCGAACGAGGCGGCCGCCTGCGGGGACGTCTTCTGGTCGAGCCGGATCGTGAAGTCGCCGCAGCTGGTCTGGAGCACGACCTCGTAGGTCTTGGCGGGGTCGAGCGGCTTCGGCTTCTTCTGCCCGCCGCCGTCGCGCGGCTCGGGCTGTGCGACGTCCTCGCAGCCGGCCTTCTGCTCGGCCGCCGCGGTCTCGGTAGCGGCGGGCTGGTCCGCCGCCGACGCGCCGCCGTTCTCGTCATCGTCGCCGCCTCCGCAGCCCGCCGGCGCGAGCGCCAGGATCAGAACGACCGCGGCGTGGGTGGCGAGTGCTCCGCGAGGCCTCCACATGGGGCGCGTAGGCTAGCGACGTGCCGCTGTCCCCCCTGGCCCGTCGCTACGACCAGTTCATCCTGGATCTGGACGGCTGCGTGTGGGTCGGCGAGGAGCCCACGCCGCGGGCCGTGGAGGCGATCGCCGAGCTGCGCGAGCACGGCAAGGCGGTGGCCTATGCGACGAACGACCCGCGCAGCGCGACCGAGGACTACGTGGCGCGCCTGTGGAGGGTCGGCATCCGCGCCTCCGTGCAGGACGTGGTGACGGTGGGCGGCGCCGTACAGCACCTGCTCGCGGAGACGCGCTCCGGGCGGACGGCGTTCGTGGTGGGCACCGACGCCCTGCGCAAGCACGTGACCGACGCCGGCCTGCGGGTTCTGAACGGGACCGACCTGGCCTCCCGTGCCGAGGTCGTGGTGGTCGGGGGCACCGAGGACCTGGTCTACGACGACCTGCGCTTCGCGTCGCTCGCCGTGCGCCGCGGAGCCGACTTCCTCGCGACCGCGCGCGACCCCACATACCCGCAGCCCGACGGCCTCTGGCCGGGCACGGGCGCGATCCTGGCGGCGATCGAGGTCGGGAGCGGGCGCAGGGCGGAAACCGTGGGCAAGCCGGAGCCCCAACTGCTCCTCACCGCCCTGGACCGCCTGGGGGGCGAAACGAAGACGCTGGTGGTGGGCGACCGCGTGGACACGGACCTGGGCGCGGCCGCCGCCGCCGGCCTCGACGCCGCGCTCGTGCTGAGCGGCGGCACGAAAAGACAGGCTCTGAATGGGTTCGAGCCGGAGCCCGTGGCGGTCACGGACACCCTGGCGGACCTGATCCTCGGCTAGGTGGCTGCCAGGAGTGTCGGATTCCGCCCGATTCAGCAACCACCTGGCGATTCGGGCGAGCGCATCAAGGCATCCACGTCCCCAGGCTCCACCCCGAGCAGCGCGCACGTGTAGCCGGTCACCATGAGGCCCGCCCTCGCCGCCAGGGCCAGGGACTCCGCCGGCTCCACCCCGCGCGCCTCGTGCAGGTGGGCCGCGCAGACCGCCGCCACGAAGTCCGTCTGCCGATCGCCGTGCACCGCCACGGCGCCCCGGCGGCGCAGCTCGCGGCGCAGCAGCGGGAGCAGCTCCTCGAGTGCGTCCGCGCCGCGCTGCGCGGACTCGACGGGCACGTGGTGCCACTCGAGGCCCGCGTCCTCGTACGCGCCGAGGTTGTGGCGGGAGGCCATCGTCGAGATGCACATCCGCACGCCCTTCGCCTTGAGATGGGCGATCTCCGCCTCGCGCCGCTGGGGCCGGTGGCTCCTCCCCCCTCCCCCCGGCCGCTCGAGCCCGCACAGCTTGCCCGGCCGCGCCCACCAGATCCTGCTCGGTTCCCGCGCGTTCGTTGCCATGCACTGAGAAGCGGTGGGCGCGGAGGATTCGCCCCCCGGGTGGCGCGCGCGGGCCAGTAGGATCACGGGCCATGTGTCGCGTGTTCGGCTGCGTAGCCGCCGAGCCGGTCTCGATCCGGCACGAGCTGCTGGAGGCGGAGAATCCGCTGATCCGGCAGTCGGAGGACCACGACTCCGGGTGGGGCATGGCCGTGTACGAGCGAGCCGAGGGCGCGCAGCCCAAGCTCATGAAGTTCCCCGAGGCCGCCTACGCGGACGGCGAGTTCAACGGCGCCGCCGACACGCGGGGGCGCATCTTCAACGTGCACGTGCGGCGCGCGACGATGGGCGAGCTCTCGCCCGAGAACACGCATCCGTTCTGCCTGGGCAGCAACACGCTCGGGCACAACGGCACGATCATCCGCTATCCGCACCTGCTGCAGCCCGGCATGCGCCGCCCGGAGGGCGACACGGACTCCGAGCATCTCTTCAACCTGCTCATGCACGACTTCGACCCGGGGAGCCCGGTGAAGAGCCTCCGCGCAACGATGACGCGCGCGGTGGAGTGCTCCCCGTTCAGCGGCCTCAACATCCTCTTCAGCGACGGTTACCGCCTGTTCGCGTACCGCCTCGGCCTGTTCGAGCTGCACTGGCTGGCGCGCCCGGGACAGCTGCTCGTGGCGTCGGAGCGCGTGACGGACGAGCCGGGCTGGCACAGCGTCCAGCAGGACGTGCTGCTCACGCTGAACCCCAAGGACCTCGAGGAGCCGCACGCCGAGCGCCTGCTGGGCGACGAGCTCGTGAGCCGGGCACAGATCCAGAAGGTCGACCTCGCCCCACACCTGCGCGGCGCCGAGCGCGGCGACGCCGCCGCGCGGCGCGCGCGCGAAGCAGCGGCGGCCCCGGGGTGAGCGCCGCAGATCCGCGGCCCGAGGCGGCCGCGCCGGGCGCGCGCCCCTCTCCCGGCGCACGCCGTTTCGCACTGCTCGTGAACCCCACCGCCGGGGGCGGCAAGGCGCTCAAGGCGCTCCCCACCGTCCACGCGACGCTCGACTCGCTCGGCGTCGAGCACCGCACCGTCACCACCCGTAGCATCGATCACGCCTACGAGGAGGCGGGGCGGGCGGTCGCTGCCGGCGAGACCGTTGCGGCGCTCGGCGGCGACGGGCTGCTGCGCCCGCTGGCCGGCGCGCTGAAGGACAGCGACAGTGCCGTCGCGATCATCCCGGGTGGCCGCGGGAATGACTTCGCGCGCGTGCTCGGCATCCCGAAGGACCCCGCCGAGGCGACCCGCATCGCGGTCCAGGGCGAGGAGCGGCTCGTGGACGTGGCGAACGTGGAGGGCACGCCCTTCATGGGGATCGCGAGCTTCGGCTTCGACTCGGAGTGCAACCGGATCGCGAACGAGGCGAGGTTCATCAAGGGCAACGCCGTCTACCTGTACTCCGCCACACGGGTCCTGGCCGCCTGGAAGCCGGCAACCTTCAGGGTGACCGTCGATGGCGAGCGGCGCGACTTCACCGGGTACTCGGTCGCGGTGGGCAACTCCACGACCTACGGCGGCGGCATGAGGATCCTCCCCGAAGCGCAGCTCGACGACGGGAAGCTCGACGTCCTCTTGACCCGCGACGGCCCGCGCCGCACCTTCATCTCGGGCGTGGTCAAGACCTTCAATGCGAAGCACGTGGACTCGCCGCTGATTGAGTTCCTGCGTGGCGAGGAGATCGAGGTCAGCGCCGACCGCCCGTTCGTGATCTACGCCGACGGCGACCCGATCGGCGCCACGCCCGCGATGATCCGCGTGGAGCGCCGCTGCCTGCGCGTCATCGCGCCGGGCTGATGTTCCGGGTCGCGCGCGTGCTGGCCCGCGTCGCGCGGGCCGCCAGCCGTCGGGTGGGCCGCACGGGCGGCACCACCGCTCCCGGCCGTCTCCTGCTGAAGGCCTCTCCGCGCGCGCTGAGGCGCATGGCGCGCGAGCTCGACGCCGGCTCCGTGCTCATCTCCGCGACGAACGGGAAGACGACCACCGCCGCGATGACCGCCGCGGCGCTCGAGCGGGCCGGCAGGCCGGTCGTGCACAACCGGGCCGGCTCGAACATGTCGTGGGGAGTGGCCACGGCGCTGCTCGACGCCGGCCGCGAGCACGGACAACTCGGGCTGTTCGAGGTGGACGAGGCGTGGCTGCCGTCCGTGGCGCGCGACGTGGAGCCGCGCCTGCTCCTGCTCTCCAACCTGTTCCGCGACCAGCTCGACCGCTACGGCGAGCTCGAGCTGCTCGCCGACCGCTGGGCCGAGCTCACCGCCGAGCTGGACGGCCGCGCGCGCTTCGTGCTGAACGCGGACGACCCGCTGGTCGCCGACCTCGGGCGCGAGCGCGCCGGCGTGACGTACTTCGGCGTCGAGGACGACTCACAGGCCCTGCCCGGAATGCAGCATGCGTCCGACTCGAAGCACTGCCGCAACTGCGGCCACGCCTACGAGTACGAAGCGGTCTACCTCGGGCACATGGGCCGCTACCGCTGCCCGAGCTGCGGCCGCTCGCGGCCCGAGCCTGAGGTCGCCGCGACCCACGTGGAGCTCCAGGGCATGGAGGGCTCGCGCGTGCGACTCCGCACACCCCACGGCGAGCTCCACGTGCGGCTCCCCCTCCCCGGCCTCTACAACGTCTACAACGCGGTCGCGGCCGTGGCGACGGCGCTCGAGCTGGGCGTGCCGCTGCCGGTGGTCGGGGAGGCGCTCGAGGGCTTCGGCGGCGCGTTCGGGCGCGTGGAGACCATTCCGGTCGACGGCCGGAAGCTGTCGATCCTGCTGATCAAGAACCCGGCCGGGGCGAACGAGGTGCTGCGCACGCTCATCCTCGAGGACGGCCGCCTCGACCTCTGGATGGCGCTGAACGACCGGACCGCCGACGGCCGCGACATCTCCTGGATCTGGGACGCCGACTTCGAGGTGCTGGCCGGCCGCGTCGGGCGGGTCACCTGCTCGGGGACGCGCGCGGAGGAGATGGCGCTACGCCTGAAGTACGCGGGCATCGATGCCGACCTGCACGTGGACCGCGACCTCGGCGACTCGCTGGACGCCGCGGTCGCGAACGCCGCCGGCGAGCGCGTCTACGCCCTGCCCACGTACACGGCGCTTCTGGACCTCCGCGACCTGCTCGCCGACCGCGGCCTCGCGAAGCGGTGGTCGGAGTGACGGCCCCCGCCGCCGCGTGGCACGACGTGGAGCACGGCGCCTACGACGCCGACCTGCCGCTCTGGCGCGAGCTCGCCGAGGCCGCGGCCGGCGGGCCGGTCCTCGACCTCGGCGCGGGCACCGGGCGCGTGGCGGTCGACCTCGCGGCCCATGGTCATGAGGTGGTCGCCCTGGACAGCGACCCGGCCCTGCTCAGCGTCCTCGCGGACCGTGCGCCGGGCGTGACCACCGTGACGGGGGACGCACGTGACTTCGACCTGGGCGCGTCGTTCCCGCTGGTGCTCGCTCCCATGCAGCTCATCCAGATCATCGGCGGGCGCGACGGCCGGGCTGCGATGCTCGAGCGCGTGCACTCGCATCTCGAGCCGGACGGCACCTTCGCCGCCGCGCTCGCCGACCCCCACGAGGCGGCGACGGGCGAGCACACCGAGCCGCCGCTGCCGGACATGCTGGAGCGTGACGGATGGGTCTTCTCGAGCCTGCCAGTGGCGATCGAGGAGCGGAACGGGCGCGTGGTCGTAACACGGCGGCGCCTATCCGTGTCACCCGCGGGCGCCCTCGAAGAGGAGATGGCCGAGATCGCATTCGACCTCGTGAGCGCGGACGAGTTCGAGGAGGAGGCGCGAACGGCGCGCCTGACGCCGGCCGATCGCCGGACCGTGGCCGAGACGCCGGACCACATCGGCAGCACGGTGGTGGTGTGCCGGCGATGAGCCAGTTGCGGCTGAGGGTCCACTCGCTCTACCCCGAGCTCATGAACATCTACGCGGACCGCGGCAACATCGCGGTGCTGCGGGCGCGCTGCGAGTGGCGCGGGCTCGGCTTCGAGCACGCCGCCTCCAGCCTGGAGGAGTCCT
>DASSVP010000010.1:0-2585 GCA_035705985.1 Thermoleophilaceae bacterium
GTAGGCCAGCTCCTCGTCCATCTGGTCGGGATAGGTCCCGCGGACGTCGTACGCCTTGAAGATCGAGGGGTCGGTCACCCCGCTGGTTCTACAGGAAGCCGCGCTTGCGGAAGTAGCCGACCATCGCCACCAGCACGACCAGCATCACGCCGAGGATCGTCCAGAACGCGCCCACGTCGTCGTCGAACGGGAAGTTCACGTTCATGCCGAAGACGCTGGCCAGCAGCGTCAGCGGCAGGATGATCACGCTGAAGGCGGTGAGCACGCGCAGCACCTCGTTCACGCGGTGGGAGAGCACGGACTCGTTCGTGTCCTCGAGCGCCTCCACGACCTCCTTGAAGTTCTCGAGCATGTCCCAGATGCGCTCCGAGGCGTCCACGATGTCGTCGAAGTACACCTCCATCTCCTCGGCGAGATAGCGCTGCTTCGTTCGCTCGAGGTCGCGCAGCACGGCGCGCTGGGGCCGGATGATCTTGCGGAAGTTGATGATCTCCTGCTTCGAGTTCGAGAGGTCGCGCACGACCTCCTCGGCCTTGCCCTCGAAGATGTCCTCCTCGAGCCGCTCGAGCTTGTTCCCGATCTTCCGCAGCATCGGGAAGCAGTAGTCGAACGAGTCGTCGACGATCTTGTAGAGCAGGTAGCCGCTGCCCTTCGAGAGCATCGCCCCGCGCACGTCCTCGTTCGAGCGGCAGCGCTCGAAGAGGTACTCGACCGGCGGGATCGGCGTGTTCGGGATCGTGATGAGGAAGTCCGGCCCGATGAAGATGTCGAGCTCGGCGGCGTTCAGCCGCCCGACCGTCTTGTCGAAGACCGGGAAGTAGAGGACGATGAACAGGTAGTCCTCGTACTCGTCGATCTTCGGGCGCTGGTTGCGCGAGAGGACGTCCTCGTAGTCGAGCGGATGGAACTCGAAGTGCTCCTCGAGCCAGGCGCGCTCGGCGGGGCCGGGCCGCTCGATGTTGATCCAGCGGAGCTCGCCCCACTGGACCTCCTCGACGCGCGGCTCAGTCGCCGCGTCCAGGCGTGCTGAGTCGACCCGCGCGCGCGCGGAGCGCCTGAGACGTGGCTTCGGCAGGCTCGGCATCGGGTCTGAGGGGGTCGTCCAGCACGTTCACCTAACCCATTCTACTTCCGGCGGGTGATACCCTGCGACGCACACATAGCCGTTGCATCGAGAGGGGTGGAGGGACATGGCCCGATGAAGCCCCGGCAACCACTTGGCGAGCGGACGCTCGCTGGGAAAGGTGCCAATTCCATCGAGATGTGATCGGGCGCCTGGACAAGGCCTCCGTCACAGCACCGGCGGAGGCTTTCGACTTGAAAAAGGGGCTCTACATGCCTGTCCAGGCGCTGAAGTGCAAGGAATGTGACACGGCCTATCCGCTCGACGCTCGCTACGTCTGCGAGCACTGCTTCGGCCCGCTCGAGGTGGCCTACGACTTCAGCGGCGTCGACGCCGCCGAGGCGAAGCGCAAGATCCAGGCCGGCCCGCAGACGATCTGGCGCTACGCCGACTTTCTCCCGTTCGAGGGCGCGCCGCTCGCCGGGCTGCCGGTCGGGCTGACGCCCCTCCAGCGTGCGCCGCGGCTCGCCGAGGCGCTCGGGGTGGGGGAGGTGCTCGTGAAGAACGACACCGCGAATCCCACGCACTCCTTCAAGGACCGCGTCGTGGCCGTCGCGCTCGCGAAGGCGCGCGAGCTGGGCTACCAGGTCGTGGCCTGCGCCTCGACGGGCAACCTCGCGAACGCCGTGGCCGCGCACGCGGCGGCCGCCGGGCTCGAGTCGTACGTGTTCATCCCGGCCGATCTCGAGGAGCAGAAGGTGCTCGCCACGGGCGTGTACGGCACGCACCTCGTGGCCGTGCGCGGCAACTACGACGACGTGAACCGGCTCTGCACGGAGATCTCCGGCGACCGCGACTGGGCGTTCGTGAACGTGAACGTGCGCCCGTACTATGCGGAGGGCTCCAAGACCATCGCCTTCGAGATCGCCGAGCAGCTCGGCTTCGAGCTCCCGGGCCACGTTGTGGCTCCGATCGCCTCCGGCTCGCTGTTCACGAAGATCGCGCGCGGGTTCCAGGAGTGGATCGACGTCGGTCTCGTGTCGGGCTCGCTGCCGGTGTTCCACGGCGCTCAGGCGGACGGCTGCTCGCCCGTCGCCCGGGCGTTCGAGGCGGGGGAGGACTTCTGCCGGCCGGTGAAGCCGGAGACGATCGCGAAGTCGCTCGCGATCGGGAACCCGGCCGACGGGCCGTACGCGCTCGACCTGGCGCGGCGCTCGGAGGGGTCGATCGACTCGGTGACCGACGAGGAGATCCGCGCCGGCATCCGCCTGCTCGCCCAGACCACGGGCATCTTCACCGAGACGGCGGGCGGCGTGACCACCGCGGTGCTGGCCAAGCTCGCCGAGCGGGGCGATATCGGAGCGTCCGACCGGGTGGTCGCGGTGATCACCGGAGACGGCCTCAAGACGCTCGACGCGGTGCGCGGGACGTTCGAGCCGTACGAGATCGAGCCGACGCTCGACGCGTTCGAGGAGACGCTTGCCGGAGACGCAGTCGGCGCTGTGTAATCTGGCGGACGCGA
>DASSVP010000011.1:0-8213 GCA_035705985.1 Thermoleophilaceae bacterium
GAGGTAGCGGAGCGCAATCCGTACACCGTGCGCGCGTACCGGCGCGCGGCCGACACGGTCCGGGCCGCCGGCTTTCCGGTGGCCGACCTCGTGCGCGAGGGGCGTGCGCGAGAGCTGCGCGGCATCGGCCGCGGCATCGAGCGCAAGCTGCGAGAGCTCGTCGAGACGGGCTCGATCGCCGAGCTGGCCGAGCTCGAGCGCGAGATCGCGCCGGACCTGCTCGGACTGGGGCGTTATCTCGGCCTGGGCGCGCGGCGCGCGATCGACATCGCGCGGGCGCTCGACCTTCGGACGGCAGACGAGTTCCGCGAGGCGGCGGCGGCCGGGCGGCTGCGGAGCGTGCCGGGGATCGGCCCGATTACGGAGGCGCAGCTGCTCGAGGCGCTCGAGTCCGAGGCCGAGCCCAGGCCGCGGCGCGGGCTGCTGCTCAACCGCGGCTGGGCGCTCGTGGGCGGGATCGCCGAAGCTCTCGGGGGAGAGCCGGCGGGCGACGTGCGCCGGTGGCGCGACTCATGCGAGTTGCTGGCCGTGGTCTGCGCCGGAGAGGAGCCGGCGCCGGTGCTGGGCCGGTTCGCGGAGCTGCCGCAGATCGTGGCGATGGTGGAGCAGGAGGCGCGGCGGGCGGTCGGCGTGACGGTGGAGGGCGTGCCGGTCGAGCTGCTCGTGGCGGAGCCGGAGCGGTTCGGCACGGCGCTCGTGCGCGCGACCGGCTCGCGCGAGTACGTGGACGCGCTCGAGCCGCTGCCCGACGCGCCGGACGAGCAGGCGGTCTACCGCGCCCTCGGGGTCCCGTGGTGCCCGCCCGAGCTGCGCGAGGAGGCCTTCCGCGGCGAGCCGCCGGCGCTGCTGGAGCTGGCGGACATCCGCGGCGACCTGCACTGCCATACCACCTGGTCCGACGGCCGGGCGAGCGTGGAGGAGATGGGCCGAGCGGCGATGGAGCTGGGCTACGAGTACCTCGCGATCTGCGACCACACGCCGGCGGTGGGCGCGGTCCCGGGCCTGACCGCCGACGATCTGCGTCGCCAGGGCGAGGAGATCGCCGCCGCCAACGAGGTCCTGGCGCCCTTTCGCGTCCTGCGAGGAACGGAGTGCGACATCCTGCCCGACGGCGGTCTCGACCTGCCCGACGACGCGCTGGCGGAGCTCGACTGGGTGCAGGCGAGCGTGCACGGAGGGCAGCGGATGCCGCGAGCGGAGATGACGAAGAGGGTGGAGGAGGCGCTGCGAAATCCGTACGTGCGCTGCCTGAGCCACCCGAAGGGCCGCTACATCAACAGGCGGCCGGAGAACGAGCTGGACCTGGACCGCATCTACGAGGTGGCCCTGGAGGAGGGAGTGGCGCTCGAGGTGAACGGCCTACCCGACCGCCTTGATCTGAGCGGTTCCCACGTGCGCGACGCGCTGCGAGCAGGCGTGCCGATCGTCTGCTCGACCGACGCCCACTCGACCCGCGGCCTGGGCAACATGCCGCTCTCGGTGGCAACCGCGCGCCGCGGCCGGGCGACGCGCGCGGATGTGGTCAACACCCGCGCGCTTGACGAGCTCGTCGTTCGCTAGGGAACTCGGCCGCCCGATGCGGTGTCGCCGGTCTGGCGACCCTGCTCGGAGAGCGCTTCGCCGGTCGCCTGGCCCTGCTCCGAGAACGCCTGGGCGTTCTCCTGGCCCTGCCCGGAACGGGCCTCACCGGTTTCCGGCGCGTTCTGGGCCTGCGGCGGCAGCGCCGGCGCGTGCTCCTGGGCCTCCCCGGAGACGCTCTCCCCGAACGCTCGCCCGTCGTTCTTCGGCTCTCCGGATGTCGCGCGGTCCGACACCGAGTCTCCGAAGCTGCTGTGACTGTTCTGCGTGACCGCCCCCTGGTCGCGCCGCTGCGCTCCGCGCTCCGGGCGATCCGCCTTGCGCGCGTCCCGTGCGCCGGCGGACTCTGCCCTCTCGCATGCCTCACTCGCCGTCGGCGCCTGGCCCTGACCGTCGCTTGCGGCAGCCGCGACTCCAAGGCCGAAGGCGCACCGCTCTTCGGCCGGATCGCCGCCCTGCCCGATCGCCTCGTGCGCGGCCTCGGCCCTGTCGCTCGCGGCGGTCGGCAGATCGGGCAAGGAGATGACGCCTGCCGCGGCAAGGCCGCCGGTGGCAGGTGCGATCACGAGCGTGAGTGCCGCGATCCTCCCGGCGACAGCTCCCCTGCTCAACTGAGTAACCCCTCTTGGTCCCATACCTGTTGCAACGCACGGGAGGAAGCGAGGTTCGCGACTTCGAGTGTTTGGCGGCCGGATGACCGGGGCACGCTTCACCGGGGTGCACGAGCAGTGAGTTTGCGGGGCAACGGGTGGTGCGTCGGGGTCTTGGCCGCGGCTGTTGGCTTGGGGCTTCCGGGCGCCGCGATTGCGCATCTCGAGCGGCCCTCCTACTGGCCGGACCCGGCGCCCGACACCTCGGTCAGCCCGCCCGCCGGTGGTGAGGTCCCGACGGCTCGGTCGCTCGACTCCGCGGTCACCGGCGAGGGGCCGGGAGACGTCCGGGTGGTCTGCCAGGGGGACGAATCGCTGGATCGCGCGCTGAACTCGATCGCGCAGGCGCGGACGAGAGGCTTCAGCATTCGTCCCAGCCAGCCGACGATCCGCTACACGGCCGCCGAGGCGAAGCGAATGCGCGAGATCAATCTCGCGCTGAGCCGTCAATGCGCGTACAGCTCGATTCAGGCTGCGATCGACGACTCCGGCAACAACGACCGGGTGGTCATCATGCCTGGGGTCTACACGGAGCCGCTCTCCCGCAGCCAACCCGAGAACGACTCCCGCTGCAACCCCGACCTGCTCCAGCACGATGCGAGCGGTAACCCGACGCCGAGCTACGAGTACCAGGTCACCTGCCCCCACGACCAGAACCTCGTCTACGTGCAGGGCCGAGCGCTAGCGGGCCCGCCGCTCGACGAGCCCCGCGAGGACCGGCAGGGCATACCCGAGCAGGAGCTCGGGGAATGCGTGCGCTGCAACCTGCAGATCGAGGGCAGCGGGCCGAAGCCGACCGACGTGATCGTCGACGCCGGCGAGGGATACCTGGGCGACGGCCCCGAAGCGAAGCCGACCGGTCACGCCAAGCACGTGGTGCTGCGCGTGGATCGCGCGGACGGCTTCGTCGGCCGCAACTTCCTGATGCGCGGCGGCCTCGAGTTCGGGTTCTACACCGAGGAGACGGACGGCGTCCTGCTCGACCGGACGAAGTTCTTCTGGAATGCCGACTACGGCCACCTGAGCTTCACCAGCGACCACCATCTGGTCAAGAACTGCGACGGAATGGGCGCCGGTGACGCGGCGATCTACCCGGGCGCGGCGCCCGAGACCGGCTCCCAGGCGACCGACTTCTATCCGGATGCGCCCCGTCACAACACGGTGATCCGCGACTGCGACATGCGGAACTCGGCGCTTGGCTACTCGGGCTCGATGGGCAATGCCGTGCGGATCACGGAGAACCACATCTACGGCAACACCACGGGCATCGCCAGCGACACGCTGTCCTCGGCCGGGCACCCGGGCTTCCCCGCGGACAGCGTGAGGATCGACCACAACCTCATCTATTCGAACAACTTCGACGTCTACGATCCGGCGTCGCCGGTCGCTCCCCTGGTCACGGTGCCGATTGGAACCGGGATCGTCTACGCCGGCATGAACGACGCCAGGGTCCACGACAACTGGATCTTCGACAACTGGCGCGACGGGGCCATGCTGTTCGCGGTGCCCGACGCGCTGACGAGCAACGGCGGGGCCGAGGGCGAGGTCTATCCCGGCGTGTCGTGCGTGGGGGCGCCTGAGAACGGCGCCTCCACCTCATGCGGCAACCACTTTTTCGACAACCGGGTCGGTCAGGTGCCGCCCGGATTCACATTCCCCGCCAAGCTGGACGAGTTCGGCGTGCCACATGGAGACCGAAGCCAGGCGACGCTTCCCAACGGCAACGACTTCTGGTGGGACGAGTTCCTCTCCAACCGCTGGAACTGCTGGTACGGCAACACCGGTCCCGACGGAACGGCGGGCAGCGTCACCGGCTCGGGCGACCCCGGCGTCCTGCCCAACCTCTTCCCCGACTGCGCGGGCGGGTCGAACCAGGACCTCAGCATCGGGGGCGGCGACGCGGCCAAGGAGGCCTACCTCATCGACTGCTCCGAAGGTCCGGACGACGAGACCGGACCGCTCGACTGCGACTGGTGGACTCCTCCACCGCGGCCTGGCAGCGCTGAAGCAACCAGGCAAGGGGCCGAGTTCGCGGCCGCGGCGCGCAGCTTCGATGGCACATCGGAGGCGGATCGGCTGCGCCAGCGAATGGAAGAGCTGGCCGCAAATGGCGGCCGCTAGCAGAGGAGGGCGGAGGGCACCGGTCGTGCTCGCGGCCGCCCTCGTTGGGGCGGCCTTCTTCGCCGGCTGCGGCGGCGACGAGGAAACTCCCCCGGCCAAGGCGGCGATGCCCGTGGGGAACCCGAGCGCAGGCTCGGTGGTGCAATTCGCCGACTGCGGTGACTGGCGACGAGGCAGCGCCGCCGCGCGCGTCGCGACGATCAAGGAGCTTCGCGGCCAGCTGACGCCGCAGTCGTCCCGGACGGCTACGTCGCCGCTCGCCGACGAGCGCGCCTACGAGATCCTCAACCGGGCCTGCAAGTTCGAGACCGCCGCGAGCCTGCGGCTCTACAAGCTGTACGTGAGAGCCCAAGGCTTCGCGCCGCTGAGCGGGGAGTAATGAAGCTACTCGTGGCAGTCGCGATAGCTGTCGGACCGATCGCCGGCGTCGCGCCGGCGCAGGCCGCCCCACCCGTCTCTCAGCCCAGCGGCGCGACCATCACCCGCACGGAGCAGAGCATTCCCAACGTCGTCGCCGACGACCTCGGCGGAATGGGGTACGGCGTGGGCTATGCCCAGGCCGAGGACAACATCTGCCTGCTGGCGGAGATGTGGACCACCTTGCGCGCCGAGCGCTCGCTGCACTTCGGCCCCGAAGGCGTGCAGAGCGACCTCTACAACGCCTACATCAACAAGACCGCTCCCTTTGAGCGGATGCTGAACACGCCGCCGCCCCACGGCCCGAGCCTGGACGCATTCGCGATTCTCGACGGGTACGTGGCCGGCTACAACGCGTACCTCGACCACGTCGGGGTGGACAGCATCCCCGACGCACGCTGCCGTGGGAAGGCGTGGGTGCGCAAGATCGAGCGCCTCGACGTGATGCGGCGCCTGTATGAGCTGGTCGGCTACGGCGGTCGAGATCTCGTCCGCGACGGCATGCTCGCCGCCGAGCCGCCGCCGGGAGCTTCGACGCCGCCCGCCCCGGCCCCGACCGAGACGACCCGCCTCCTCGAGTCATCGCTCGGCCAGGTCATCCCGCCGGAGTCGCGCGGCGCCGTCACGCCCGCCCAGCTCGCCCAACTCACCGAGGCCTTCGCGGAGCGCGTCAGCACGCGCGGCTCCAACGCCGTGGCCCTCGGGAAGCACTCGACCGAGAACGGCTCGGGCCTGCTGCTGGCCAACCCGCACTGGACTTGGGACGGCTTCGATCGCTTCTGGCAGATGCACGTCAACGTGCCGGGACGGATGCACGCGAGCGGCATGGGGTTCATCGGCCAGCCGCTCGTGATGATCGGCCACAACGAGCACGTGGCCTGGAGTCACACCGTCTCCGCGGCGCGGCGGCTCGCGCTCGAGGAGCTGACGCTCGTACCCGGCGCGCCGACGAAGTACATCGTCGACGGTCAGGTCCACGACATGGACCGGACCACGGTGACGATCAAGGTCCGGGAGGACGACGGCTCCATCAGGGAGCGCTCGAAGACGTTCTACTCGTCGATCTACGGGCCGATCACGACCTCGATCCTCGGCATCCCCGCGCTGCAGTGGACGCCTGCCACCGCCTACGCGCTCGTCGACATGAACCACGACAATGCGCGGGTCGTCAACCAGTTCATCGAGTCGAACTCGGCCTCGAGCGCTGGAGAGCTCTACAAGATCCACGCCAAGTACTCGGGCAACCCGTGGGCGACGACCACGGTCGCCGACGACACGGGCAAGACGCTGTGGACCGACGTCGGCACCGTGCCGAACATCACGGGCGCCCACGCCCAGCGGTGCAACACGCCGCTCGGCCACGCGCTGTGGAACACGTTCGGGGTCGCCGTGCTGCGCGGGCTGGACTCGACCTGTGCGGTTCCGAGCGATCCCGGCGGCGCGGCGCCGCAGGTGATGCCCGCCGACGATCAGCCGCTCCAGCGCCGCAGCGACTACGTCGAGAACTCCAACGAGAGCTATTGGCTGACCAACGCCCGCGAGCCTTTGACGGGTTATTCGCGCGTGTTCGGCCCGGAGCGTTCGCAGCGTGCGATGCGTACGCGGCTCGGCCACAAGGTCGTCCTCGACCGCCTCGAGGGGCGCGATGGGGCGGCCTCGCGGAGGTTCGACCGCCAGGATCTCCAGGACGCCCTGTTCGGGAACCGAAACCATCTCGGCGAGCTGTGGGCGGACGACCTCGTCGCGTTGTGCCGGACCACTCGCCGGATGCCGTCGTCCTCCGGCGACTTGGTCGACGTCAGCGAGGCGTGCGACGTGATCGCGAACTGGGATCGCACGAACAACCTGGACAGCCCCGGCGCGGTGCTGTGGACCCGCTTCGCCGACCTCTCCAACGCCGAGACGGACTTCCTGACGTCGTACATCGGGGCCCCGGCGCTGCCGATGTGGAAGGACCCGTTCGACGTCAACGATCCGGTGAACACGCCGCGCGGGCTCAATCCGGCGTATGCGCCGGCCCAGACGGCACTCGCGGACGCCGTCGAGCAGCTGCGCGCGGCCGGGATCCCGCTTGGTGCGACGCTTCGCGATTATCAGACCACCACGTACGGCGGCACTCGTCGACCGCTCCACGGCGGCCGCGGCGAGCTCGGGCTCTTCAACGCGCTGAACACGCGCTGGAACGGAAGCGGCTATGCCGCCGGGGGGAGCGGGCCCAGCTTCGTGATGGTCACGAGCTTCGGTGGCGGCTGTCCGGATGACCGCTCGCTGCTGCTCGGCTCGCAGCGCAGCGAGCACAGCGGCTGGCCACGTTCCGGCGACCAGGTCGAGCTCTACTCACGCAAGCGGTGGGTCGACCCGCCCTTCTGCGACGACGAGGTCGCCGCCGCGCCGGTCGAGTCGGTGACCACGCTGGGCCCCGGAGGAGTGGAGTCCGTCCAGCCTTAGACGGGTTTCGGGAGTACTCCGCCCCTTCACGAGGAGGGACCGAGGGCGGATACTGAGCGCGCGATGCCGGAGCCGAACGTGGAAATCGTCCGCCAGGGATGGGCCGCGTGGCTCCGCGGCGACCTGCCCGGGCTCTTTCGGCTTTGCGATCCCGACATCGTCTGGGACACGAGTCACTTTCACGACTGGCCCGAATCTGCCTATCACGGGATAGAGGGGGTCGAGCGCTTCCTGACCGAGTGGCTCGACGTCTGGGATGAATACGAAGTCCGCGTGGAGGACGTCATGGCGGTCCCGGACGGGCGCGTGCTGAGTCTGATCCTGCAGCGAGGGAAGGGCCGTTCCAGCGGCCTGGCGATGGAGATGAAGACGGCCATGGTCGCGACGCTGCGCAACGGAAAGCTCACCCGTATGGACAACTACGAGGACCGCGACGAAGCCCTCGACGCCGTGGGGCTGCGGGAGCCTCCCTTGCCGCAGGAAAGTGCCTGACGAACTCGGGGGCAGTTGCAGGACGCTCCACACGTGCACCGGCCCGGACCGCGCCCGAACCGGTCAGACTTGAGGCCGAACCTGGCGGCGATCGGCATCGAGCTGGAGAGTCCGCCAGGTCCGGGCCCCGCCCTGTTGGGAGAGTTCCCCAACGATCCGGAGGCGCCCTGCGACCTGGTCATGAACGGCTGGCTTATGGACGTCATCGATCTCCTCTTGCCCGGAGCCCATCCGATCACGGGTGATCTCGCTCGCCCCCGCGCTCAGGGCGCGCATCGCTGCTGCGGGCCGCCTGACCGGGACACGACGGCTGGAGGCCTACGCGCGGCTCGACCGCGACCTCGCCCGTGGACCCGCGCCGCTGGCCGGCCTTCGCCACCGGCACCCAGCGCGCGTCGGCTGCCGGTTCGAGCACCATCTACGGGATCCACCTCGCGGCACTCTGCCTGCGCGATTAAGCGTCCTGATAGAGGATCTTGCGGGAAGAGCGGCTGATGGGATTCGAAC
>DASSVP010000012.1:0-4320 GCA_035705985.1 Thermoleophilaceae bacterium
GGATGGGCGGTGCCCGGCTCGAACGGGCGACCTCTTGCTTGTAAGGCAAGCGCTCTACCAGCTGAGCTAACCGCCCCGACGGGCGAGTCTAGTATCCGGCCTCTTGAACGCCCGGCTCTTCTGGAAGGCGCTGTTGGTGCAGGCCGCGGTGGTGGCGATCCCGTTCGCGCTGCTCGGACTGGCCCTCGACGACGACTTCTTCGAGGACTGGGGCTGGGTCGTGGGGCCCGTTGTCTGGCTTGTGGCGTCCGCCGTAACCGGTCGCATCCTCGCCCTGCCCCTTCCCTACGTGCTCTTCTCCGCCGTGGCCGGCGGCGTGGCCGGCCTACTGGTCATGCTGGCGACGAGCCACCTACCGGGGCTGCTCGCAGCCCTGCTGGTGCTCGCCGCGTCGATAGGAAGCTATGACCCGCAGCTGGAGACGACGTCGTAGTAGGGGCGACGGGATTCGAACCCGCGATCCCTGGCGTGAAAGGCCAGTGTCCTAACCGCTAGACCACGCCCCCTTGCCGCAAGTGTAGGTCCATTGCGCGCCATAATTGGCTCAGGGCCGTTAGCTCAATGGCAGAGCGCGGGACTTCAACACAAAAGGAGCGCTAGTCGGGAAACCGCTAGTTGGTCGGCAGCTGTTTGCTGGGACACCCTTAGAGCCTCGGGTACCGAAGCGTGACAATCCCGTGGATTGGGCTATCAGCAGGCAACCCCGTCAGGGAGAGCCCTCAGAGGCCATACGCTGCCCGCCCTAACGTCGAGTCGAGGGCGAAGAGATGGTCCAGCCCGCAACGCGATCGCTCCGGTCGCGGCCGGTGAGAGCCGGTGCGGGACGTTAATCCTTGAGATCCGGGTTCGAGTCCCGGGCGGCCCACTTGAGCGGACCGGGAGAAGCGGCTAGAGCAGCGCCTCGATCTTCGGCTGCTCTGCCGAGAGGACTGCTGAGAGGAGGCCCGGGAAGCGGTCGTTCAGGTCGTCCTCGCGCAGGGAGAGCATTCGCTTGCGGCCGTCGGGGCGGGTTCGGACGACGCCGCTCTCGCGGAGCACGCGGAAGTGGTGGGAGAGGGTTGCCTTCGAGAGGCCCAGGTCGAAGGTCCCGCACGTGCACTCGTCGCCGTCGGCGAGCTTCCGGACGATCTGGAGTCGTGCCGGGTCGCTCAGCGCGTGGAGTACGGCGGGGAGCTCGAGCTCCTCGCAGGATGGGTGGTGTGGCTCTCTCATGGGAGCGCCGCAGCGGGGGCGCCTGCCCAAACTGTAGTCGAGAGTTCGATATCTGTCGAAATCAATGTCGGAAGTGGCGCCGGGCGGTGAAGACCATCGCCACGCCGGCCGCGTCGCATGCCTCTACCACCTCGTGGTCGCGCTGCGACCCGCCGGGCTGGATGATCGCCCTCACGCCTGCCTCGATCGCCGCCTGCGGCCCGTCCGGGAAGGGGAAGAACGCGTCGGACGCCATCGCGGCCCCGTCCAGCGACAGCCCGGCCGCGCGCGCCTTGTCGATGGCGATCCGGACGGAGTCGACCCTGCTCATCTGCCCCGCCCCGATGCCGAGCGTCCCGAGCCCGCCGCTCAGCACGATCGCGTTCGAGCGCACGTGCTTGCAGATCCTCATCCCGAAGAGCAGCTCGCCCCACTCCTCCTCGCTCGGCTTGCGCGTCGTCGCCACCTGCATCGCCTCGCGGTCCTCCATCCCGGTGTCGCGGTCCTGCACGAGGATGCCCCCGCGCACGCGCTTCACGTCGTGCTCGGTCACCGGGATCGTGCGCCGCTCCTGGTTCTCGAGCAACCGCACGTTCGGCTTCTCCTGAAGCAGTTCGAACGCGTCGTCGTCGTAGCCCGGTGCGAACACCGCCTCCACGAACATCCCGGCGAGCTTCTCGGCGAGCGCGCCGTCGACGTGCCGGTTGAAGCAGAGGACCCCTCCGAACGCGCTCTGCGGATCGGTCGCGAGCGCCTTGTCGAACGCCTCGTTCACTCCCGCGCCGACGGCCGCCCCGCAGGGGTTGTTGTGCTTGATGATCGCCGCGGCGGGCAGCTCGAAGTCCTCCACGATCCGCCGCCCCGCATCGAGGTCGAGCAGGTTGTTGAACGACAGCTCCCTGCCGTGCAGCTTCGACACCATCGACATCAGGTGCGTTCGCGCCCCGGTCTCGGCGTAGTACGCCGCCCGCTGGTGCGGGTTCTCGCCGTAGGCGAGGTCGAGGACCTTCTCGAACGAGCGCGTGTACTGCGCCGGGAAGTCCTCCTCGCGCTCGGCGAACCAGCGCGCGATCGCCGCGTCGTAGCGCGCCGTGTACGCGAATGCCTCCATGGCGAGCGTGTGGCGCGTGCGGAGCGAGAGCTTGCCGTCGTTCTCCTCGAGCTCGCCGAGCACCGCGTCGTAGCTCTCCGGGGTCACGACCACCGCGGCGAACGCGTGGTTCTTCGCCGCCGCCCGGATCAGAGTCGGGCCGCCGATGTCGATGTTCTCGATCACCTCGTCGTCCTCGACGCCGCGTCGGCCGGAGACGCGCTCGAACGGATAGAGGTTCACGCAAACGAGGTCGATCGGGTCCACGCCGTGCTCGTTCAGGGTGCCGACGTGCTCGTCGTCCGAGCGCACCGCGAGCAGCCCCGCGTAGATGCGCGGGTTGAGCGTCTTCACGCGGCCGTCGAGGATCTCCGGGAAGCCGGTGTAGTCCTCCACCGGCCGCGTGTCGATTCCCTGCGCCCCGAGCTCGCGCGCCGTTCCACCTGTGGAGACGATCTCCACTCCCAGCTCCGACAGCCCGCGGGCGAACTCGACGAGCCCGCGCTTGTCAGACGCGCTCAGGAGCGCGCGCCGTACGCGGACGTCGCCGGGCGCGGTGGCCTCGGCGGCCGGCGGCCGGGGCTCAGCCATCGTCCTGCTCCGGAGGAGCAACCATGACCAGCCGCGGATTGTCAGGGTCGAGCGACACACGGCCCGCCGCGATCAGGCGCACCGCACGCGGCAGCAGCCGGTGCTCGACCTCGTGGAAGCGCTGACTGGTCGCCGCGATGTCCCGATGGTAAGGAAGCTCGAACGCTTCCTGCAGGACGATCGGCCCGCTGTCCACGCCCTCGTCCACGAAGTGCACCGTCACGCCGGCCACCTTGACCCCGTGCTCCACGGCCTGCTCGATCGCGCCCAGCCCGGGGAAGGACGGCAGCAGGGCGGGATGCACGTTCACGATCCGGCCCGCGAAGCGGCGGATGAACTCGGGCGTGAGCAGCTCCATGAACCCCGCCAGCACGACGAGCTCGACCCCACGCTCCTCGAGCCAGCCAGCCAGCGCCTCGTCGCGCTTGGCGCGGTCGGGCTCGTCGGCGAGCGAGAACACCTCGGTCTCGATCCCGGCCGCCTCGGCCCGCTCGAGGCCGCGCGCGCCCTCGCGACTGGAGACAACGCCCACGATCTCTATGTCGGACGCGTCGAGGTCCTCTATTAGCGCCTGCAGGTTGGACCCCTCGCCGGAGACCAGGACGGCGATCTTGAAGCTCACGCGGCGATGCGCAGGACGGGATACGGGCCGCCGGTGGTCTCGAGCCGTCCCTGCTGGATCAGCTCGTCCACGCGCGCCAGGATGTCCGCGCGGCGCATGTGCGAGGAGACGCCATATGCGGGCAGCCCGTCGTACGAGTTGCGCTGGATCTTCTTGCTCCGCGAACCGTGCAGGATCTCCGCGCAGGTCGTGCGGCCGACGGCGGGCCGCGCCCCGCCCGCCACGGCGAAGATCGCGTCGTCGAGATTCCCGATCTCGACCGGGTCGGGTGGAGGAGCGGTGACGGCGAGCGCGGGGTTGCAGACGTCACAGCACTCGGACACGAGACCCGGCTCAGACCGGTCGCCGAAGTGGCGAAGGATCGCCCTGCGCCGGCACGAGCCGTCCTCGACGTACGCCCAGATCTCCCGGTACTGACGCCAGCGAGCGCCGGCGGCGTCGTCGATCGAGGTCCTGCAGAGCGCGGCGGCGCGGCCGTCGAAGCGACCCGTCACCCGGCCGGACACCCAGTCCGGCGCGGAGGGCGACGGCGCGATGACTCCCGCGCGAGTCAGGTGGCCCAGCAGCGCTCGCAGCCGCTCGCCATCACCTCGCAAGCCCGCCACGAGATCACCTGAGGAGACCGAGTAGCGCCCCTCGCCGTCAGCCGCCGCGATCAGGCGGTCCGCCAGCCATCCGGGCAGCCCCGGGTCGAGCTCCTCGCGCTTGATGAAGTGCACGTGCAGCGCCTTGTCGCGGTTCTCCGCGAGCAGCAGCGCCTGCGCCGGCGCACCGTCGCGGCCGGCTCGCCCGGCCTCCTGGTAGTAGGCCTCGAGTGACGAGGGCA
>DASSVP010000013.1:0-4920 GCA_035705985.1 Thermoleophilaceae bacterium
TAACGGCCTGGCCCGCGAACACCTTCACGCCGAGACGCTTCGCGTTCGAGTCGCGGCCGTTGCGGCTGGAGCCGAGTCCCTTCTTGTGAGCCACCTCTGAGCCTCCTACCTTCCGGCCTTGATCGAGCTGATCTCGAGCCGGGTGAGGTGCGAGCGGGCGCCGTAGCGGCGCTTGTAGCCGCGCTTCGGCTTGAACTTCAGCCCGTGGATCTTCTTGCCCTTCTCGTGGCCGGTGACGGTCGCCTGGATCTTCACCTTGCCGAGTCCGCTGCCGTCGAGCACGGACTTGTCGCCGTCGGCGAACAGAAGCGGCTCGAGGTCGACCTTGTCGCCCTCGTTCGCGCGCATGCGGTCGACGAGGATGGAATCACCCTCCTCGACGCGGTATTGCTTCCCGCCCACCTTGACGATCGCGTAGCTCACGGCAGCGGACGAGTGTAGCGATCAGACGGCCCGCTCGAGGGCGGGCGCGACCCCGTTCAGGGAGTGTCCGGCCAGCGCCTCCAGCTCCTCAGCGGCCCGATCGCGAGCGGTCTCGGCGGCGATCGCCTCGGCCAGCCGCTCCGCGCTCGCCGCGAAGGACGGCTCGTCGAGCACGCGCCGCACCGCCTGCGCAATCGCCTCGGGCTTCGCCTTCAGCTTCAGCCGCAGCCCGGCGCCGTGGTGCTGCACGCGGGCGGCGTTGTCGAGCTGGTCGCGGCCGAGCGGGATCGCTACGACCGGCACACCGGCGGCGAGTGCCTTGATCACCGTGCCATGGCCCGCGTGCGTGATGATTGCGGAGGCGTGCCGCAGGACCTCGTTGTGCGGCGCGCGCCGGACCACGGAGACGTTCGCGGGGGCCTCGATCTCCTCGGGGTCCACCGCCGGGCCCGTCGTCACGACGCCGCGCACCGGCAGCTCGCCCAGCGCGGTCGCCGCGCGCTGTAGGACCTCGGCGTGGTCCATGTAGGTCGAGCTCATGCCGACGAGGACCAGCGGGTCGTCCGCCGCCGGCGGCGTCCACTCACCCGCCCAGGCCGGGTCGTCGAGCCGCGGGCCCACCAGCCGGACGTTCGGCGGCGGCGTGAAGCTCTCGTACTCGAAGCCGCGGCTCGTCATCAGCAGCAGCCGGTCCGCACGCTCGAAGTTCTGGAGCACGGAGGCGATCGGCCCGAGGCCGTTTGCGCGCCTGGCTCCGTTCAGGTCATCGAGGCCCTTGTCGAACACGCGCGCCATGAAGCGGTTGATCGCGTTGTCGCGGGCGCGCCCGAGCGGCCCGCGCGCCGGCTTCAGGCCCGGACCGAGCGGCGGAGTGCCGGAGCCGGGAAACGACAGGAGGTTCGAGACCAGGAAGGCGAATGGGACGCCCTCGGCCTCGGCGGCAATCTGCGCCCCGAACACGAAGAAGTTCCCCACGACGACGTCGGCCGGTCGCCGCTGGAGCTCGGCGCGGACGTCCGCGGCGAACAGGGCGGCCGGCCCGGTCATGGCGCCGTCGCGAACTCGTGCGAAGGCCTCGAAGGGGGTCCTCGCGTCCCAGTCCTTCATGATCACGCTCTGCGGATCCAGGTTCGGCCGCTGCGGGGCGCGGTCCCACGGGATGTGCTCGGCTCCGGTGCGCTCGATGTCGGGAGCCAGCACGCGGTCCGCGAGCACGCGGACGTCGTGGCCGCGCACGACCATGGCGCGGATGACCGACGTGTCGGCGGGCACCGTGCCGCCGCCGTCGATGATCGCGAACAGGTAGCGCTTTGACATGGTCATCGAGTCCTCCGTTCGAGTATGCCCTGGATGAGCCGCCTCATCGAGGCGGCGGTCCTCTTGCGGCTGAGTCCTTGGTCGCGGCGGAGCAGCTTCCACGTGTAGACGTCGGTCGCGACGACGAGCTCCGCCGTGACCTCCGGGGCGCCGAACATCGCCTCGACCCATTCACGGTGGCCCCTGCGGCCGACGGCGAGCATCGGGGCCACGGACGGCACCTTCTCCTCGAGGGCGAGGAGACGGATCACCGCGTCGCCAGTGCGCTCATAGTCGTCGAGCAGCACCCCGACGATGCTGTCGACGTCACCCGGCGTGGCGCTGTAGCGGAGGTCCCCCACGTCGCGCCCGAAGCGCTCCTGTACGCCGGTGAACAGCCCCTCCTTGCCGCCGAAGTGGTTGATGACGGTCTGGACCGAGACCCCCGCGCGCTCGGCGATGACGGCGAGCGTCACGTCGTCGTACCAGCGCTCGAGGAAGAGCTCGTGCGCGGCGCTGAGGATGCGCTCCCGAGTGGCCTCGGCCGCAGCCGCCCGGAGCTCCATGGAGTACCGCTTGGTGGTATTCATTTGTGTCTCACCCAAACCATTTGAGCGAGACTAAAATGAACCTGCAAGTTTGTCAAGCGCCTGGATCTCCCTGAAGCGTCCTGGATAGAGCGTCGTATTGATGCCCTAGGCAGGACGCTTCGAAGTTCTACGCCGGGACGGGGGCTTCCTCGGCACGGCGGCGGCGTGACGACTGCGCCACGAACAGGCCGGCGGCCACCAGAACCGCTCCGCCGACCGCGCGCACGGTGATCGACTCGTCGTACAGCGCGGCGCCGAAGATCAGGGCTCCGAAGGGCAGCAGCATGGCCAGGAACGCAACCGCCATCGCGCTGATGTGACGGAGCAGCACCGTCAGCGTCACGAACGTGATCGCGGAGCCGAAGATCGCCAGGTAGAGGATCGAGCCGACCGACTCGGCGGTCCAGGCGAACTCGCCCCAGTCCTCCCCCAGCGCCGACACGGCGAGCAGCAGCAGGCCGCCCAGGAGCATCGCCCAGCCGTTGAGCACGACCGCGTCGAGCTCGGCCGCGCGGAGCTTCTGCGCGATCCCGCCCACCGCGGCGCCCAGCGGCGAGAGCGCCAGCGCGGTGGCGCCGATCGCCGCCTTCTCCGCCGCACCCAGCTCGACGCTCTCGAGGAACGCGAGCGCCAGGCCGGCAATCGCGATCAGCACGCCCACCAGCAGCGGCGCACGCAGCGGCTCATCGGGCAGGAGGACCGCGCCGATCAACGCGGTGTAGAGCGGAAGCACGCCGAACAGCACGGCGGCGAGCCCGGACGGCACGTACTGCTCACCCCAGTAGACGAGCCCGTAGGCGAACGCGAACGGCGCGAGCGCAAGCACGCCCGTGAGCACCCAGTCGGTGCGCAGCGAGCGCCTCTGCACGGCGGCGACGAGCAGCAGCACGACGCCCGCCAGAGCGAACCGGACCCCGGCCCCGAGCAGCGCGGGCGAGTCCTCGAGCCCAATCTTGATGCCGACCCAGGTGCTGGACCAAATCAGCACGAGCAGCCCGTAGAGCGTGAAGACGAGCGATCGGCTCACGCCGACCGAGGCTACCCACCGGCGAGCGGCGTCTCCATGTCACACAATCGGGCTTGTGTGGCGGCGGCGAATCGCCGGTTAGCCCCGCCGCGCGGCGCCGTGCAGCACCGTCAGGCCCACGACCCGCGACACCAATATGGCGACGTAGCCCACGCCGGCGATCTGCTCGATCATCAGGAGGCTGCGCGCGAACGGAGTTACCGGGACGACGTCACTGAGCCCGACGCTCGAGATCGTGGTGAAGCTGAGGAACAGCAGCTCCATCCAGGTGCGCGGGTCCGCCCCCGTGGTGAAGCCGCCCGGCTCGATCTCCTGGTAGACGGTGAACACGTATGCAAAGCCCCACGCCACCAGCGTGAAGGTGGCGCCCACGGCGAACAGCTCGTCCCGCGTGATCACGTGGTCCTCGAGCATGTAGGCCACGAGCGCACCCGCGGTGTAGAAGTAGAGCAGCGCCTCGAGTCCCGAGGACCAGGCCAGGAGGCTGTCGTCCTGCGTAATCGCCTGGATCAGCAGCAGCACCGTGGCGGGCACTCCCAGCACGATCGCGACACCGGTGAATCCGCGCGTGCTCCGCGCCGTCAGGACCACGAGCCCGAGGATGGCGATTCCGAACACGCTGAACAGCGACCGCCCTACGTCGCTGCTCTCCAGGACGGGGTAGATCAGAACGCCGGCGAGCTGCCCCGCGAGCAGGATCGCCGAGGGATGCCGGCGCAGGACCAGGAGCAGGGCCGCGAGCACGCCGGAAGCTTGACCACGCTTCCGGACGCCGTGGCTACTCGTCGCGGTGCACGGTGTCCGGCGAAAAAGCCGGGAGGCACACGGCCACGTACTCGGCGCCCTCGGGCGTGGAATACCTGACCCACTCGCCGGCGCGGACGAGCACGGCCTCGCCGGCCGGCACCTCGAGCTGCGCGCCGTCCTCCGACTCCACCACGAGGGCTCCGTTCAGCACGACCGTGTACTCGTCGAACTCGGGCCGCTGCCCGGGTTCGCGCCAGCCGGCCGGGGAGCGCATCCGCGCGACGCTCACGCGCTCCTCGCCGTTGCTTGCTCGGCCGGCGAACTCCTCGATGGACTTGGGCGGGTCGCCGGCCGCCTCCACACGCACGGGGGACTTGATCGATTCAGGCATAAGCGCGAAAGTCTCTCAATGAGCACAACCGACGCGCGCTGGGGCCCCGGGGTCAACGCCGAGGCGATCACGGCCTGGGACGGCCCTCTCTTCGACACCTTCGTCAAGTACCGCGAGATCTTCACGACGGGACTCGGAGCGCACGGCACCCGGGCGCTCGAACTCGTCCCGCCACAGCCGGGCCAGCGTGTGCTCGACGTGGGGTGTGGCTTTGGCGACGCAACGCAGCAGATCGCCGCGCTCCTCGGGCCCGACGGCGAGGCCGTGGGCGTCGATGCCGCCAGCCGCTTCATCGAGATCTGCCGCCGCGAGGCGGAGGAGGCGGGCGTTTCCAATGCGAGCTTCCTCGTGGCCGACGTTCAGACCGACGATCTCGGCGGGCCGTACGACATGGCCTTCGCACGGATGGGGACGATGTTCTTCGTGAGCCCGGTGGCCGCATTTCG
>DASSVP010000014.1:0-5605 GCA_035705985.1 Thermoleophilaceae bacterium
GCCGAGACCTTCGCCATCGCTTTCCGCCGCTGGGGAAGCCTGGATCCGTCGCGTCCGGTGAGACCCTGGCTGTACGGGGTCGCCTCCAACCTCATCCGGCACCACTGGCGGAAGGAGCGGCGCATGCTCCGCGCGTACGCTCGCAGCGGCGTAGACCCGGCGCTGGCAGAAGAGGAGATCTCCTCCGATCGGCTCGACGCCCGCGCAGAGCGCCTCGCCTTGTCCGCGGCGCTCGCGCAACTGAGACACGAAGAGCGCGAGGTGCTCCTCCTTCACGCCTGGGCGGAGCTGAGCGACGCGGAGATCGCCGACGCGCTCTCGCTTCCGATCGGGACCGTGAAGTCGCGGCTCAGCCGAGCCAGAAGGCACGTACGGAACCGTCTCGAGGCCATCGGGCAGGTAGGGGTGGACAGCCTGAAGACGGTCGAGGAGCGATCATGACCAACGAGGACCTGCAACTACTCCGCGAGTTCCGGGCCGAGATTCCGGCGCCCGACGAGGACACCCGCCGGCGCGTCTACGCCTTCGCAACGAGCGACGCCCGGGGTCGATTGCAACCGTCGGCGGTCCTCCGTCGAGTTCGGTCTCTCCGCCTTCGCTTTGCGCTCCCGGCCGTTGCCGTGATCGGCGCTGCGGTTGCCGCCGCGGTGATCGCGCTTCTCCCCAGCGGCAGCGGCGGCCCCGGCACTGCCGCCGCGGCGGTCCTCGACCGGCTCGCGCACCGTGTAGCCGCCCAGCCCCTGACCCCCCAGCCGGGCCAGTATCTGTATGTCGGTTCGCAATCCGAAAACGCAGCCTTCGACGAGTCGCCGATCGGTGCCTGCGAAACCCTCGTCCCCGATCAGCGCGAGATCTGGATCGGGACCGACGGCTCGGGACTGATCCGCGAGACCTTCGGGCCCGGGCACTGGGTCAACCCCGCCACCTGCCTGCGGATCGAGCAGAAATACGGTCCGGGATCGGACGTGCGATTCGACCTTTCCCGGCATACGAGCAACGACTGGTTCGCACCGCAGTGCCTCTCTCTCAAGCCGTCCAATGCCGTCGACTGGTCCACCCTCTCGAGCGACCCCCAGGTGCTGCTGCAGCAGATGCGGCAACTCGACGGCGGCCCGCAGACGCCGGGAGAGGACTTCGTGCACATCGGCGACTTCCTTCGCGAGACGGACGCTCCGCCCGACGTGCGCGCCACCCTCGTCCGAGCCGTCGCACTGATCCCCGGCGTCCAGCTGCTCGGCACGGTACGCGACCACGACGGCCGGCCCGGCATCGGCTTCTCTTATCCCTCGCAGGGCGAGCTGATCTTCGACCCGGAGACCGGCGAGCTGCTCGGCGAGCAAGGCGCCGGAGGAGTCGCCGGCTCCTGGACCGTGTACCTGCGCCAGAAGGTCGTCGACAACCTCCCCGGCAAGCCGCCGGGACCGCTCAGCCCTCCCTGCACGAACGGCGGGGGCATCGTCCATCACGTGCCGGGTGGCACGGTGACGAACGGCGCGCCCTTGAAGTCCTCCTGAGCCAGCCGAATCGGCGCTGCTCCGCCGGGTGACCTTCCCACGTCGTGGCGCCGTATGTTGTGCGAGATGAAGGCAGCGGTGCTCGCCGCGCCGGTCCTCGTCGCCGTTACGGCGGCTCTCGCTGCCTGTGCGGGCATTCAGTCGAAGGGAGCACCCGGCCCCGCGCCGCAGGCCGGCCCGCTGGCGGCGCCCGTCAACCTCTCGATCCGATCGGTGCGCACCTTCAAAGCGCGCCTCGGGCACGTGCGGACGACCGCGCCGGCGATTCGCCTCGGCGACTCGCGTCTTCAGTTCTCGCTTGCGACGAATTCGTGTACCCCGGTCGGCGTGTCCGCGCACGCCGAAGCGAGGACGTTGCGTCTGCGCCTTCGCCCGAACCCCGACGCCTGTGAGGACGTCCTTCGCGTTCTCGACGTCGTGGTGACCCTGTCGCGGCCCGTGCTGCGCACGAACGCGCTCACGCGGGTGGCCGTCACGTACGCGCCTCTGCACGCCGCTTGCTCGACGGCAGCCTGTCGCCGTCCGCGAGCGGAGCTGTTGCCGCTCGTCTGGCTGCGCATCTGACCGCGGATTCCGATCACGTTGAAGCGAGCCCGGCCACTCCCGCGCCAACCGGGCTCGCTTCCTTGCCTTTCGTCACTTGCTACGAGGTCATCACGATCGGCCGTGAGTTGGCCGTAAGGGTGACCGGCGTTCCATTGAGGGTGCCCTCGATGGTGAACTTGAAGACGTACGTGCCGTTTGGCTCCGTGTTGCCGTGAGCCCAACCCGTGTAGAAGACCGACGCGACCTCGCGCGGAAGGACGGCCGGGCTGCCGACGGCCGTGCACGGCGGTCCCTCGGGCGGGCAGCTCGCACTCACCAGCCAGTGGCCGGAGTACGGCGGGTAGCTCGGGTTCGGCGGCGGGGTCCAGGTGAAGTCGAAGTCGTGGTCCTGCACGCCGTCGACGAAGATCGCGTAGGAGATGCTGTCGACGACGAACGCGTTGGTGACCAACCCGCGCGAGGTGGCCCCACCGTCGTTGGTCAAGTCGTTTCCGTTCTCGATGTAGATGAAGTAGTGGACGGTGTTCGCAGGCCCACAGTCGTCCGAGCAGGCCGGCAGCGGCCCGGGATTGGTCGCGACGACCTTGGCGTCGAGGCGGGTGCCGCCCGTGCCCGTGGCTGCGGCGGGAAGTGCGACCAGCACGGCCGCTGTTGCCGCGGCGAGCAGCACAGCACCGAACACGCACAGACGTGCCCTGAAACGCACGTTCATCTATCTCCCCTCCCTGCTTCCCCCCTCCTCCAGGGCCGGGCGACGTACGCAGTGTCCCGCCGGGGAATGCCGATTACAACCAAGAATCGCATTCCGACTCACCGACACGCTTGTCCCGGTCGCGGCTCGAAGCGACCGGTGAAGATCTTGTCAGCGAGGTGACGGCCGGCCCCGCGCGGGCCGGCCGTCTCGATGCGGTTAGAAGGCGATCCGCCAGATACCGCGCCCGTGCGTCCCGGCATAGAGATAGCCGCCGGGGCCGAGCGTGATGTCGTCGTCGCCCGCGTTGGGAAGTCCCGTGCCGAGGCGGGACCAGGCCGTGCCCGCACCCTCGCCTTCGGGGGCGGTGAAGGCTCCCATGTCGGTGCCGAGCGCCAGCTGGCCGTGCGAAAGGACGAGCGCGTCCCCCGGCACGTCCGGCAGGTTCCCGGAGATGTCGGTCCAGGTCTGGCCGCCGTCGGTGGTCTCGAACACGTGGCCGACACCGCCTCCCGGTACGAAGTGGCGGGAGTACCCATTGAAGACCGCGTACGCATGCGCGGGATTCGTCGGGTCGACCGTGACGCCGGCGATGTACCGGTCCGGCAGGCCGGACATGTCGACCTGATGCCACGTGCCGCCGTAGTTGGTGGCGATGCCGGTGGCGAAGGCCGGGCCCGGGTTGCCGCCGCCGCCGACCCAGGCGGCGTAGATGACCGAGCCGTTGCCGGTCGACGCCAGGGCGGTCACGGCGTTACCCGCACCGGTGTCGAACACGTTCTGCCACGTGCAGGCGCTATGGGTGCACTTCGTGCCCCAGCCGGCCTTGCTCACCCACACGTCCTGGCCCCCGAGCAGCCAGACGTTGGGGTTCTGCTGGTCGGGAACGATCGGCGTGACGAACCGCGCACCCGGGTCGCAGTCCGCTCGTGGGCCTCCCGCCAACCCCGTGACCGCCTGCGCGACGCAGGTCGGGCTCACGAAGTCGTTGTAGGAGTGACCGCCGTCGGTCGACGAGTACATCGTGCCTTCGACGTACTCCCCGACCACCTTCTTGCCGTTCTGGGGATCGATGATCACGTCGAAGCCGTCGCCGCCAGCGGCCCCCGACATCTGCGAGTCGCCGGTGTTCAGGATCGACGAGCCGTTGTCCTGCAATCCACCCCACACGGCGAGGCCGTTGTTGCCGAGCTTGCCTGCGCGGGCGTCGTAGTACTGCCACGTGTGGAGCGTCGCGTTGAGGTCGGACCAGTTGCCGTTCGGCAGCACGTCCGAGAGCGGCCGGCTGTAGGCGCCGCCGTCGTTGCCGATCACGATCTTCCCGTCGGCGATCATCATCGCGTGCTGGTCCGGATGCGTCACGTTCGGACAGGTCGGCGGGGACGTGAAGTCGCACGCGAAGTTGTAGTTCCAGTACGGGCTGGCAGTGATCCAGGAGCTGCCACCGTCCGTCGACTCGTAGACCTCCTCGAGGCCTGCATAGACGTGGTTCGGGTCGGCCGGATCGACCGCCAGATCCTGGTTGTACCAGGCCTGGACGCCGGGCGAGCCGAAGGTCGGCGCGGCCGAGCCCGACGCGGCCAGTGTGTCCGCATCGGCGATCTTCGTCCACGGGCCGCTGACACTCGCCGGCGAGCCGCTCGAGACGAAGATGCCCTGGAGCACCGAGTCTGCCCCTGCAGCCATCGCCGCCGGCGACTGCACGATCGCGTACAGCTTCGTGCCGTCCGCCGAGTAGGCGAAGGTCGTGCGGCCGATGTCGGTTGCGTCGATGTCGCCGGTTGGGGTGACCAGGTTCCAGGTGACACCGCTGTCGGTGGACTCGTAGAAGCCGTTGTTCTGCGTGTTGCCGGGCCCGTGCCAGCCGATGGCGGCGATCACGTCGGTGCCGCCACTGCCGGGCACGACGGCGACATCGGTCACCTGCTGGTCGTACGGCGGGTTGTCGTCGGGGCCGGCGGGAGCGAGCACTTCGGCCCACTGGGTGCCCCCGGCCGCGAGCCGGAAGAGCCCGTTGTCCGTCGCGGCATAGGCATCGCCCGCAGCGTCGAACGCGATCCGGAAGACCGTGTGCCCCACCATGGGGCTGTCACCGTTCGCATCCGGAGCGACGACGTTCCAGGTGGCACCGTCGTCGGCCGAGCGGTACACCCCGGTGCCCGCATAGCTGTCCTGAGAGACGTTCGCCTCCCCGGTGCCCACCCAGAGGGAGCCGTCAGTGGGATCGACCGCCAGCGCGCCGATCGCGAGGCTCGGCATGCTGTCGAACGTCGGCGTCCACGTGGTGCCCTGGTTGCTGGACATCCACACGCCTCCGTCGGCCGTCCCGGCGAACCACGTGCCGTCCGGCGTCTGCGCGAGCGCGGTGGTGCGACCGCCGACGAGCGAGAAGCCCGCGCCCTCGTTCCCCCAGAACGGGTCGGTGTAGTTGGACGGCTGCAGGTTGTACGGCTGTGTCGTCACTTCCTGCCAGGAGCCGCCGGATGTCGGGAGCTGGGCTGCCTGTCTGGCGGCCGCAACCAACGCGGCACCGGAGACCGACTGGGCCGGCGCGGAGCGCTCGTACCCGTACTGCGCCTGCTGAGCGATCAGGTCGTTGTCACCACCGTTGGCACGGTCACCGCCCGTTCTGCTGCCGTGGGTCTTGGCGTAGGCCGCTGCCGCCCTCTCGCGGGCCGCGGCCCCGCGCGGTCCGTGGTGCACAGCGGCGCTCACGCCCATCACCAGGACGAGCGCACCGCCGACTGTCAGGGCGAACGCGCCGAGCCGACTTCTGACCCATCTCATCAAGTTCCCCCTTTTGAGATGAAGGACAATGCGTCTGCCGATGCGGCCCAGGCCGCATGGAGGCGTC
>DASSVP010000015.1:0-8689 GCA_035705985.1 Thermoleophilaceae bacterium
CTCTCACGCCTGGAGGCTGGCCGGGTCGTGCCGACGATTCCCCTGCTGTAGCGCATCAGCGCAGCCCTCGACGCTGACCTCATCGTCGAACTCGCACCCCACGCCGCCTGATAACGCCGACAGCCCAACACCTCGTCCGAGCGCCTTACCGGGTCGATGAACGGACGACCGTTCCTGTGGACATGGCAGAAGGCGGGCAGGTTGTCCGGCTGGCGCATCTGCTCCGCTCAACCCGCCTGATGGACGCTCATCCCATACTGAATGGCAGCCTGCAGGACATCGACGTTTATGACTGCGAGGCGTCTGAACTTGATGCAATAGCCCGTAACACTGGCCTTGCCGAGCGAGCCGCCATAGGTGCGCGCCAGGTAGGTCTTGTCGTCGAGGCCAAGCACATAGACCGAAATGCCAGTCGCGTTGGCGCTCAGGCCAATGCGATAAAACTCTCGCGACGACCCATCGGCGTAGGTGATGGTGTACACGCCGTAGCCAATGTTCGGGTTGGCCACAACCTTGCCGTCCGCGTTCGTGCCATCGGTGAACCACAGCCTGCATCCGGGAAATTCCGCAAGGATGTGTGCGTGCAGTCGCCGGAGGTCAGCCTGCTTGGGCCCGGGTTGGCTGGCGAGGTACGCCTCGACTTGCTCAGGTACATCCATCTCGCGCCGCATGCTAGCAACAAACTGTCCCATGCCGGGTCGAATGGACGCCGCCCAAGCATCGCCGGTGTCCGCGTGGATGGCCGTCAGCCGCGAACAGAACGACCATCCGCTCGTGCCGCTGACATGAGCAGCAGGGTCTGGTCGGCTGATTGCAGCCGTCTTACGTTCGACCCCCGGGGCGTCGTCGTGTCTGGGCGGCACCTTACGGACGGCAGTGTTCAACGCTTGCGCGCCAGGCTGACTCCGTCGCGAACGGGCAATAGCACCACGTCAACGCGCTGGTCGGCGAGCAGTGCGTCGTTCAGGGCAGCGACGGCGCGCGCGTCGTCGTCCCGCGGGTCCAGCACGTCGCCGCTCCACAACATGTTGTCGAGGACCATCAGGCCGCCCTCGCGTAGGCGCGGGACGATCTGCTCGACGTACGCTGCGTACCCGGCCTTGTCCGCGTCGATGAACGCGAAGTCAAGGGACGGCTCATCTGGCAAGGCACTGAGGGTCTCGACGGCCGGCGCGATGCGGAGCTCGATCTTGCCAGAGACGCCGGCACGGTCCCAATAGCGTCGGGCGACCGACGTGTACTCCTCACTCACATCGCAGCACAGCAGCTGCCCATCGTCAGGCAGGCCGCGAGCGATGCAGATCGACGAGTACCCGGTGAACGTCCCGACCTCGACCGCCTGGCGAGCGCCGGACAGTCGGACCAGCATCGTGAGCAGCTCCCCCTCGTCCTGGGTGATCTGCATGCCGGCCCTGCCGCCCAGCTCGCGGTGGGTTTCCTCGGCGAGGTCGCGGAGTACGCCATCGGCGGGCTCGGAGTGCGCCAGCAGGTAGTCATTGATCGCGGGATCCACGATGTTCATGGGCTCCAGTCTGGCGCAAGCCCGCTACCGAGAGGTCCGGACCCCGGCGTGTACACGTCATCCCAGCCAAGGAAACCCAGCGGTGCCGCATCACGTCGAGGACGAGTTATCGGCGCCCAGATTCTTCATCAGCGCCGAGTGCCCGCAGAAATGCACGTGAGGTCAGTGTTGCCGGGCTAAGGGAGCAGGCGGCTGGCGTGGCGAGCGTAGATCTCCCGCATGAGGTCTGGGTCTGGCGGGGTGTCTGGCGACAGCGCGGCGCCGATATCGCGCATGAAGGCAAGGGCAGCTTGGGGCGGAGCCCACAGCCCTAGTACTCGTGCCTGCACGCCGGACGGGTTGCTGAATCCGTGCCGGTGCCCGCGTGGCGCCACGAACATCGAGCAAGGCCCTGCCTCTTGCGCCTGGTCATCGCCGGTCACCAGCAGGGTCCCGCTGAGCACGTAGATTGCCTCGTCGAATTCGTCATGCGCGTGCGGGATCGGCCCAGCAAAACGGGCAGGCACGGTGAGCTCCATCGCGGCGAATCCACCCGGTTGGCCTTCATGGCCGGCCAAGACGTGCATCGGCTGGCCAGCGTAAGCGAAGGCTGGCCCTTCGCCCCGCCGTGTCAGCAACGTCATAGGCCCATGTTCTACCATCCACGTCTAGCGTGCCCACGCCCCGCGTGGGCGATAGCCCCATCATGCGATAGCTCAGCAAGACAGGCGAACCCCACATCTGAGGACCGGATCGGCGACCTCATATGCATGTGAAGCGCCGCCGCGGGATCCGAACCGGCCGACGTTTTCGTCTATTCGGCGACGAGCAGCGCGCGGTCAGTGAGTTCATGCTCGAACCAGTCGCCGGAGGCGTCTGCCAATACCAGTGCATCTCTTAACGAACGGCCATCCCAGCATCCCTGCGCACGGCACGACCTAACCTGAACGCCGCCAGATAACCGCCACGATCAGCTGGACGCCGCCACTTCGATGCGGAAAGGACGGAAACGGACAAAGCGTGTCCGTTCCGGTCGATGACTGCCGACGCGATGGTGAGGCGCTGGGGATTGGCTGGTTCACACGGTCGAATGGCGGCGGGGTTGCTCGGATGAACCTGCCGTTTCGGCGTACGCTACCCGGGGCCGGCCCGCGGCCGGGGCTGCGCAGCGACAGGAGGCTGAGTGGGAACGGTTCGTGATGCGCTCCGCCTGCCGGATATCCGGCGGATCGAGCTCGGCTACGGCTGGTCAGTGGCGGGCGAACTGGCGGGCACGGTGTCGCTCGTGGTTTACGCGTTCGGCGCGGGCGGCGCTGCGCTGGTTGCTGCGTATGCTGCCTCCAGGACCCTGGCTGGCATGGTGGTGGCGCTGGTCCTGGCAGGGGTGATCAACCGGTTCCGGCGTGATCGTCTGCTCCGCTGGATCACCGCCGCCCGGGCGGTGCTGCTGGCGGCCGCGGCGGCTATGGCCGCGCTACACGAGCCCCCGGGCGCCGTCATCGCCCTGGCTGCCGCGAGCTCGTCGCTGGCGGGGACCTACCGTCCGCTGCAGGCCGCGGTCTTGCCCTGGCTGGTCCGCACGCCGGCCGAGCTCACCGCGTCGAATGCTGTCACCGCCGTGATGGAGAACTTCGGAGCGCTGATCGGGCCGCTCGCGGCCGGCGTGCTGCTGGTCGTGGCCGCCCCGTCGGCCGCGACCGCGCTGGCAGCCGGAGTCCTCGGCGTCGCGACCGCCTCGCTGGCCCGGCTCACCGTCCCGGAGACCCCCAGGCTGGCCGGCGGCGCCGGTCACGCGATACGGGACGTCACCGGCGGCGTCGCCGAGTTCACGCGGCTGGCGCCCCCGGGCGGTGTTGCCATCTTGATATTTGCCCAGACATTCGTCCGCGGCGCGCTCGTCGTGCTGATACCCGTGCTCGCCGTACAGGTCCTGGCCCTGGGCGAGTCCGCGGTCGGCTGGCTGAACGCTGCCTTCGGCGCAGGAGGCCTGATCGGCGGCGCGGTGGCCGCAGCCGCGGTCCGCTTCACCCGGCTCGGCCGTAGTTTCGTCACCGGCCTGCTGCTGTGGGGGCTGCCCCTGCTGCTGCTCGCGCTCGTGACGACTGCGGTTACCGCCTACCTGGCCCTGGTCGTAGCCGGGATCGGTAATGCGGTCCAGGACACCGGCTGCTACACGCTGGTGACGCGGCTGGCGGGGCCCCGCGCCGCGGGCAGGGTGCTCGGCGCGTTCGAGTTTGTCGTCCTGGCCGGGCTCGCCACCGGATCGATCCTTACCCCCCTGCTTCTGCACGTGTTCGGCGTCCGCGGCGCTCTGGCCTTGCTCGGCGGGGGACTGGCCGGTCTCGCGCTGGCGCACACAGTCCGCTTCATGCGCCTGGACCGTGCGATGCCCGCGCCGCGCCCGGAGGTCGGGCTGCTCCGCGACCTGCCCATGTTCGCGCCGCTGCCGATGGCGGTCACCGAGCTGCTGGCGGCCGAGGCCGAACCGCGTCAGTTCCCGGCTGGCACGGTCGTCACGCGCGAGGGGGAGCCCGGGGACCACTTTTACGTGATCGTCGACGGATCCGCCGCCGTGACCGTACACGGCGTGCCTGGCGCCCCGCTCGCGCGGGGGGATTGCTTCGGCGAGATCGCCCTGCTGCGCGACGTCCCGCGGACCGCGACGGTTACGGCAGAGCAGCAACTGCATACCCTCGCCCTCGGCCGGGCGGAGTTCCTCACAGCCCTCGCCGGCAGCCGCGCGAGCAGGGCCGCGGCCGATGCGCTCGCCACGCAGAGGCTAGCCGCCGACCCCTAAGCAGGCATTTGCGGATCGATCAGGCCGGATATCACACCATCACCCCACAGCAAGCCCATCATGCTCACACCAAATCATGGGCATCCGCGGTCAGGTGCTTGTTGACTGGCTGATCTCCACCAAGTGGCCGTCGGGGTCGCGCAGGAAGCAGCGGATCTCCGAGCCCCAGTCGTGCGGCGGGGTGAGGAAGACCGCTCCGCGCGCTCGCAGCGCGTCATAGACGGCACAGCAGTCGGTCACCCGCAGCGTCATGGCATGGCTTACCCGGTCAGGATCGCCGGGTGGCGCGAAGACCACGGCAGGCTTGTCGGCGGTCGGGCCGCCGCCACGTACCAACAGCAGCCAGGTCCCGGCGAACCGCAGTACCACGCTGGTCCCGCCATACTCGCGATAGAGCTCCGCGCCCAGTACATTCACCCAAAAGTCCCGTGAGCGCGCCGGGTCGCCGACGACCAGGATGTGCGTGACCGCAACGTCAGCGCCCAGCGGGCCGGTGACCTGCTGCTCCATCTCGACCTCCTGGCCGGGCACGGAAGGCATCCAGCAGTTCGCTTTTACCACACTGGTTGCCAGGAAGGGCTGCGGGAACTCCGGGCATTCATCGTCACGACCGCGGTGCTCGTCAGACGCCGATGACGATGAAGGGAGCCCACACGCGGGCGAGCTCCCCGCTGAGGCTGTCCACGGGGTCGGCGTCGGCGAGGTCGTCTACGAACTCCGGGTCGAGCGGCAGCTCCGGCGCCCCCTGGTCGGACGGTGCGCCGCGGCGCCGCGTCAAGGCGGTCGCGTTTGCCTCGCCTCCGAGCTGAATGTAGCGCGCGGATATTTCGGCGCCCGACATCTCGCGGACGTCGTTCTGGGCCGCGTGCAGCGCCGCGGCCACCGGCACTTCCTGGGCGAGCCTCTCGTGCAACAGGCTCATGGTCACGCAGGCTGGAGCGTCGTCAACCGGCCAGAGGGACACGATCGACCGTCGTGCACCGGCGGCGATCAGGCCCCGGGCGAGGCCGACGACGTCGCCGCCGAGGCTCGCCGCGCCGCGCCCGCTGTCGCACGCCGACAGGACGGCAAGCTCCGAGTCGATCCGCATCCCGACGAGGTCGGCGACGGTCAGCTCGTCCTGGCCGGCCAGGACTATCGAGGAGTTGCTCGGGGCGATCGGGTCGAGCCGCCCGTGGGCGGCAAGGTGGACGAGGTCGCAGCGGGCGAGCTCGCGCCGGATCGCCGGCTCGGCGGCCTCGGGGCCGATCAGCGGTGGCACTTGGTGCGTGCCCGCGACGGTTGCTGCTTCGACGGCCGCACCCGGCAAGCGGCGGAGCGCCGGGTGGGTGGCGGCGTCGAAGGCGGGATCGCCGACGACGAGCGCTCGCCGGCCCGCGAGCGGCGCGTCGACGGCCGCGCCTCGCAGCAGTGCCGCCGCGGGCAGGTAGGAGAGCACGTGGGTCTCGCCGAGCGCGCGCCCGCCGAACGGCAGCACCTGGAAGGGAAGCCCCTGTAGCCGGCCGTAGGGGACGATGATCAGCCGGCCACAGGCCCCGGCGACCGAGGCGACCGGCTCGAGCAGGATCGCGGCGAGCTCGTCGGCTTCCGGCCCCGGCCGGCCGTTCGAGCATGTGCGCTGGACCGCCTTCGCGAGCCGGGCGATCTCGCCCGCCGGTTGCTGGCTCGCCGCAGCGTCGGCGGTCGTGCGCGTGATCGCCCAGACGAGCAGGTCGCGACCGGCGAGCTGGTATTCGATCAGCGCCGTGTCAGCCGGCAGCGCTTGCTGGATGTCTTCGAGGGCCGGCGGCTCCCGGCGCGCGGCGCGGCGCGGCGCGGACGTGCGCTTGGTCTCCAGGTCGGCCTCGACCGCGACGAGCGCGTCCTCAGCCGAGGTCAGGTCGGCGACGCGCGCGGCCACTTCATCCTCCGCCGCCGCCGTCACGTATGCGCGGTACAGGCGCTCGTACGTGGCCTGCCATTCCGCGGTCGTTCTGCGCCACGCGAGGATGAGCTGCTCGTCGTCGGTATGGTCGGAGGCGTCCGCGAGCAGCGCCGCCAGAGCCAGGGCCCGTGCGCGGTCGCTGAGCTCGAACGCGCGCGCCTTGATCTCAGGCCCCGCGTCGCTCCCGGGCTGCTCTGCCCTCGCCAGCAGCGCGCGGGCCGCGACCAGGTAGAGCCTTGCGACCTGGGTGTTGTCGGAGACGGCGACGCGGTCGACATCGCGCCGGAGCCGCCCGAAGCGCTCCTCGAAGTCGCGGACAGCCGCGTCGGTCAGCGTCAGCGCAAGCTGGATCTGCCCGGCTCCGAGCGCGGCCTCGGCGTGGCCGAGCAGGTCAGTCCACGGGCGCCCGGTGTCAGCGTCCTGCCCGAACAGGCGCAGGGCCGAGTCATAGTCGCGGGCGCTGACCGCGGCGAGCGCCAACCTCTTGGGACGCTGGCCGGGAAGGTCGAGCAACTCGTGCAGGCGCGCCCGCGCCTCGTCGAAGCGATCTTGCGCGGCGAGGTTCATCACCTCTCGCGGCCAGGACTCCGCGGGCAGTGCGGCCAGCTTCTCGAGGGCGTCGTCGTACCAGCGGTTTGCGGTCGCGGACGCCCCGATCGCTGACGCCTGATTTCCGCGCTGGAACGACGCTTCGGCATCGCCGAAGGCGATCGTCTGCCGGGCGACCTGCGCGAACATGGTGACCTGCGCGAGCAGTTGCGGCATCCCAATCGCGGCCTCGCCGCCTGGCTCCGCGGCCGTGTCCGCCGCCCCGCCCGGCATCGTCTCGGGGGTGACGTCGCGCCCGCTCCCGGCCGCCTGGACGCTGGCCAGCGCGAGCAGCTCCCGGATTCGCTGGCCCGCCCAGTCAAGCACCGCGACGCTCATGCCGGCCGCGGTCGAGATCGCGTCGAGCTGGCCCGTGACGATGTCGAGCAGCGCGCTCAGGCTGCGCCCCCAGTTGAACACGTCCACGGGCCCCCAGCCGGGCATGTCCGGGGCGGCGGCCGGAACGGGCGGGAGCGCCGCGATGGCCGAGCGGCTCCGTGTGAGCGCACGCACCCCGAAGCCGTTTCGCCTGTCGAGGTAGGCGAGCTTGAGCGCAACCGCGGCCGGCGATTCGACCCCGCTGGCGGGCACGAGCGGAGCGGCCAGTTCGTAGGCGGCCGCGGCCCGCTCGTAGTCGCCGTCTGAGTCCCAGCGCTCTGCGGCGCGCTGGAACAGTCGCCCGAGCGCGGTCGTCCAGCTGATGCTTCCGTCGTGCTCTCCCCAGTGGAGCACGTCCGCGATCGGGCCGCGCGGCTTGAGGTCGAACCCCGTCCCCGCCAGGCGCCGCGTCTCCGCGACGTGCCCGAGCGCGATTCCGGCCAGGAGGGTGTGCGCCGTCGTCAGCCAGCACGCCGCCGCGTCGCCGGCTTCGGCGAACGCGTTCGCCGCCTGCGCGAGGAACGCCTGCTGCGCCGCGTGGTCGGCGGAGAGCCAGGCCAGCGCCGCGCGGCGGAGGGCGAGCGCACCGTGGGCACGCGGCTCGTCGACCCCGGTGAGCAGTTCCTCCGCGCGGTCGTACGCCGCGGCCGCCCGCCCGAGGTCGCGCTGGGCGAGCAGGGGCGAGGGGGTGCTCAGCCACATGAGGTCGAAACCAAGCGCCTCAGGAGACGAGCCAGGCGTCGCGTACCAGTCGCCTTCCACCAGGAACGTGCACGCCTGCCCGACGGGGTTGGCCACACCGTTCGCCGCCAGCAGCTCGTAGTCCTGCCGGGTGGCCGCCAGCACCTGGTCCGCGTCGTCGTTCTTACCGGCCCGGTGGACGAGGTCGGCGAACCCGAGGACGACGGTCAGCGCCGGCGATTCCCCTGCGAAACCCTGCACCGCCGACTGAAGGCGCTGGACGTTCTCGTGCGCGAGGCCCATGGAGGCCTGGGCCTTCTCCGGGTTCTCGCGGTCCTGCTCGATCCGGACGCGCCACACGCGCAGCATGTGTGCCGCGTTCGCGATCGCCTCCACGAGGATCGTCTCCGAATCCCCCGCCCGCGCCTCCGGGAACTGCGGGACGTCGAAGCTCAGCGTCTCCGCCGCGAAGCCGCCCGGGTACCAGCTCCCGCCGACCGACCACGACCAGGCTCGGGTGGCCGCGATCCGGCGCGGCCACGGGTCGTCGCCGGGTGCCGTTGCCTCGCACTGGGCAAGCAGCTGGTCCGCCGCGCGCGGTTCGCCGGCGACGAGCGCGGCGTAGGCCGCGTCAAGGAGGTGGACGTGCGCGTTCGCGGCGTCCGCCTGCGCCGCGGCGAGCGCCTGGTCCCGCGCTGCACCGGGCCGGCCTATCCGTTCCTCGGTCACCAGGGACTTGAGCAGACGGAGGCCGGGTCGTGCCTGCTCGGTCGTCATCGGCGCTCCGGGAACTGAGGCCGGCCCCGGCGGAGTGCGCGAG
>DASSVP010000016.1:0-7831 GCA_035705985.1 Thermoleophilaceae bacterium
GGTGGTGGTCGAGCGGCAGGCGCAGATGGCGTGGCTGCTGCGCGGCCGGCCGTGATCGACGCGGACTCACTTCTGCGCGAGGCGCGGCGGCCGCTCGTCATCGGGATCGGCGGCGGCGGCGACGTCGTCGGTGCGCTGGCCACCGCTGAGGCGTGCCGGCCGGCGGGTGCGCGACCCGTCGTCGGCGGCGTCACCTGGGAGCGGCGGCCGATCGACCCGCAGCCGGGGCCGCGCGCGGAGTTCGAGATCGAGGGGGCGCGCCGGCTCGCGCCCGGCGTGATGGCCGCCGGCGGCGGCACGCGTGTGCGCGACAGCGGCGTCGTGTTCGCGGAATCGCGGATGGCCGCGCTCCTCGGCGAGGACACGGTGCTCGTGGACGCGACGCTCGGCCCCTCCGTGCTCGCCGACGGCATCGAGGCCGCGGCGCGCAGGCTGGGCGCCGACCTCGTCGTGTTCCTGGACGTGGGCGGTGACGCCCTGGCGCACGGGGACGAGCCCGGCCTCGCCAGCCCGCTCTGCGACGCGCTCCTGCTCGCGGCTGCCGCGCGCCTCGAGGAGCGCGCGGCGTTCCCGGTCCTCGGCGCCGTCTTCGGCGCCGGGTGCGACGGCGAGCTGACCCCCGCCGAGGTGCTCGAGCGGATCGCGGAGGTGGCCGCGGCGGGCGGCCTCGCGGGCGCGCGCGGGCTCACGCCGGCCGTCGCGGCGCGGCTCGAGGACGCCGTCGAGGCGGTGCCCACGGAGGCGAGCGCCCAGGCCCTGCGCTGCTTCCGGGGCGAGATCGGACCGGCCACGATCCGCCGCGGCCGCCGAAGCGTCGAGCTGTCGCCGGTGGGCGCGCTCACGTTCTTCTTCGACCCGCAGGCTGCGCTCGGCTCCGCCGCCCGCCTGGCCGCCGCGGTGAGGGACGCGCGCGACCTCGAGCACGGGAACGAGATCCTGCACGCACTCGGCGTCTACACCGAGCTGGACTACGAGCGTGACGCCGGTCACACCGCGCCCTGACGCCGCCGGCGATACTTAGAGAGTGATCGAACGATTGTCAGATGGAGCCCCGGTAGTGGTCAGGCCGATCCGGCCCGGCGACAAGGAGCTGCTCAGCGACGGCCTCCGGCGCCTCTCCGATGAGAGTGTTCAGCGCCGTTTCCTCACCCCCAAGCGCAGCTTCACCGGCAGCGAGCTCCGCTACCTCACCGAGATCAACGGCATCGACCACGTGGCCCTGGTCGCCGAGGACCCATCCGACCCCGTGCCCAAGCTGATCGCCGTCGGCCGCTTCGTCCGGCTGGCCGAGGACCCGGACGCCGCCGAGGTGGCGATCACGGTGGCGGACGACTGGCAGGGCCGCGGGCTCGGCTCGCTCGTGGGAGCGCATCTGGCCCACGCGGCCCGAAACCGCGGCATCAGGCGCTTCACGGCCACGATGGCCGCGAGCAACCGGCCGGCCCACCGGTTGATGGCGAGGCTCACGAACCACCTCGAGCAGCGGCACGCCGGCGGCGGCGTGGACGAGCTCGTGCTCGACCTCGCGTCCTGAGTCGGCCGGGCGCAAGCCGCGGGCGGTGCCCGCGGCGCAGCGATGCGCTCCTCGCGCGGCCCGGTGCTAATGTGCCGCGCCCCCGACCCGGGCCTGACTTATGAACGTCTCAGTTCCCAAGGAAGTGGCCGCGGGTGAGCGCCGTGTCGCATTGGTGCCGGAGGTAGTCGAGCGCCTCGTCCAGAGCGGACTCGAGGTGACCGTCGAGTCCGGTGCGGGCGAGGCCGCTCACCACCCGGATGCCGCCTACGAGGCGGCCGGCGCGCGCACCGGCGACGGCCTGTCCGGCGACGTCGTCGCGAAGGTCGCGCCGCCCACCGCCGAGGAGATCGGGCGGCTCGAGCAGGGGTCGGTCCTGATCGGCTTCCTCCAGCCGCTCACCGCCGCCGACACCGTTCGCGCGCTCGCGGACCGCGGCGTGACGAGCTTCGCCATGGAGGCCATTCCGCGGATCACGCGCGCTCAGTCGATGGACGCGCTCTCGTCCCAGGCCACCGTCTCGGGCTACCGCGCCGCCCTGATCGCCGCGCAGGAGCTGCCGCGCTTCTTCCCCATGCTCACCACCGCGGCGGGCACGGTGCGGCCGGCAAAGGTGCTCGTGCTCGGCGCCGGAGTGGCCGGCCTTCAGGCGATCGCGACCTCGCGCCGGCTCGGGGCCATCGTGCAGGCCTTCGACGTGCGCTCCGCCGTCAAGGAGCAGATCGAGTCCCTCGGCGCCCGCTTCCTCGAGCTCGACATGGGACTCGAGGACGCCGAGGCCGCCGGCGGCTACGCGCGCCAGCTGACCGACGAAGAACAGGGGAAGCAGCGCGAACTGCTCGCAGAGGAGATCGGAAAGATGGACGCGGTCATATCGACCGCTGCCGTGCCCGGCCGCCGCGCGCCGCTGCTCGTGACCGAGCAGGCGGTGAAGAACATGAGCCCGGGCTCCGTGATCGTGGACCTCGCCGCCGAGACCGGCGGCAACTGCGAGCTCACCGAGGCCGACCAGACCGTCGTGAAGGAGGACGTGACCATCATCGGACCGGTCAACCTGCCGGCGACCATGCCGGACCACGCGTCGAGCCTCTACGCGCGCAACATCCAGTCCCTGCTGGACGTCATGACCGGCGCGGAGGGGGAGCTGAATCTCGACTTCGAGGACGAGGTGATCGCCGGCGCCTGCATCACGCGCGAGGGCCAGATCGTGCACGAGGGCGCCAAGAGCGCCGCGGGCGTGACCGCCTAGGCCATGGACCTCCTCACCGAGCTCACCATTCTCGTCCTCGCCGCGTTCGTGGGCTTCGAGGTCATATCGAAGGTGCCGAACACGCTTCACACGCCGCTCATGTCGGCCACCAACGCGATCCACGGCATCGTCCTGCTCGGCGGCCTGCTCGTGATCGGCGAGGCGACCGGCTTCCTCGACGAGCTCCTGCTGGTGATCGCTATCGCGTTCGGCACGATCAACGTGGTCGGCGGCTTCCTCGTGACCGACCGGATGCTCGAGATGTTCAACAAGCGGCCGGAGCCGAAGAGGGACCGGGCGCCGTGACGCTGGCGACGTTCCTCCAGGACCCGGACTTCATCCGCGTCCTCTACATCCTCGCCTTCATCTGCTTCATCCTCGGCCTGCGGCTGCTGAACCACCCGCGCACCGCGAAGCGCGGCAACCTGATCGCAGCGGTCGGCATGGCGATCGCCGTGACCGCGACGCTCCTGATCGAGGAGGTCGGCGACTACGGCCTGATCGCGGTCGGCGTGGCGATCGGCACGGCCGTGGGCATCCCCGCGGCCCGCTCCGTGAAGATGACCGCCATGCCGCAGATGGTGGCGCTGTTCAACGGCGTCGGCGGCGGCGCGGTCGCGCTGATCTCGTTCGTGGAGTACCGCGAGGCGCTCGAGCACGGCGGCAACCCGGCGCTCGAGACGCTGATCCCGATCCTGTTCGCGGCGATCATCGGCTCGGTCTCGTTCTGGGGCTCCAACATCGCGTTCGGGAAGCTCCAGGAGATCCTCCCCGGCCGGCCGATCCAGTTGCCGGGCCAGCAGTTCATCAACGCGGCGCTCCTCCTCGTCTGCGTGGGCTCCGCCGTCGCGATCGCAGCCGGCACGGAGTCGCAGGGCCTCTTCCTGGTGATCCTGATCGCCGCGGCGGTGCTCGGGAACATGTTCGTGCTGCCCATCGGCGGCGCCGACATGCCGGTTGTGATCTCGCTGCTGAACGCGTTCACCGGTCTGTCGGCGGCGGCGGCCGGCCTCGCGCTCGACAACGTGGCGCTGATCGTGGCCGGCATGCTCGTGGGCGCCTCGGGCTCGATCCTCACGATGCTCATGGCGGAGGCGATGAACCGCTCGATCGCCAACATCGTGGCGGGCGGCTTCGGCGGCACGAGCACGATCGCCGCCGACACGGAGGGCAAGTCGGTGCGTTCCACCGACCCGTCGGATGTCGCTATCCAGCTCTCCTACGCAAGCCGCGTCGTCGTCGTTCCGGGTTACGGGCTCGCGGTCGCGCAGGCGCAGCACACGGTCCGCGACCTCGCGAACGCGCTCGAGGGCAAGGGAGTGGACGTCGCGTACGCGATCCACCCGGTGGCCGGCCGGATGCCGGGGCACATGAACGTGCTGCTCGCCGAGGCCGACGTGCCCTACGAACAGCTCAAGGAGATGGACGACATCAACCCCGAGCTGCCGCAGACCGACGTGGCGCTCGTGATCGGCGCGAACGACACGGTCAACCCCGAGGCCGGCATGCCGATCATCGACGTCGCGTCGAGCGGCTCCGTGATCGTGCTGAAGCGGTCGATGAACACGGGCTTCGCCGGGATCGACAACCCGCTCTTCTACGCGGACAACACGTCGCTTCTGTTCGGCGACGCCAAGGAGTCCGTGCAGAAGGTCCTGAAAGAGGTCGAGGACCTCTAGCCCGCCCGCGTGCGGGTCAGGGGAGGAGGCTCTCCTGCCCGGTCACCTTCACGGTGCGGCGGCGCGGCATTCCCGCCGCCTCCGCGAGCGCGGCCTCCACGTCGGCGAGGATCGCCCGCGCCGAGCGGGAAGCGACGACCGGCTCGACCATGCCGTCCACGTGCACGTAGGTACGCCGCCCGTCGCGACGCTCCGCCTTCTCGAGCGGCACGAGCGCGTAGACCCTGTCGGCACGGACGAACTTGCCGTACCCGAGCGGGATCATCCGGGGGTCGCGCTTCGCCATCGTCTCTCGTGACGATAGTGGCATGGTCGGCCGCCTCAACGGGTAGCCGAGGCACCATGAGCGACGACGAGACGACCGACGAGAAGACCGAGCAGGACGGCGAGGAGAAGACCGAGCACGAGCAGGCGACGGAGGACGCCAAGAAGGAGGTCCAGGAGCTCGAGGACGATCCGCCCGAGAAGCTCGAGGACTGGCCCGAGGGCAAGGCGAAGTACGAGACCTTCGGGGGCAAGGAGGGCGAGCACTCCTACGCCGAGGGCCCCGAGCAGAACCTCGGGCCGGACTCGGTCCGCCACCACGAGGACGGGTCTGTCGAGGTCGGCGGAGAGAAGGTCGACGACCCCGACGAGTTCAAGGGCGAGCCGATCCCCGGCGGGCCCACGGACCCGGATTCGAAGGACAACCCCGACGCTCAGCGTCTGGACGACGACGAGGACGACGCCGACGACACGTCGGACGACACGAGCGAGGACACGAGCGAGGACGACGCCGAGGAGGGCGCGCCCGGCTCAGCCGAAGCCGGCGGGCAGACCGCCTAGGTCGGAACCCGGTCGGCCTCGCCGCCGCGCGGCGTCTCCGGCTGCACGCCGAGGGCCGCCTGGCCGCCGGGCCCGACAGGGCCGGATGCGGCGGCGACGCCGCGCTCCTCGATGTCGGCCATGAACAGCGCGTCCGCCTCGGCCGCGTGCTTCTGCGCCTCGCGGTCGACGAGCGGCTGGAGCAGGGTGCGCAGCACGATCATCGCCCGCGCGTACGGCGGCACCACGACCCAGCGCCTGCGCCTCTCGATCCCGTCGGCGAGCGCCCGGCCGGCCTTCGAGAGTGGATAGGTCTTGGAGAGCGGCCCGCCCGCGGCCTCGCGCAGCGCGCCGACCGCGGGGTGCGCGTCCGCGCCGCGCACCATGTCGGTGTCGATGAAGCCGAAGTAGCCCACGCCGACGTCCACGCCGAGGTGCTTGACCTCCGAGCGGAGCGCGTCGGCGAAGGCCTCCGCGCCCGCCTTGCTCGCGCAGTACGCGGCCATTCCCGGCGCGTGCAGCGCGGCCGCCATGGACGCGATCACGAGCACGTAGCCCCGGCGCTCGACCACGTGCGGCAGGCAGGCGCGCACGGTGCGCCAGACGCCCAGGAGATTGATCTCGATCGTGCGCTCGAACGCCATCGGGTCGGTCGAGCGCGTCATGCCCATCGGCGCGATGCCGGCGTTGGCCATCACGGCGTCGATGCCGCCGAAGCGCTCGACCGCGCCTGCAACCGCGCGCTCGAGCGCCTCCGCGTCCGTCACGTCGCACTCGAACCAGGCCGCGTTCGAGCCACACTGCGCGGCCACCCGCTCGAGCTCCTCGGCCTCGAGGCCCACGAGCGCGACGTTCGCGCCGCGCGCCGCCACCCGGCGCGCCGTCTCCGCCCCGAGGCCGCGCGCCGCGCCCGTGATCAGGACCGTCTTGCCGCGAGTCGTCCAGCCTCTGTCGTGCATGCGACGAAACCCTAACCGAGCGTGTGTAGCCTCGAATGCGTGGCGGTAGCACCGGAGGACCTCTCGCCCGCTCGTGTCGCCGAGCTCATGCGCGCCGGCTCCGCGCAGGTCGTGGACGTGCGCGAGCCCGACGAGCGTGAAGCGGGCCGCATTCCGGACGACACATCGCACATCGAGCTGGACAGGCTGGCCGAGGAGGCGGGCTCGCTGGACCGCGAGCGCCCGGTCGTGTTCTACTGCCGCTCGGGGAGCCGGTCCGCGATGGCGGCGCAGGCGTTCGCGGCAGCCGGCTTCGACGCGCACAACCTCGAGGGCGGGCTGGAGGCATGGGTCGCCGACGGCCTGCCGCTCGAGCCGGCCGACGGCCGCGTGGCCTGAGTCAGAGCGTGAGCTGCCCCTCGTAGGGCCCGTGGCCCGTGAGGCACGCCGCGCCGCACCGGGCCGCGAGCTCCACCGCCTTCTCGATGCCCCACCCGGCTCCGAGGCCGTAGGTGAGGCCGGCCGCGAAGCTGTCGCCGGCCCCATAGGAGTCGGCCACGGGGCCGGGCAGCGGCGCCGGCCTCCACTTGCCGCGCTCGCCCGCCGCGGTCTCCCACTCGCCGCCGGCGCCGCCGAGCGTGCGCACCACGATCTTCGGCTCGGGATCGAGGTCGCCCCGCCGGTAGACCTCGCCGGGGTCGCGCCCGCTCGACACGAGCGCGTCCAGCTCCACGTGGGCGTCGGCGAGCGTGTCGAGCCCCCGCGGTGTGGCGACGAGCGTGCGCGCCCGGCGCGCCTGGCGCACGGCCTCGACATCCCCCGCCGTCAGGTAGACGGCGTCGGTCTCGTCCAGCAGCTCCCAGGCGAGCTCGTCCGCTCCACTCGGACCGAGCCGCGGCCCGAGCACCGTGATGGTCCGCTCGCCCGGCTCGACGTGCACGAAGGCGCGGCGCTGCGTCTCGGGGCGGAAGCGGCTCTGGACGCTCACCCCGTGCTCGGCCAGCTCCGCGTGGGCGCGGTGGCCGGTCTCGTCGTCGCCGAAGGCGGTGAACAGCGTGGCCTCGCCCGCGAGCTTCCTCAGCTGCACGGCCGCGACCGCGCCGCCGCCGCCCGGCTCCTGGAACGTGCGGGTGGCGTGGATGATCTCGCCGGTCCGTGGGACGTGCGGCACCTCCGCGAACTCACACCACTCGACGTGCCCGACCACGGCCACCCGCATGGCCGGGGAGCTTGTCACGACCGCGCGCTAGCGTGCGACGGCCATGGACGACCCGCTCCGAATCGGCCGCCACGCGGCGATCCCGCTCGGCGAGATCGAGCTGCGCACGAGCCGCTCGTCCGGGCCGGGCGGCCAGCACGCCAACGTCACGGCCTCGCGCGTGGAGGCGGTGTTCGACGTCGGCGCATCGGGAGCCCTGACCGAGGAGCAGCGGCAGCGCATCGCGGCCCGGCTCGGGCCCGTGGTGCGCGCGGTCGCCCAGGACACACGCAGCCAGCTGCGGAACCGCGAGCTCGCGCTCGAGCGCCTGCGCGGCCGGCTCGAGAGCGCCCTGGCGGTGCAGCGGCCGCGGCGGGCGACCAAGCCCACGGCGGCGTCCCGGCGCAGGCGCGCCGAGTCGAAGCGCCGGCGCGGCGAGCTGAAGCGCTC
>DASSVP010000017.1:0-23411 GCA_035705985.1 Thermoleophilaceae bacterium
CTGGTGCTGCACGAGGAGCAGCCGGTGGTGGAGAAGAGGGCCGTGCCGAAGGAGCGGGTGCGGATGGAGAAGGAGTCGGTCACCGACGAGGCGCGGGTCTCGGAGGAGGTCCGCAAGGAGCAGATCGAGGCCGACGGCGACCTCGACCGCTAGCGGATTCCGACAGCTGTGACCCTGAAAGCCCCGCATTCGCGGGGCTTTCTTGTGCCAGGAAGGCCGCAGGGCTAGGGTAGCCCGAGGCGGCCCCAGCTTGAGAATCCCGGCTCCCATCGAGTCGTCCGCAGAGCGCACCGACCGGCGCTTTCTCGCCGGCCCGGCACGGAGCGTCCTCGCGGCGCTGGCGGAGGTCGCGGTCGACACTGGCGTCATCCCGGCGCGCGACGTCGCGGAGAACGTCGACCGCTACATGGGCCCGTTCCGCGCCCAGCGCAAGTGGGTCGTGAATGTTGCGCTCATCGGCCTGTGGCTGTACCCGCTCCGCTTTCTCAAGCCGCCGCTGCCGAAGCTGAAGCTCGAGGACCGCCGCCGCTTCGTCGAGAAGCGCTTCATCGACGACGTCGCCTTCGGGCGCGTCCGCTTCCTGCGGCGGCTCGTGCAGGCGATGTTCCGCCTGTCGATGCAGATGACCTATCTCGGCTACTACGGCGACCGCCGCACGTACGCCACGGTCGGGTATGTCCCGTTCGACGAGCGCCCCGACTACGCCGAGCGCACGCGCAACGTGCCGGACACGCTGCCGAGCGTCGAGTCCATGTCGCACGGCTCGCTGGACGGCGACACGCTCTCGGCGGATGCGGTCGTGGTCGGAAGCGGTGCGGCGGGCGCGATCGTCGCCTACCGGCTTGCTGAGGCGGGCAGGCGCGTGCTGCTGGTGGAGCGCGGCCGCCACCTCGATCCGTCGGAGTTCACCGACAACGAGATCGAGCAGATCTCGAACCTCTACGCCGACGGCGCGCTCCAGCTGTCGCGCGACTTCAGCTTCCAGGTCCTCCAGGGCATGTGCGTGGGCGGGTCGACGGTCGTGAACAACGCCGTCTGCTTCGACATCCCGCCCGAGGAGCTCACGCGCTGGAACGGGTCCGAGCTCGACGCGGGGATCAGCGAGACGCGCCTCGCCGAGTCGTTCCGCGAGGTGCGCCGCCTGGTGGGCGTCCAGCGCCCGCCGAGCAAGCACCTCCAGGCCGGCGCGCAGAAGTTCGTGGACGGCGTGAAGGCGCTCGGCCTGGACGGGGAGGTCGACGTGGTCGAGGCGAACATCGCCGACTGCCCCGGCAGCGGCTACTGCAATATCGGCTGCCCGTTCGGGGCCAAGCTCTCGATGTTGGACAAGGTGCTGCCTGACGGGCAGCGGCTCTTCGGCGTGGACGCGCTCCGCGTGCTGCCCGAGTGCCGCGCCGAGCGGATCGAGACCGACGGGCGCCGCGCCACGGCCGTCATGGCCCGCCTGTCGAACGGGCGCAGGCTGCGTATTCGCGCGAACACCGTCGTCGTATCCGCCGGCGCGATCGCCTCGAGCTGGCTCCTCATGGAGAGCAGGATCGCCAAGGGGCGCGCGGGGCACGGGCTGCGCTTCAACATGGCGTCGCCGATCACCGCCGACTTCGACGAGGAGCTGGACTCCTACGACGGCGTCCAGATCTCGCACTACTTCGAGCCGCCGCACGAGCGCGGGTTCGTGATGGAGACGTGGTTCAACCCGGTCGTCTCCCAGGCGCTGAACATGCCCGGCTGGCTCGACGACCACCGCGGGAACATGAGCCGCTTCCGCAACCTCACCGCCGCGGGGGTGCTGGTGGGCACGCACGAGCCGGGCCGGCTGGACGCGGCGCTCACCGGCGGCGTGGACATCCTGTACACGCCGCACAGGGACGACGTGAAGACGCTGATCGAGGCGCTCAAGCTGCTGTCGCGGATCTATCTCGCGGCGGGCGCGCGGCGGGTGATGCCGTCCACGTTCCAGTTCCACGCGTTCACCTCGGAGGACCAGCTGGACAAGCTCGACGACTACCTGAAGCACTCGAGCTACCTGTCGATCGGGACCGGCCATCCGCAGGGAGGGAACGCGATCAGCCGCGACCCGAAGCGAGGCGTCGTGGACGAGTCGTTCCGCGTCCACGGCTTCGAGAACCTGTTCGTGTGCGACGCCAGCGTCTTCCCGACGGCCATCACGGTCAACCCGCAGCTCACGGTGATGGCGCTGGCCGAGTACGCAGCCCCCGGAATCGCGGAGGTATCCGCATGACTACGACGAGGACCCAAGCCTGGACCTACGAGACGCTGGCGGCCGCGGACCGCAAGAAGCTCGAGGAGGTGATGCTCACCTGTCCCGCCCCGGACCTGGACGAGCTCGAGGGCTACATCTACTGCGGCTGGAACCACGAGTGGATCGGCCGCATCTCGGGCGAGAAGTTCAAGAAGGGCTTCCGCCGCCGCGACGGCCGGCCGTTCGGCTACAACGAGATCGTCCGGCAGGACGACCAGGGCTTTCGCGGCGACTGGGAGGTGAAGCTGAAGGACGGACGGCCGATCCAGCTCGGCTACTTCCGCGTCTCGCAGGTGGGCGACGAGCCGCCGCAGCGGCTCTACGAGCCGTACCGGCACGCCGGGCACTTCAACTACGACGTGCCGCTCAACACCTGGAAGAACCTGCCGTTCCGCGTGATCCGAGACTTCGTCGTGCTCCCGAACCCGGGCGACCACGGTCTGATGCTCTGCAAGGCGTATCTCCAGTTCGGGTTCAAGTGGGCCAACGTCTTCTACTGCTACTTCCTCCTCGGCCACCGCGAGGAGATCGAGTTCGAGCCCTGGTGAGCGACCCGATCTTCGAGCCGCTCGAGTTCCGGAGCCTCACCCTGAAGAACCGGATCCTGCGCTCGAACATCTCGGGCCGCTTCGACAACTACGACGGCTCCGGCACGCGGGCGCGCATCAACTGGGAGGAGCGCTTCGCGCGCGGCGGGGTGGGGGCGATCGTCTCCTCGTACGTGCCGGTGCACGTGCGCGGCCGCATCCTCCCCAACTACGCGACGATCGACCGCGACGAGCGAATCCCGTTCTGGCGGCGGGTGGGGGAGGCGGTGCACCGGCACGACTGCCGGTTCATCCTCCAGCTGAGCCACTCGGGGCGACAGCAGGACATCGCGGGCGTGGAGAACGCGGGCCTGAAGGCGCTCAGCTCGACGGCGAAGACCGAGCCCTTCCACGGCTTCGAGTGCCAGGCGATGACGCGCGACGAGGTGCACGACATCGTCCGGCGCTTCGCCGCAGGCGCGCGCCGCGCCCGCGAGGCCGGGCTCGACGGGGTGGAGCTCCACGCCGCCAACGGCTACCTGATCACGCAGTTCCTCAGCTCCGGCATCAACGACCGCAAGGACGAGTACGGCGGCCCGCTGGAGAACCGCGCGCGCTTTCTGCTCGAGATCATCCGGGCGATCCGCGCCGAGGTCGGCCCCGATTTCCACCTCCAGGTGAAGATCAGCGCCGTCGACCACAACAACGCGGTCATCTTCTGGGAGAAGCGCGGCAACAAGCTCGAGGACTCCGTGCAGGTGTGCAGGTGGGCGGAGGAGGCGGGCGCCGACGCCATCCACGTCTCAACGGGCAGCATGTTCCCCCACCCGCGCAACCCCGCCGGCGGCGTGCCGGTCGACGTGGTCTCCGGGACCTACGACACGATGATCTCGAGCGGGCTGTACACGTTCCGGAACTACCTGCTCGCCCGCTACGCGCTGCTGCGTCCGCTGTTCCGCTTCCTATGGAACCGGACAACGCGCGGGCTCCCGGTCGAGGGCGCAAACCTGCCCGAGGCGCACGCGATCAGGCGGAGCGTCTCGATACCCGTCGTCTGCACGGGCGGGTTCCAGACGGCGTCGGTGATCCGAGCGGCGATCGAGGAGGGCAGGTGCGACGCGGTCTCGATCGCGCGCCCGCTGATAGCCAACAACGACCTCGTGGAGCTGTTCGCGGCCGGCCAGGACCGGCCGGAGCGGCCCTGCACCTACTGCAACAAGTGCCTCGTGAACGTGATCGAGAACCCGCTCGGCTGCTACGAGCTGGCCCGCTACGACGGGGACCGCGACCGCATGATGCGCGAGATCATGTCGGTGTACGAGTCGGCTTCGCCTGCGTGAGGTTGCTGCGCTGGCGCACCTTGTTCCAGGTGCTGCCCCAGACCTCAGGCTCGCGCGGCTCCTCGAGCAGGCGGAAGACCTCCTTGTCCGCGCGCCGGGCGCACACCACCGTTCGGCTCGCCACCACGCGCTCGCCGTCGTGCACCGTCAGGAGGAGGTGGCGGGAGCGCCGCCACGGCCGCTGACGCAGCCGGTACGAGACGGTGCAGCGCTTGCCGTCCACCCGCGCGTCCAGCTCCGGCTCGAGGGGGTAGAAGGGCGTGCCGAGGAAGCGCAGCGTGCGCCCGGCGAAGCGCCGGAACTTCCACGGGAAGCGCTTCGCCTGGAACGTCGCCGGGTTGTTCCACTTGCCGCCCTGGTGGGCGGGCCCGCGCGGCGGGTTGCCGATGCGCCCGCCGAGCAGCGCATGCTCGCGGCTGCCCCAGTGGCCCGGCCACTCGTTCCAGGCGCCGAAGGGCTCGACGGGCAGCCACGCCTCCGGGCCGTCGCCGAAGGGATGGTCGATCCCGCCCGGGTAGGGCTGCGTCTGCGGCTCGAAGTACGAGGCGTGTGACAGCGGCGCCACGTACACGACGGGGTGGAGGCCGCCGTCGCGCTCCTTCCACTCCACTTGGCTCGCCTTGCGCCCCTCGCCGTGCGCGTGCTGCGCGTAGGTGAGCACGTCCGGCTTACCCTGCTCGTCGAGCTCGATCTGGATCATCTCCCAGTCGCCCTCGTGCTTGCCGAAGCCGAGCAGATTCTTCGGGTTGAAGTAGAACCACCACCAGTACTGGAGCCACTTGCGGCCGTCCCTGCCCTCGATGACCCGCCCGTAGAGCACGCCGTCGTAGCGCGGGTCGCCCTCCATGCGCCGCGCGTCGCCCTGGACGTTGGGCGCCTGGCAGAGCGAGTCGAGCTCGTGGATCTCGCGCTCGTCCGGATAGGCCCCGAGCAACTCGAGCGTCACGACCGGTTCGGCGCCGACGCTCGCGATCAGCTCGCCGCCGGACGACACCAGCAGGTTGCCCGCGTTCTCCACCATGCCGGCCACCGAGCTCACCCGGTAGTCGTACTGGCGGTCGTAGCGCAGGACCGGCTTGTGCAGTTCGAGCAGGTCGCGGTCGAACGCCGAGTCGATGAGGCCAGCGTACCCCGGCGAAAGCGGGGGTCAAGTGGTCGAGCTCACTTCCGTCGCGTTTGTCCCACCGATTCTGTGCGCTCTGGATGCGCGGGGTAAAATCGCCCCTGAACGCCGAGCTCGACACTCCGCACGGCCCGGCCCGGGTGCACCTGCAGCCCGTGGACGACCCGCGCGGCGCGCTGCTGCTGGGGCACGGCGCCGGCGGCGGGGTGGAGGCGCGCGACATCGGCGCGGCTGCCGAGGCGGCGCGAGCCGAGGGGTTCAGCGCCGCGCTCGTGGAGCAGCCCTACCGGGTGGCGGGGCGCAAATCGCCCGCGCCCGCAGGTCAGCTCGACGCGGCGTGGCTGGCGGTGGTCGAGCAGCTCCGCGCGGGCGACCTCGGTGGCCTCCCGCTCGTGGCGGGCGGACGCTCCGCCGGGGCGCGTGTGGCCTGCCGCACAGCGGCCGAGGCCGGCGCCGACGCGGTGCTGTGCCTGGCGTTCCCGGTGCATCCGCCCGGCCGGCCCGAAAAGAGCCGGTTGGAGGAGCTCGACGCCGTCGAGGTGCCCGTGCTGGTCGTTCAGGGCGAGAGCGACCCGTTCGGAATGCCGCCTGCGGTTCGGGGCCGCGAGGTCGCGACCGTGCCCGGAAACCACAGCCTGAGCGCGGATCTCGGGGCGGTCGCGGCGGCCGTCGGCGGGTGGCTGTCAGGGCTCAAGTTCAGGGAGTAGGTCAGGGGAATCTCCCGATGTCCCGCGCGCGAGGAGAGGCGAGGATGACTGCATCTTGACTTAGAACTATAGTTCGATAATCATCTAACAATGAGACTCGCGTCCGCCACCCCCTCTCCCACAGCCCTCAGTGGTGCAGGGCTTGCGCTGGTCGCGACAGTCGCCCTGATTACCGGCCTCGTCCCGCTCCCCGACCCGGCCGGCGCGCTCGAGGACGCCTCCCGGACGCTCGGCGCCTGGGCCTATCCCGGGGTAAGCGGGCTCGCCTTCCTCGAGACCGGCGCGTTCGTCGGGCTCGCCATCCCCGGTGAGACGGCCGTCGTGGTCGGCGGCGTCGTCGCCTCGAACGGCGAGGTCGAGCTGATCCCGCTGATCGGGCTCGTCTGGATCGCCGCCACGGCCGGCGACCTCGTGAGCTTCCTGCTGGGCCGTCGCTACGGGCGGGGCCTCGTGGAGCGGCACGGCAAGCGGGTGCGGCTCGACGAGCGCCGCGTGCGCCAGGTCGAGCGCTTCTACGACCGCCACGGCGGCGGCGCGGTCCTCCTCGGCCGCTTCGTCGGCGTCGTGCGGGCGGTCTCCCCGTTCATCGCCGGCTCGTCCGGCTTCTCGCTGCGGCGCTTTCTCCCGTGGAGCGTCGCGGGCGCGCTGGCCTGGGCGACCGCGTTCACGCTCGTCGGCTACGCCTTCTCCGAGTCCTTCGCGAGCTCGGGCGACACGGCCGCCCGGGTCGCACTGGGCGCTGCGCTCCTCGCCGCGCTCGCCTACGCGGCCTTCACGGTGCTGCGCGCCCGCTCAGGCCGCCTGCGGGGCGAGCGGCCCGCGGAGCAGGCGCAGCGCCAGCAGCCCGAAGCCGGCGCCGACAGCCGCGCCGAGCAGCCCGCCGACGACGACGTCGAGCGGGAAATGCACGCGCAGATATACGCGCGAGAGGGCGACGGCGGCCGCGAGCGCGAGCGCGAAGGGGCGCAGCCGCGGACACAGGACGGCGACGGCGGTGGCGGCGGCGAAGGCGGTGGCGCTGTGCCCGGACGGGAACGACGGGTTGTCGGGCAGCGGCACCAGCGACGCCAGCCCCGGTTCCCCGACCGGCGGACGCGTCCTCAGGAAGGTCTCCTTGAGGACGTGGCTGGCGAGCGACGCGACCCCCACCGCGGCCGCCGCGGCGGCGAAGGCCACCGGCAGCCGGCGGCGCGCCACGTCGGAGCAGAGGCCCATCGCCATGAGCAGGGGGCCCTTCACCCACCAAGCGGACAGCACCACGAACACGGCGGTGAGCCATGGGTGCTCGAAGGCCGGAGCGGCGTCGACGAGCGCACGGTCGAGCTCGATGAGTGGAGTCATCGCCGGGACGCGGAAGGTAGCACGGCGCCCCGCCTGATCGTGGCGGTCAACGGCCGCGCGAGCGGGATCCGTGACCCGGACCGCACGGCCGACGAGCTGGCCGCCGTCCTCGAGGAGCTCGGTCCCGAGGTCGAGAGCGTCGTGACCCGCAGCGAGTCCGAGCTCTGGGAAGTCCTGCGCTTCGGCGCGACGTTCGGCTGGCGCATCGTCCTCGTGGGCGGTGACGGGACGCTCCACGCCGCCGCGAACGCGCCGCTGTCGCAGCTGCCCGAGCTGGCGCTGGTGCCGGCCGGCCGCGCCAACAACATCGCCCGCGCGCTCGGCATCCCCACGGGCCAGCCGGGCGCCCTCCGCGTGGCCGCGGGCCCGACCGCGCTGCCGCTCGACGCCCTCCGCGTGGCAACGCCCGACCGCTTCATCTACGCGCTCGAGGGCGTCAGCGCCGGCTTCCAGGCCGAGGCACGCGCGGACTACCGGGCCGACAACTCCGCCGACCTCAAGCAGGGCATCAAGGCGCTCGCCCGCGCGATCCGCCGCTACCGCCCCTACAGCGCCTCGCTCCGCGTCGGCGGCCGCAAGCTCCGGTCGAGCTCCGCGGCACAGCTCTTCTTCTCGAACCTGGCCTTCTTCGGCTTCGGCTTCGAGGTCGCGCCGGGCGCCGACCCCACCGACGGACGCTTCGACGCGATCATGCTCGAGGCCCGCGGCCGCACGCGCCTCCTCCGGCTCCTTGCCGCGGCGCGCAGGGGCCGGCACATCGGCCGGCCCGGCGTCACGCGCGAGCCCACCACGCGCGTCGAGCTGACGAAGCCGCTGCCGGTGGTCGCCGACGCGGTCCCGCTCGGCACCACAACGGCCACCGTGACCATCGAGCCCGCGCGCCTGCGCGTGGCGGCTCCGCTCGCGGGAGCGGCGGCATGAGGGGCAAGCTTCTGTTCGGCTTCGCGGTGGCGGCCGTCGGCGCGGGCGCCGGACGCGCGCTCACCACGACCTACCTGCCGGTCCTGCTCGAGCGAATCGACGACGCGCCCTCGCTGATCGGCGTCGTGATGATGGTCAACGCCATCACAGGGTTCGCCGTGCCGATCGCCGTCGGCATCTGGTCCGACCGGCGCGGCCGGCGCCTGCCCTTCATCGCGGGCGGTGCGGTCATGACCGCCGGCGGCCTCGTGGCCGTGGGGCTCGGCAACGCGAGCTCGTACGTCGCGCTCGGGCTGGCGGCCGGGATCGTCTACACCGGCCTCAACGCGCTCACCACCGCGCACCGCGCGATCATCGCCGACGACGTCGAGGACGGCCGCCGGCCGGCCGCCACGAGCGCGCAGGAGATAGCCGGCCTCGTCGGAGCCGTGCTGGCCGTCGCGATCGGCGGCGCCCTGATCGAGCCGGCGCCCGCCGCGGCGTTCGCGCTCGCAGCCGTGGTGCTCGCGCTCACCACCATCCCCACAGCGATCGTCGTCCGGCGCCTGCGGCTCGGCGAGCCTGCGGCGAAGGGTGCCGCGCTCGCCGAGAAGGATCGCTCCGCGAGCCTGCGCGAGCTGGTCCGCCGGCCCGGCGCGCGCGACGTGCTCCTCGCGCAGACGATGTGGGTGTTCGGCTACGCGGCCCTCCCCGCCTTCTTCGTTCTGTACGCCGAGAACGCCCTCGGCATGGGGATCGCCGCCGCCGGCGCGCTCCCCCTGGCCTTCGGCGCCATCACGGCGATCGGCATCGTGCTCGCGGGCCGCGCGCCGGCCGAGCGCGTCCACTCCGTGCTCCTCGCCGGCGCGGCGCTGCTCGGGACCGGCCTCCTGGCCGCCGCGCCCGCCACCAGCCTCGCGGCCGCGGCGCTGCCCTTCGCCGCGGCCGCACTGGGCGCCGGGCTCGTGACGGCACTCGGCTTCCCGTACTTCGCCCGCTTCGTGCCGGACGGCCAGGCCGGGCGCTACAGCGGCGTCTTCTTCGCCGGCCGCTCGGTCGCGTCGGCGGCCGCCCTGCCGCTGGCGGGCGTGGCCGTCGAGCTCACCGGGAGCTACCGCTCGGTGCTCTGGTTCGGCGCCCTCTCGCTGGCCGCGCTGGTGCCGCTTGCCGCCGCTCACCGTCACGCGCCCGCCGGCTCGCCCGGAGCGGGCCCGGCGCCGCGGCCGCTGCCGCGGCGTGTGGGCGCCGTCGTGCCGGTGTTCGCATCGGGCCGCGCCGTCGAGGTCGTCCGGTCCGCGCTTGCCCACGTGGACGAGGTCGTGGTGGTGGATGACGGCGCCCCGCAGCAGATCTCGTCGGCGCTTGACGAGCTCAGCGGCGATCCGCGGGTCCGCGTGCTGCGCATGGCCGAGAACGGCGGCAAGGGCAGCGCGGTCGCCGCCGGCGCCGAGCTGCTGCTCGCGGACGCCGAGGCGCCCGAGGCGATCGTCGTGCTCGACTCCGACGGCCAGCACGACCCTGCGCGCATCCCCGCCTTCGTCGAGGCGAGTCGCGCCGCCGACGTGGTCGTCGGCGACCGCCGCGACCGCCGCCCGATGCCGCTCGTGCGCCGTTTCGGCAACCGCCTCGCGAGCGTTGCGCTGCTCGCGGGCACCGGCAGCTGGGTCCCGGACACCCAGAACGGCATGCGCCTCTTCCGCGTGGATGCGCTCGCCGAGGTGCCCTTCGGCGGCGGCGGCTACGAGGCGGAGAGCCGCCACCTGCGCGCGCTCCTGAAGGCCGGCCGTCCGGTCACGACGGTCGAGATCCCGACCATCTACGACGGCGAGCCCAGCCACTACCGCGCGGTGGCCGACACCGCGCGCGTGGGCCGCGCTCTGCTCCTGCCGCAGCGCAGGCCGGCCGCCCGGATCGGTGGCGCCGCCGAGGCGTTCGCCGTGCTGCGCGACTGGACGCCGCGGCTCGCGGCGCTCGTGCTCGGCGCGATAGCGCTCGGTGCCGCCATGCCGGTTGTCCAGCCGCTCGACAACCAGCTCATGCTGGCCGTGAACGGCCTGGGGGACGGGCCTGAGTGGCTCTACCGGGCGCTCGACCCGCACACGCGCAACTACCTGATCCTCACCGCGGTCACGCTCGCCGCCGCGGCGGTCTACCTCCGGCGCGTCCGCCACGTGGTCGGCGCGGTGCTAGCCGTGCTCCTGGCGGCGTACGTCGCCGGCGCGGCGCTCGAGGTGATCAAGCTGTTCATCGAGCGGGCGCGGCCCGAGGAGGTCCTCGGCGCGCAGATCCAGCTCTCGCACGACCGCTCCTGGGCGCACCTGGCCTCGTTCCCGTCCGGCCACCTGATCGTGACCTCCGCGATGGCGGCCGCCGCTGCGAGCGCAGTGCCGGCGCTCCGCCGCCCGCTGCTCGCTTACGTCGCGCTCGTCGCGCTCACGCGCGTGCTCTTCGGTGCCCACTTCCCGATCGACGTGACCGTCGGCGCGATCGTCGGGTACGAGCTGGGCCTGTTCGCCGCCCGCCTGATGGCGAGCGCACGGATGCTCCCGGCCGTCGAGCCGCGCATGGTCGCGGTTTCAGCGCATGCGCGCCGGGCATCTGCCGCTCCATGAACGTGACGATCATCGGGACGGGCAACATGGCGCGCGGGATCGGCAGCCGTTTCGTGGCCGGCGGGCACGACGTGACCGTGCTGGGCAAGGAGACGAGCGACGCCGAGGAGGTGGTGAACGAGCTCGGCGCGGACGGCTCGGTGAAGGCCGGGCGCTCGGGCGACGACATCGCCGACGACGTGGTGGTGCTCGCGGTGTACTACCCGGACGCCAAGGCGGCGGTCGAGCAGTACGGCGACGCCCTGTCAGGCAAGGTCGTCGTTGACATCACGAACCCCGTGAACGAGACCTACGACCTCGTGACACCGCCCGACAGCTCGGCGGCGCAGGAGCTCGCATCGAGCGTTCCGGATGCCAGCGTCGTCAAGGCGTTCAACACCACATTCGCGAACACGCTCACCCAGGGTGCCGTGTCAGGCCAGCCGCTCGACGTGTTCATCGCCGGGGACGACGAGGACGCGAAGGCGAAGGTCGCTCAGCTCGCGAAGGACGGCGGCCTGCGTCCGGTGGACGTGGGGCCGCTGAAGCGGGCGCGCGAGCTCGAGGCGGCCGGCCTGCTCCACATGAGCGTTCAGGGCACGCTGGACACCGGTTTCGCAAGCGCTCTCAAGGTCGTCGGCTGACGCGTTGCGCCAGCCGCCCCGCGAGGGCGAGCGGGCGCGGTGCCTCGACGTTGTCGGGGCGCACGCGGATCCGCGGGCGCGGCGGGCGCCCGAGCTTGAAGAGCACCCTGTCCAGCGCCCGGAAGGGGGCGAACAGCACCGGCTCGCGCAGCTTCCAGACCGGGCAGCGCTCGGCGCCCGATCCCGAGCGCTCCAGTATCGCGTTCACCGCGCGCCGAGCCGCCTCGTTCGCTCCCTCCATGGTCGCCAGGTCGGTGTGCGTGCGCACGTAGTCCGACGCGAGCACGAGGTTGTCGACCCGGTCGCTCGCCGCCTCGGGACGGTCGCTCCACGACCCCTCGGTGTTGATCAAGAGCGGCTCGAGGTTGGTCGCCTCCGTGGGGTTCGGGTGGACGATGCTGGGGTCGAGGAAGGATCCGAGCACCTCGACCTCCTCGAGGTCGCGGGTGGCATCGTCGTCGAGGCTCTCCTTCAGCTGGTGCCAGACCTCGGCCGTGATCTCGTCGCGCGAGCAGAACATCGCCTGCTTCCTGACGCCGCTTCCGATCGCCTCCCAGTCGGAGACGTCGACCGACAGGATCCCGCGCGCCCGGCCGTCCCCGAGCCGCTCCGGCTGGAACTCGTCCGTCCAGAACTGCGGCTGCGAGATCGACGTGAGCGCCCACGGCGAGTCGATGTAGATCGAGTGCCCGCGCACTCCGCGCAGGTCGCGGTCGAGGTAGTAGACGATCCCGTTCATCCAGCGTGTGCGCAGCCGGTGCAGGCCCGTCAGCCGCGGGTCGGCGAGCGCGAGCCCGCCGCCAAGCAGCGGCGCCATCACCTCGACCGGCAGCGCGGCGACGTACCAGTCCGCCTCGAGCCGCTCCGGCTGCCCGTCCGCCACCGCGCTCACGCCCGTCACGCGGCGGCCCTCGCAGTGGATCGCCTGCACCTGGTGGCGCAGCCGGAGCTTCACGCCGCGGCCGCGGAGGTGATCCAGCCAGGGGTCGATCCATACGTCGCTCGTCGGCCCGTTCAGGACGCGGTCCACCTGGCCCGCCGGGTTCGCCATGTCGAAGAGCAGCTGGAGCAGGATGTAGCCGCCGGTGCGCGCGCTCATCTCGCGCGCACGCGCCGCCACCAGCGTGCGCGTGAGGCCGTCGGCCAGGTAGCGCTGGTAGTTCGCGCCGCGCGACTCCGCGCCCGAGAATTCCCACCAGCTCTGGTTCTCGTACTCCGCGAAGCGGCGCTCCTCGGAGCTGGTCAGGAGCAGCAGCAGCCGGTCCACGAAGAAGGCGGTGTCCCGCGGCGGGATCCGGACGCGCTTGCCGTACTCGAAGAGGAAGCGGAAGCCCCTGTCGAGGTCGGCGAGGTTGCGCGGGAGGTGCACGGGCGCCAGCAGCTCCTCGCCCTCCCTCGAGGCGATCTGGACCTCGCTGGCGGCCACGAGGTTGTGGAAGACGGTTCGCCCGCCGTGCGGGATCCGGCGCATCGTGTCGGGCAGGTGGCGGTAGAAGCCCGGGAAGAAGCGGAAGCCGTGCTCGCCCGGCAGTGGCGGGCGCCCACCGCTGCCGGAGCCCGGGAGCGGGAAGCTGCGCGCCTTCCCGCCCGCGGCCTCACGGGTCTCGACCACGGTGACGTCGAAGCCGCGCTCGCTCAGCTCATGAGCCGCGCTGAGACCTCCCACGCCGCCACCGAGGACGAGCACCCGACCGGACATGCCGACAGTCTTACGCCTGCGCGAGCCGCGCGTAGACTCGAGGAATGGGCAAGACCTGGGTTCTCGACACCGACACGAAGGGCACCGGCGCGCGGATGGTGCCCCTCGAGGACGTGCTCGCGAAGCCCGAGGCCGAGCCGGAGCGCACGCCGAGGAAGCGCCGCCCCGCGACCGGTGACCAGGCGGGCCCGGCACGCTCGCGGCGAACGCGCCGCGAGCCCGTCGAGACGAGCGCCACCGCCCTCCCGCCGGGCCACGTCAGGAAGAAGGCCACCGGCGAGCTGGGCAAGGTGCGCGCGGTGGATCCCGCCGCCGGCACAGTGACCGTGCTCTGGCTGAAGCAGGGCCGCACCTCGACCGTGCCCCTCGCGACGGTCTCGCGGCGCTAGCGTCACCCGGGTGATCGACGAGAGCAGCGAGTTCGGCGCGCGGGTCGCTCGTCATCTGCGCGACGAGATCGTCGTCTGGATGACCACGGTGAGCCCGTCGGGCGCGCCCGTTCCGCGACCGGTCTGGTTCGTCTGGGACGGCGCCGACTCGGTGCTGGTGTACAGCCGACCGAAGACGCGCATCCGGAACATCGAGTCGAACCCGCATGTCACGCTCAACTTCGACGGCGACGGCGGGGGAGGGGACATCGTGGTGCTCTCGGGCGACGCGGTCGTCGACCGCGACGCGCCGCCCGCCGGTGAGATGAGCGACTACGTCGCGAAGTACGCCGACCACATCACGCGGATCGGCATGACGCCCGATTCGTTCAACGCCCGCTACAGCGTCCCCGTTCGGATCACGATCACGCGCGTGGACGGGCACTGAGCCCGCGCCGGCCGCGTGCGCGCGAAGTACGACCGTCGGCCGCGAAGGGGCACCGTCCACCCCATATCGGTAGGCCCCCCGAGAAACAAGCACGGCGGACCAATGTCCGGGTCAAGCGCGCTTCTGGCTGCGCCGATAGCCCAGGCGAGCCTGCTCATGGCAAACCCTTCGCGAGGGGGGACGCGGCGACGCCGGCCTCGACGACCGGCTCCTGAGCGCTTCGGCCGGCTGAGCTGCCGGTGCCCGGCGCCGGTCAGTCCGGGTACTCGTCCTTACGCCAGGCGCGGAACTCGTCGGTCGGCGGCCTTGGCGTTCGCTCGAGCAGGAAGAAGTGGTACGGCGCCACGAACGGATCCGGTGCCGAGACCGTGTAAGCGTGGTAGACGGTGCCGTTCTCACGCGTGAACGCGATGAAGCTCGGGTTCTCGCGCAGGCCGTCCTCGAGCCTGGCTCCGACCTGCCGCGACCAGTCCTGGAGCCACTCGGGCGGGTCGTCCAGGATCTGGTTGACCTCTGGGATCTGCTGGGCCTGCTCGGGCGTGAGGGCCAGCCCGAAGTCGAACGGGAAGTCCGTCCCGTCCGTCGACACGTACGGGAACTGCCAGCCCATCCGCTCCTTGTAGGCGAGGAGCCGGTCGATCGGTGCGCGCGAGAAGCAGATCAGCGTCACGTCGCGGTGGGCCAGATGCACGCGCGTGGCGTCGAGCTCGTCGCCCAGGTTCGAGCACCCGGGGCAGGCGCCGACCTCGTAGTCGGGCCCGAACATGATGTTGTAGGCGAGCAGCTGCGAGCGCCCGTCGAACAGCTCGGCGAGCGTCTTCTTCCCGTCCTCGGTGTCGAACTCGTACTCCTTCTCCACCGGCACCCAGGGCAGCTGACGCCGCTGCTCGGTCACCTTCCGGGTGAGCTCGGCGTGCTCGGCCTCGAGCTTCGCAAGGTCGTCGCGAGCAGACTGCCACTCCTCGCGGGTTGCGGTCCTGTGCTCGGGCATGGTGCGCCTCCTTTGGACGTTCGTCTCGTAATAGCACGTTCCGCTGGAGCGCAAACGGCCGGCGCAGGCCGTCAGCCGGGGAGGACCCATCGACCCGGGAGCACATCACGGCCGCCGCCGCCCACGCGGCGCGACCTCCTCACCGACGAGGCGACACTCGAGGAGCCCCGCGTCATCTGACTGCCGGTTCCCGGCGCCCCCTATCAGCGGCGTGTGCAATCCCCAGTGCCCTCAGATCTGCTCCGCACATGGCGCACTCGCTGGCGCCTTCGGGGAGACGCTCAGTGCACAACGGACAACGCGCGGGCTCGTCTTCGACCTTTGGCTTTCGCCGGAACAGTCCCATGCCTCTCCTTACGTCGGTGGGTCCTCGAGCTTTGCGCCAAACCGGTAGGGACTCCATGCATAAAAGGCCCCATTCGGATCTGGGCAGCCGCAGGTACGCTCGACAGCGTTGAACCGATGACTCCGATGCGACCCGGCGCAGGATCGGCTCTTGACGCCCGCGCGACGTCGGTGCCGGACGACGGCCGGAAGTCAGCCGTGCCCCCGGTGCGCGCGCGGCGGATCCCGCTTCTGTGGCTCATCTTCCTCGCGAACGCGTTGGTACTGGCCGTCGGGCTTCTCCTCCTCGCGTTCACGCCCATCACGGTCCACGCGCCGATCGAGCTCGGCCAGTTCGCGCTTCTCTTCGCCGGCTTCCTCGTGTTGCTGGTGCTGAACGCCGTGCTCTTGCGACGGGTGCTGTCCCCGCTCCTGAAGCTGACGCACGTGATGTCCTCGGTGGACCCCGACCGTCCGGGCCGCCGGCTGTCGGGGGTCGAACCCCGCAGCGTCGAGGGTCAGGCCCTCGCCGATGCCTTCAACGCCATGCTGGACCGGCTCGAGCATGCTCGGCACGAGGCCGCCCGGACGGCGCTCGCCGCGCAGGAGGCCGAGCGTCTGCGAGTGGCCCGCGAGCTTCACGACGAGATCGGCCAGACGCTCACCGCCATGACGATCCAGGCCGAGCGCGCCGCCGACGGCGATCCGCAACTCGCGCCGCAGGCGCTTCGCGACGTCGCGGACGGTGTGCGCGAGAGCCTGGACGAGGTGCGCCGCATCGCCCGCGAGTTGCGGCCGGAGGCCCTCGACGACCTCGGCCTCGTGAACGCGCTCATCGCGCTGTCCACGCGGATCGGCGCGCAGGGCGGGCCGCGCGTGGAACGAGACCTGGAGGCCAGACCGCCGCGGCTGTCACCGGACGTCGAGCTCGTCGTCTACCGAGTCGCCCAGGAGAGCCTCACGAACGCTCTTCGCCACTCCGGCGCCCACTCGGCCAAGGTGTTGCTGACGACGGACGCGGACTTCGTGACGCTCGCCGTGACAGACGACGGGAATGGCCTTCCGACACCGCTTCCCCGTGGTACCGCAGGCATAGCAGGCATGCGCGAGCGCGCTCTGCTGGTGGGTGGGATGCTCTCGGTGGCCTCGTCGCCCGAGGGGGGGACCGAGGTGCGATTGACGATCCCGATCGCGGACGACGAGGCGTGACCGTCCCGCTCAAGACCCGCATCCTCCTCGCGGACGACCATGAGGTCGTGCGCAACGGGCTTCGCATGGTGCTCGACTCGGCGCCCGACCTCGAGGTCGTCGCCGAGGCCGGCGACGGGGCCGAGGCCGTCGAGCTCGCGCTGTCCGAGGACGTTCACCTGGCCGTGCTCGACGTGACGATGCCTCGCATGACGGGGCTACAGGCCGCGCGCGAGCTGACGAAGCGCAAGCCCGAGCTGCGCGTCCTGATCCTGTCGATGCACGACAACGAGCAGTACTTCTTCGAGGCCCTGAAGGCGGGCGCGTCGGGCTACGTGCTCAAGAGCGTCGCGAACCGCGACCTGATCGAAGCCTGCCGTGCGACGATGCGCGGCGAGCCGTTCCTCTACCCGGCTGCAGTGAGGGCCCTCGTGCGCGACTACCTCGACCGTGCCAGCCGCGGGGAGACCACGCCCGAGGACCCCCTCAGCCCCCGCGAGCTCGAGGTCGTCAAGCTGATCGCGGAGGGGCTGACGAGCGAGGAGATCGCAGAGCAGCTGTTCATCAGCAAGAAGACCGTGGACCGGCACCGCGCCAACGTGCTGGAGAAGCTCGGGATGCGCAACCGCGTCGAGCTGACCCGGTACGCGATCCGGCGCGGCCTAGTCGTGCCCTGACCGCCCGCCCGCCCGCCGAGGCGGCTCGTCGCCGTCCGTGAAGGCCGCGCCAAGCTCCCCGGCGAGGAGCGCGAGCGCGGCGAAGATGCTGAGCACCGCGATCACGAGCACCCAGATCGCGCCGGTCAGCGCCAGCAGCGCGACCGGAGTTACGACGAGCCCCAGGGCGACCATGCTCACGATCAGCAGGGCCGGGTAGCCGGCGCGCTCCGCGCTCTGGTGGAAGTCGAGGAAGGGGTCGCTTCGCATGCTTCGATGCTCGCGCCGCGCCGCGCCCGCATCCATACGGCCGAACGCCCATCCTGAACGAACGGTGTCCCATCTCGGCCGTGCCGGATGCAGGCTGACACCCATACCCGCGCGCGCGTGCAGCGGCGACGATTGGATGCATGGTCCAGCTCGCGATCCGCTGCCACCCCTGTGCTCCGGTCTCGGCCGACGACCTGGAGGGCTGGCTCGACCAACAGGTCGATGAGCTTCGCGCCGCGGTCCCGCAGGGGACCCTTCGGCTCTGCCGGCTGACGCAGGGCGGCCCCAGCTCCGACCTCAACATCGGCTGGCTCATCGAGCTCGAGCTGGCGGATGGCGAGCTGCTGGGCGGACGGCTGCTCGCCGATTCGCTGAGGGACATGCGGCTGCTTGGCCTCCAGCCGACGCTGCTCACGCGCCGCGACGTATCAACGAACGGAGCAGCGGCGTGACCACCGTCGCCGCCGCGCCCGACGTCGAGTCGCTGTCCTGGGTCGAGTCGCTCTGCGGAACCGGACCCGGGCGAGAGGACGCGGTTCGTCGTCTCCATGAGCTGCTGCTTCGGGCGGCCCGTACCGAGATCGGCCGGCGGACGGGGGCCGGCGCGCGTACCCGGGAGCTCGACGACCTTGCCGTGCAGGCCGCCGACGACGCCCTGGTCGCCATCCTCGGGGGGCTCCATAGCTACCGGGGCGCCAGTCGCTTCACCACCTGGGCCTACAAGTTCGCCCTGCTCGAGGCGGCCGCGCTTGTACGGAAGCGCTCCTGGCATGGACGCGAGCTCCCGCTCGAAGCGGACGGATGGGCGCGTCTGTCGGACGAGCGCACGGGATGCCCTGCCGGCCACGCCGAGACGACTGAGCTCATCGACGCGGTCTGCGACGAGATCGGGACGCTCACCCCGGACCAGCGCTCGGTGCTGATAGCGCTGACCCTGAACGACGTGCCGATCGACGTGCTCGCCGAACGCCGCGGCACCACTCGCGGGGCGCTCTACAAGACGCTGCACGACGGCCGGGGCAAGCTACGAGCCCGGCTGGCCGAAGCCGGCCTCCAGGGCCGCCTCTTGGCGTAAGCATCGCCGTGGCCCGGGCGCAAAGAGAGCATGACGCGCAGGAGGCAACCGACCGTGGCCTTCGTCCTGTCCGGCGGGGCGAGTCTGGGCGCGATTCAGGTCGGGATGCTGCGCGCGCTCTACGAGCGCGGCGTCGCTCCTGACCTGATCGTGGGTACCTCCGCGGGCGCGCTCAACGGCGCCTACATCGCATCCCGCCCCCAGGCGAGCGCGACCCCCGACAGCCTTGCGCGGATCTGGTGCGAGCTGCGTCGCGGCCAGGTCTTTCCGGTCAACCCGCTCACAGGCCTGCTCGGCTTCCTCGGAGCCCGAGATCACCTCGTTCCGGACTCCGGGCTCCGTCGTCTGATCGAGCGCCACGTCGAATGCCAGGGACTCGAGGAGATGCCGATCCCGCTGCACGTCGTCGCGGTCGACGTGGTCACCGGGGAAGAGCTGCGCCTCTCGAGCGGCCCCGTACTCGAGGCGGTCCTGGCGAGCGCCGCCGTACCGGGCGTCCTTCGACCCGTCCCGTGGGAGGACCGGGCCCTCATGGACGGCGGTGTGGCAAACAACACGCCCATCTCCCACGCTGTCGAGCTCGGAGCGGAGCGCATCTATGTGCTCCCGACCGGCCACGCCTGCGCCCTCACCGAGCCGCCCGGCGGAGCACTGGCGATGGCACTGCACGCGATCAGCCTGCTCACGCATCGTCGCCTGATCGACGACATCGAGCGACACCGCGACGACGCTCAGCTGATCGTCATGCCGCCGCCCTGCCCGCTCGACATCCAGCCGATCGATTTCGACCACGCGGACGAGCTCATGGATGTCGCGCTGCTCGACGCACGCGAGTTCCTCGACAGCGGGGGCGAGACGCGCGCACCGATACGGATGCGCGTGCACCGACATGCGAGCGATCCCGAGCCGGTAATGGTCAGTCGTACCCATGGCGCTGTCGCACGCGGCGGGCGACCATGCGCGCATGGGAGCAACACTTGGAGAGCGGACCGAGATAGACCGGGTGCTCGAGGTGCTTGAGCGCCGCGGCCTGTCGCCCGGCGAGCTGCGCGTGCTGCTCTGTCTGCTCGACCGAGAGGCGAGTCTCGCCGAGCTGGCCGAGGCGCTCGGCAGGCCGCTCAGCGAGGTCCGGCGGTCGGGGGCCCGGCTTGCCAGGCGTGGGCTGGTTCGTTGGTACCACTTCGGGCGCCGCGACGAGACTCGGCTCACGATCACAAGGGACGGTCGGGCAACGATGCAAGCTGTGACCGCGGAAGCGATGCAAGATCGTCTACGCGCTGTTGGGCATTGACGCCCATTTCGCCCCGCTGCCCGAGCGAGGAGGATCGGCGCATGAGAAGGACGGACTCCATCGGGGGCCCCGGCTCGGATCTGCTCGGGGCCGCGCAGCGATTCCGGCCGGCTGCGCAGGAGCAGGCTCGTCACGTGGTGGCTCCCGAGGCGCTCGCGCCGCGCCACGGTCGGTCGACCGTCACGCCGATCATCGCTCGCGCCAATGAGCCGCGCGCGACCGAGCGCGTCGCGTGACCGGGCAGGGTGCGCCCGGCTATCGCGGATTGGTGCTGGGCGGTGTATGGCTTCGCGTGACCACCCGGTGGCGCGCTCGCGCCCTCGACGACCAGCTTGCGTTCGGTGCCGACCCCATGCAGTCCGACGAGTTGAGCCTTCGGGCTGGTCAGCTCGGCTCGCCGAAGACCAGGCGTCGCCTCGCGTGCGCGCTGCGCGGGGTCGTGGCGCTCGCCGGGCGCGACGCGTATCCGATCGCCGTGGCTGCGCCGCCGATCCGTCGCGCCGAGGTACGCGCCAACAGGGTGGTCCTGCTCGAGCTTGCGGAGCGACTCTGCAGCAGCGAGCCCGCGGGCGCTCAAGGGCTTGCGATCGCGTCCAAGCTGATCGGCGACCGCAGGAGCCCGCTCTACAGCGGGCAATCAGACCGTCCGCTGCCGATGTTCGCGTTCGAGGCTCTCGTCGCCATGGACCGGAGGCTCAGAACCGCGGGCCCCTCAGACGACTGACGGCCGGCGTGAACCGATGGGTATCGCGCGGCCGCCGAATCGGCCCTGAGACCCATGGTTGAAAGGGCGGCCCGGCGACAGGCTTGGGGCAACCCCCGAGTCAAGGAGAGATCATGCCGTCCAGCGTCTATTCCGTTCCGAACCCCGTCGCTCGCATCCGCATGCGCGTTCGGCGGGGCGGCCTCGACCGGCAGCTTGCAGAGGGCGCCGACCCCGCGTCGAGCGCCGAGCTCGAGCGCCGGGCGACACAGCTGCTGTCGACCGCCGAACGTTCGCGGATCGCGAACTCCCTGATCGAGGCGCTGGGCGACGCCCGCAGAGCGGAGCCGGTGACGCTCCGGACGCGGCCGCAGCGCGCGGTGGTCCGCGACGCCGCGGATGACATCGGCGCGCTCGTCCTCCGCCTTCGAGACGAACGGGTCGTCGCCCCCAGAGGCTTGGCCTTGGCCGCCAGGCTCGCTGACGACGGGACCAGCCCGATGCATCGCCATGACGTGGGCGACCTGCACGAGGCTGTCGGGTCGGCGCTATCGGCGCTAGACGCGACTGGCGAGGCGGCGGGGGATCTCCAAGCGCAGGCGGCCTGAGCGCGTGGGCCTTCCCTCGGGGACGTTCGCGCCGCTACTCGTTGGTAAGAAAGACCAACGTGGCGGCGCTTACGAGACGTGGGAGAGACGTCCGTGCTGAGCCCCCCGGTTGTTAGCCTCGTTCCGGCGATGAGCTCACGCCTGCCCCTGAGCGCCGCGGAGAGCGAGCACGGTGACGCGCTGGCCGACTCGACCGCGTGGGTCGACGCGCTGCGCCGGCCGGGGGCGGAGCGCGACCGCGCGGTCGCCCGCCTCCACGAGCTGCTGTTGCGCGCCGCCCGCTTCGAGGTCTCTCGCCGCCGCGCCGCTCTTTCACACGTGCGCGGCGAGGAGCTCGACGACCTGGCGCTCCAGGCCGCGGACGACGCGCTCGTCGCGGTGCTCGGCAAGCTCGACGACTACCGCGGGGCAAGCCGCTTCACCACCTGGGCATACAAGTTCGCCCTGCTCGAGGCAGGCGTGCGGCTGCGCCGGCGGGCCTGGCAGGAGCGTGAGGTGGTGCTCGAACCGGAGGTCTGGCCCCTGATGGCCGACGCCGGCCAGGGCCCCCAGGGTCAAGCCGAGGCGAATGAGCTCATGGGCGCGATCAAGGACTCGATCGACTGCTGCCTCACCGAGCACCAGCGCGAGGTGCTCGTTGCGCTCGCGCTGAACGGGGTGCCGCTCGATGTCCTGTCGGAGCGGCTTAACACGACGCGCGGCGCCCTCTACAAGACCCTTCACGACGCACGCCGAAAGCTGCGCGCCGAACTGGCGACGAGGGGCTTTGCCCTCGACTCGATCTAGCGGAGACGATGATGGACAGGCACACGAACGACGACACCCTCAAGCGGTTGCTCGGCCCGGCCGAGCCCGAGGTTCTCTGCGACGAGTGCTTCGAGCGCCTCGACGAGTACGTCGAGCTCGAGCTGCGGGGCGAGCCGGCAGACAAGCGGATTCCCGGGCTGCGTGCCCACCTCGAGGGCTGCCCCGCCTGCCACGAGGACTACGAGAGCCTCCGCGCGCTCGTTGAGAACAGCTAGCGCGTAAGAACGCTCGCGCCTTCGGCGCTAAGGGCCTCGACGGACAACACGGATCGAGGCCCACAGTGGAATTCGAACAGACCCCCCGCCCAGCCGCTCTCAACCGCCCGCTCGTCGCGGCCGACGCGCACATCGATCCTCATCGCCTGGTGGGGATCTGCTGCCGGCACGCGGGAGATGCGCCGCTTGGCGTGTCGCTCCTGATACCGGTCGCGGACGAGACGCGGCCGTGGTCGGCGAGCACCGCTCGAGCCGAGCGTCTGCTGAGCGACGCCGACCTGCTCTTGGAGGCCGCAGGGATCGATCTCGAGGAGGTCGTCATCACGGACGGACGCGGTAAGGAGCTCAGCGAGCTCGTCCGCCTCGGTGGGTTCGACGCCCTGCTGATCTGTGCCGGTGACGACGGGGCGTCCTCCGGCGTGCTCCCACTCGCGGCGCGCTTGGCCCGACAGCATGGCCTGGACGTCATCGAGGAGGGCGGCCGAGCCGACCACCCGGGCTGGCTCCGGCGCGTCGTTGGCCCACTGCTGAATCGGCAGCATGCGCGTGAGCGAGCGGCATGAGCTCCGCTCGCGCTGAGAGGTTGCTCGCGCCGGCGCTCGCGTCGAGCGCCGGGGTACATGGAGCGCTCGTCCCGGCCCATGCCTCCGCGGAGCCGCTTCTGGGCGCGCTGTTCGCCCTGTCGGCGCTGCTCCTCGCGGGCCTCACCGTGGGGGTGACCCAGGCCCCTGGCGCGGTCGCCTTCGGCGCCGCCGCACTGCTGCTCGCAGCTCTGCTGGTGGCCTACATCGCCGCGCGACTCGTGGCGCTGCCACCGCTCACGCACTCGGAGCCGGTCGACCTGCTCGGAGTTGCCACAAAGCTGATCGAGGCAGCCGGGCTGGTGCTCGCGCTGCGTCTGTTGGGCACCCGAGCGGGTGGCGCAGCGCTGCCCGCCCTACACGAAGGAGCTGGCCGATGAGCAGTCACACCGAACACACCGAGCGGACGCGGTCGAGCCTGCCGTTGGCGGGGCTCGTGGCTACGGCGAGCGCCGTGCTGGCGCTGGTCCTGGCGGGCGGTCATGCCGCCGAAGGGCACTCCGGCAATCACGCCGAGGCCGGTGCCAACGGCGTGAGCGCGCGGCAGGCCGCGCTCCACGACAACATGCGGCGTCTGTGGGAGGACCACATCACCTGGACGCGGCTGTTCATCGTGAGCGCGTCCGCGGACCTGCCCGACACGCCGGCGACGACGCGGCGCCTGCTGCGGAACCAGGACGACATCGGCGACGCGATCAAGCCGTTCTACGGCCGGGGCGCGGGCGAGCGGCTCACCACGCTGCTCCAGGAG
>DASSVP010000018.1:0-15664 GCA_035705985.1 Thermoleophilaceae bacterium
GCCGGTCTTCGGCTTCGCGCCCGCTCCCGCCGCCGCCCGGCCGGGCTTCGCGCTCTTGCGCGGCGCCTTCGGCTTCCCGGCCGGCGTGGCCGCCGGCGTCCCGCTCCGCTCCGCCTTGGCGGCCGCGCGGCTCGCCGCGCCGGCGGGCCTTCCGCCCGAACCCCGCTTCGCGCTCCGCTTTCCGGGGCGCGAGTTGGGCAGGTTTCCGAGCACGCCTCCGTCGTCCGTCATGGCAGGGGATTCTAGAGGTGCCCGTCCTGGGTACAGCCCACCTGTGACCGCCGTCGATAGATTCGGGTAAGGATCAACTGGTTGACTGGCTAGTCAGCGGGAATTCCGCTTGGGGCCGCTTGACTTCACTATCTGTAGCGTTACTGTTGACAACGACTTATCGAAAGGGCCCGGCGCCCTCATGCCTGGCCCTGCGCGCCGTTAAGGAAGAGGATGTCTGTAGCCGATCTGCAAGAGCTTGAGGAGGTAAAGCTCCTCGTCGTCAAGGGTCAGGCGACCGGTGTCCTGACGTACGCCGAGGTGGCCACCGCTCTCAGCGAGGTGGAGCTCGACGAGGGCGACATCGAGGAGCTCCATGGCTACTTCGAGAAGTCCGAGATCGAGCTCGTAGAGGACGATCCGACCCACTCGGCGCCCGAGGTCGAGCGTGCCGTCGATCGCCGCAGCCGGCGCAAGAAGGCCACGATCGACCTCAAGCCGGACATGACGACCGACTCCCTTCAGCTCTTCCTGAAGGACATCGGCAAGGTCCGCCTGCTCACGGCGCAGGAGGAGGTCGACCTCGCCAAGCGCATCGAGCGCGGCGACCTCGACGCGAAGCAGAAGATGGTCGAGTCGAACCTGCGGCTGGTCGTCTCGATAGCCAAGAACTACCGGAACCAGGGCCTGCCGTTCCTGGACCTGATCCAGGAGGGCACGCTCGGCCTCGTCCGCGCCGCTGAGAAGTTCGACTACCGCAAGGGCTTCAAGTTCTCGACCTACGCCACCTGGTGGATCCGCCAGGCGATCGCCCGCGCGCTCGCGGACAAGGCGCGCACGATCCGCATCCCGGTGCACGTCGTCGAGAAGCTCAACAAGATCGGCCGGGCGGAGCGCAAGCTCGTCACCGAGCTCGGCCGCGAGCCCACCCCCGAGGAGATCGCCGAGCACACGGGGATCGAGCCGGAGGAGGTCGAGTCCATCAAGCGCTCGGCCCAGGCCCCGGTCTCGCTCGAGAAGCCGGTCGGCGACGAGGAGGAGTCCGAGTTCGGCCAGTTCATCGCCGACGAGCGCGCCGAGTCGCCCTACGAGCGTGCCGCCGAGATCCTCACCAAGGAGGCGCTCCGCGAGGCGCTCGAGAACCTCTCCTACCGCGAGCGCCGCGTCCTCGAGCTGCGCTACGGGCTCGGCGGCGAGCACCCGCGGACGCTCGACGAGGTGGGCCGCACCTTCAACGTAACCCGCGAGCGCATCCGCCAGATCGAGAACCAGTCGCTTAAGAAGCTTCAGTCGCTTGCCGAGGCGCAGAAGCTGCGCGACGTCGCGTAGGCGCGTTCTCGACGGCCGCCGGTCCTCCGCCCACGCCTTTCCGCATAGCCGCGTACCGCAGCGGTGAGGGCTGCGGCGGTCTAGAAGGCGCATCTCGATCCCTCGTCCGAGGGGGCGTGCCGACTTCTCGGTGTATCTGAGGGCCTATCCGGCGAGCCCCGACTCGGTCGGGCCGAGAGCGCACTTTTCGACCGAACCCCTCGCTGTCCGTCGTTCGCCCGCGGGGCCGGCCGCGGCCGGAACAGCGCGAAAAGGCTCGTCCAAAACCGCCCTCAGCCCTCAAGGCGTCCGCCGGAAAGCCGATGCAAACACCATGTTCGACGTCGACGCTGCCCTCATGACGGTCATCGAGGAGGAGGCTTCGGACCTCCACCTCAAGGTCCCGTCAAAGCCCATGGTCCGCCGCCACGGAAAGCTCGTCCCGCTCGAGGGGTACGAGAAGCTCCGCCCCGAGGACACCGAGGCCACGCTCTTCCACATGCTCACGGACGAGGCGAAGCTCGAGTCGTTCCGGAACGAGCGCGAGGTCGACTTCTCGTACTCGGTGCCGGGCGTCGCGCGGTTTCGCGTCAACGCGTTCGTGCAGCGCGGGACGATCTCGCTCGTCTGCCGCGCGATCCCGTTCCAGATCAAGACGGTCGACGAGCTGCTTCTCCCGCCTGTGATCTCCGAGATCGCCGACGAGGAGCGCGGGCTGATCCTCCTCACCGGTACGACCGGCTCGGGTAAGTCCACGACGCTCGCGTCGATGATCAACCACATCAACCTGAGCTACGAGAAGCACATCGTCACGATCGAGGACCCGGTCGAATTCCTGCACAGCGACAAGTCGTCGATCATCAACCAGCGCGAGGTCGGCGAGGACACCGCCTCGTTCGCCCGCGCGCTTCGCCGCGTGCTGCGCCAGGACCCGGACGTGATCCTGGTCGGCGAGATGCGCGACGAGGAGACCGTCCGCACCGCACTCTCCGCGGCGGAGACCGGCCACCTCGTGCTCTCGACGATCCATACCGTGGACGCCGCGGAGTCCGTGAACCGCATCATCGACTTCTTCCCGCAGGCCGAGCAGCGCCAGGCACGCGCCATGCTCGCCGGCACGCTGAAGGCCGTGATCTCCCAGCGGCTTGTGCCCACGCCGGACGGGGACGGCCGCGTCGCCACCTGCGAGATCCTGCGGATGACCGGCCGCGTGCGCGACATGATCATGAACCCGGAGGAGACCGGCAAGCTGCCGGAGGTCATCTCAGAGGGCGCCTACTACGGCATGCAGACCTTCGACCAGGCGCTGCTCTACCACGTGCAGCACGGCCGGGTCTCCATGGACGACGCTCTGAAGGCCGCCACGCACCCGCACGACTTCAAGCTGCTCGTGGCCTCGGATGGGCAGCGAAGCACGTCGGTCGAGAGCGTCCTGCCGGACGACGCGCCCGAGGAGCCCGCGGGCGTCGGGGCGACGAACGGCGCCGAGCCGAGCGCCGGCGGCATGCCGGGCGCGTAATCCGCGGCGCTCGATCCCCACACCGCACCATCCGGGGTACCGTGTGCCCTGCGAAGACCCCACGACTTAGGAGGCCCGGTGCAGAGCACCCTCGGTGAGTTCCAGGAGACGCAGTCCCAGCAGCCGTTCGCGCTCCAGAACTCGAAGCTGTTGAAGGTTAGCCTCGACCAGGTGACGATCCAGGCCAAGGCCGGGTCGATGGTCGCCTACCAGGGCGACGTGTCGTTCGAGCACGCCGGATCGGGCGGCCTCAGTCGCATGGTGAAGAAGGCGGTCTCGGGCGAGGGCACGACCCTCATGAAGATGTCCGGCACCGGCGAGGTCTTCCTCGCGGACACCGCGCAGGACATCCACCTGATCTACCTCGAGAACGACGCCATCACCGTCAACGGCTCGAACCTGCTGGCATTCGACGCGGGCATCGACTGGGACATCAAGCGCGTCGAGGGTGCGTCCGGGATGATGGGCGGCGGCCTCTTCAACACTGCGCTCCAGGGCACCGGCTGGGTGGCGATCATCTCCGACGGCCCGCCCGTGCTGCTGAACACCGGCGACGCGCCCACCTTCGCGGACCCGCAGGCCGCGATCACCTGGGCGTCGAGCGTCCAGACCGGGATCAAGACGGACATCAAGCTGAAGAACTTCATCGGCCGGGGCTCCGGCGAGTCCGTGCAGATGTCGTTCTCGGGCGCGGGCTGGGTGCTCGTGCAGCCGAGCGAGGGCCGCGTGACGCCGACGCCCGCCGGCGGCGGGGGCGGTGGCGGCCTCCTGGGCCAGCTCAGCGGCTAAGGGCATCGCTGCGCACCGGGCACCGCCCGGGTGCCTGCGCAGGGCGCTAACACTTCATTCTCTGAAGTCTTGCTATAGAATCGGCCTTCATGGCCGATCCGTCCTGCCCTGTCTGTGCAACCGCGGACATCATCTGCGGCAAGTGGACGATCCTCGTGATCCGCGATCTCGCGGAGGGCCGCATCCGCTTCTGCGAGCTGGAGCGCTCGCTCTCGGGGATCAGCCCCCGCACGCTCTCGCTGCGTCTGCGGGCGCTCGAGGAACAGGGGATCGTCGAGCGGCACACCTTCCCCGAGGTGCCGCCGCGCGTGGAGTACTCGCTGACGCAGAAGGGCGAGGCGCTCCTGCCGCTGATCGAGGACATGCGCCGTTACGGCCGCGAGTACCTCGGCGTGGACGATTGCGCGGTCACCCCCGCCGAGCCCGTAGCCGCCTAGCTGTAGCTCCTAGCGGACGGCACCGCTGCGCACCGGGCACCGCCCGGTGCTTGCGCAGGACCGGCAGGACACTCACCCGGCGCGCCGAAACCGCGTCGCATGCGAAACCGTGCTCTCCATGACGCGCTGCGGGACTTCGCGCTGGAGGCCGCGGCGCTGCTCACCGAGGACCTGAAGGCCGGCGCGGAGGTCGAGTTCGACGTCGTCGACGAAGGTGGCGGCCGCGGGCCCGCCCTCTACCGCTACGAGCCGCGCACCGGCGCCTTCATCGACGAGCGCTGGCCGCGGCTGCGCGAGCTGCCCGCCTGCGAGCGCGCCTGCGCCGAGCTGGGCGCCGGCGCCTCCGCCTGGCTGCGCGTCAACGGCCTTGGCGGCGAGCAGGCCGAGCCGGCGCTGCGCGCCATGCTCGAGCGGTTGTACGAGGACGCGACCAGCTTCGGCTTCCCCGAGGAGCGCTTCGACCGCGTCTACCGCGAGGTCGAGCTGACCCTGTACCGCGACGCCGTCCGGGCGCGCGTGATCGCGCCCGTGAGGGGGGCGTGGATGGAGGCGGCGCGCGTGGAGCTCGGCGACGGGCTCTCGATCGTGCGCGGCGACCGCTTCGACGGACCCCACGAGCGCTCGGACCTCCTCTGCGTTCTCGAGCGCGACGTGCCGGCGGACGACCCGATTCCGGCCGGCGAGGCCGCCGGCCGCTTTGCCGAGGTGGTCACGGCGCTGCGGCTGTGGGCGCCCGGCGGCATCGCGCTCGGCGCGCCCGGCTGGCGGCAGACCGACCAGGGCCGCTGGCAGCCGGTGGGGATCGGCTCCGGCGCGCCTCCCCGCGGCGGCGAATGGATGCTTCCGGCCGCCGAGGAGCAGGCCTTCCGCGAGTTCTTCACCGCGATCGCGGGAGCGCGGCCGCCCGAGACGGTCGCCTGGGCGCTGCACCGCTTCGAGATGGGGTGCGAGCGGGCGGGTGACGGCGAGGCGCTGTCCGACTACCTGCTCGCGCTGCGCGCCCTGCTCGACGCGACCAGCGACACCGGCCAGGCGGCCCTCGGGCTGCGCCTCGCCGCGCTGTGCGCGGAGGAGGGGACGCGCCACGAGGTGCAGAGCCGGCTCGAGGCCGCCCTTGCGCTCGAGCGGTTCGTGATGGGACGCGCGCTGGCGCTCCCGCCGGGCGCCTCGTCCCCGAGCGAGCTGGTGGCCGAGGTGGAGAGCCACGTGAGGGCGCTGCTCCGCGACGTGCTCTGCGGCTACCTCGACGCCGACCTGAAGGCGGTGGCCGACGAGATCCTCGTCGACGAGCAGCGGCTCGAGCCCGAGCCGGAGGCCGACCGCGTGCCGGAGCCCTACGAGCCGGAGCCCTACGCCGAGATCGAGGCGCGCGACCTGCGCCGGCAGCCGCTCGCCCACGAGGCGCCTCAGGCGCAGCCTCCGCGCTTCGAGCGCGCTCCGGAGCCGGAGCAGGTCACCTTCGAGCCCGAGCTCGAGTACGACTACGACCCCGCGCCGCGGTACGAGGACGAGTTCGAGACCGAGCCGGACACCGCGGAGATGGAGCCCGTAACGGTCGCCCCATCGACCGTCGCCCCGGAGCCCCTGCAGCACGAGCTCGACGGCGTGACCCCGTCGGCCGACTGGGGCTGGGACGACCCCGAGGACTTCTCGGCGCCGGTCTAACCACTAACCAGCGCGCGCCTGGGCCGCAGCCGCCGAAGGCGCCCACGCCCTTGCGGCCGACGGCCCGGCCGCCATGCGGATGCGAAACGGGAATGGAAAACGCCCAACCCCGGGCGCTTACCCGAACAGATGTGCATCCATACGGCGCAGGCCGTCCAGGTCGTGCACGTCGTCGTCCAGGTGGGGCACCTCGATCATCGGCTTGCGGCCGAGGCGCTTCTTCAGGGCGGCCAGGTTGGCGCGGTCCTGCGCGGCCAGGCGGCGCTCCTCCTCGAAGGTGCGGAGCACCCTGCGTACCAGCGCCTCGTCGCCGAGCAGCGCGCTCAGCTCGCCCGACGGGTCGCCCTTCGGCACCTCGGGCCGCACCCGGTTCGCGACCACGCCCGCGAACGGCAGGCCCGCATCGAGCAGGCGGTGGTGGAACCAGCCTGCCTCCTCGACCGCATCGGCGCGCGGTGAGGTGACGAGCACGAATGCGCTCCGCGAGTCGGCCAGCAGCGCGTTCACGTGCTCGGCCCGCTCGCGGAAGCCCTCGGTCATGCTCCCAAAGCTCGAGAAGAAGGTCGACAGGTCCTCGAGCAGGTCCATTCCGGTCGCCCGCTTCAGCACCGAGAACACCAGCCCGGAGCCGCGTCCGAACACCTTCAGCCCCAGCAGCCCCGGCGCGGTGAACAGCTGGAGCGCACGTGAGTCGATGAACGCCGCGAGCTTCTTCGGCGCGTCGATGAAGTCGAGTGCGTTGCGCGTCGGGGGCGTGTCGAGCACAAGCAGGTCGTAGCGGCCCTCCTGGTGCAGCTCGTGGAGCTTCTCCATCGCCATGTACTCCTGCGAGCCTGCGACGGCGTTCGAGAGCTCCTGGTAGATCCGGTTCGATAGCACCGCCTCGCGCGTGCGCTCGTCGGGCGCGTGCCATTCGATGATCTCGTCGAAGGTGCGCTTCGGGTCGAGCATCATCGCCCAGAGCTCGCCCTTGACGTCCGCCTTCACGAGTCGCTCGTCGTTCCCCAGCTCGGACAGGCCGAGCGAGTTCGCGAGGCGCTTCGCCGGGTCGATCGTCAGGACCGCGACCTTCTTGCCGCGCGCGGCCATCCCGAGCGCGATTGCTGCCGAGGCGGTCGTCTTGCCCACGCCGCCGGAGCCCGCGCAGATGCAGACCTCCTTGCGCTCGAGCCAGTCGCCGATCACAGCTTTCGCTCCAGCTCCACGGAGAGCTGCTCCAGGTGCTCGCGGCCGAGCTCGGGCTCGAAGATGCGAGGAAGCGTGGCGACCGGTGCGGTGGCGGCCCGCCGGAGGCGCCTCACCTGCCCGTGCTCCGCGCGCGCCCGGCGGTGCTCGGAAAGAGCCGCCGAGAGAGCCGCCCGTGCGACCGACGTCTCACTGGTTGTCTCGCGGAGCCGTTCGACCTCATGTGAGCGGAAGCGGACCGGGTGCACCGCGTTCACGACGATCGCGTCGACGGCCATGTCCAGCTCGCGGCGCAGCGCCTGCTCGAACTCGACCGTCTCGTTGACCGGCATCTCCTCCGGAAGGGCCACGGTGAGCACCCCGGTCTGCGCCGGGTTGCGAATGAATGTGTCGATTCGCTCGGCGTGGCGGCCCACCGGCCCGACGCGGGCGATGCTCGCGTATGTGCTCGGCGCGCGCAGCATGGCGAGGCCGTGGCCGGTGGCCGGCGCATCGACGATCGCGAGGTCGTATGACTGTCCTCCGGCGCGAGGCTCGAGCTGCGCCAGGTCCCACACCTTCCCCATCGTCACCAGCTCGGTGAGACCCGGGGCCGCCGCGGTCAGGTACTGAAAGATGCCGCTCCCGCCGAGGAGGCCGGAGAGCGTGCGCGACTTCAGCTGGTAGCGGAGCCATTCCTGCTTGGCCTGGTCCGGGTCCACGGAGACGGTGGTGATGCCGGGATTCAGCTCCGGCAGCCGCTCCTGCTCGGCCACCTCGCACACCACGACGCGCTTTCCCCGGCGCGCGGCCGCAAGTGCCAGCGCAGCCGACATGGTGGTCTTGCCCACCCCGCCCTTGCCCGTCACGAGGACGAGCCGCCTGTCCAGTAGCGAAGACACCGGACGTGAAGGGTGAAGGATTCCGCCCAGCCCGTGCGAATACCGCTTGCGTAATGGAAGCCAAGGCGAAGGTCATCGCGTTCACAAACCAGAAGGGCGGCGTGGCCAAGACCACCACGACGCTCAACCTGGCTGCGGCGTTCGTCGAGCGGGGCCATCGCGTGCTCTGCGTCGACCTCGACCCGCAGGGCAACCTCACGATGAGTCAGGGGATCGACCCCGACTCGCTCGACGCGTCGATGTACGACGTGCTCGTGCACCAGCTCTCGATCCGCGAGGTGATCCGCAAGCGCGAGGTCGACGTGGCCTGCTCGTCGATCGACCTGGCCGGCGCCGAGATCGCGATGTCCACGATGATCGGCCGCGAGCGCTCGCTGAAGAAGGGCCTCGAGCCCGTCCGCGACGACTACGACTACATCTTCATCGACACCCCGCCGAGCCTGGGGCTGCTCACGATCAACGCGCTGACGGCCTCCCAGAAGGTGATCGTCCCCGTGCAATGCGAGTATCTGTCCATGCGCGGGCTGATCCAGCTCCAGAACACGCTGTCGATGGTGCGCGAGGAGCTCAACCCCGAGATCGAGATAGAGGGCATCCTGCCTACGCTCGTGGACAACCGCACGGTTCACGCCAAGGAGGCGATCGAGATCCTCGAGGAGAACTTCGGCGACCGCGTCTTCGCATCGCGCATCAACAAGACCGTTCGTTTCGCCGAGGCCCCGGTGAAGGGCATGTCGGTGCTCAAGTACGACCCGGACGGGAAGGCGGCGTACGCCTACCGACGGCTGGCTGAGGAGGTCCTGGCGAATGGCAAGCGGTAAGAGGGCGAGCATGCGCGAGGGCCCCCTGGCGCAGCTCTTCCGCAAGACGGAGGAAGAGGACGCGCGCCCGAAGGAGAAGCCGCCGCACCATGAGGACGAGCCGAAGCTCGGCCGTCCTCTGCCCGAGGGCGGTCCGGCGCCGCAGGTCACCCGCCACGTGCCCGAGCCGCAGGGCAACACCGAGCGGCACGGTCAGGCCGAGCGCATGACCGAGGCGGCCCGCCGCGCGCAGGAGCGCGAGGCGCGCCGGGCGGAGCGCGAGGAGCGCTACGGGCGCCACGAGGGCATCCCGACCCCCGAGGAGCGGCTGAAGGCCGTCTTCTCGCACGACATTCCGGAGAACATCCTCGAGCGCGAGCCGGTCCCCGCCCAGCGCGCGCCGGACCTCGAGTCCGAGCCGTTCGTGCGCGTTGCGCCCGACCGGCCCACCGAACCGGTGCTGCGCGTGATCGGCGTCGGCGGCGCCGGCGTGAACGCCGTCAACCGCATGATCGAGGCCGAGGTCGAGGGCGTCGAGTTCATCGCGGTCAACACGGACGTCCAGTCGCTCGAGGGCTCAGGCGCGAAGATCCGCCTCCACATCGGAAGCGACGCCACGCGCGGGCTCGGCTCAGGCTCGAACCCGGACCTGGGGCGTGCCGCGGCGCTCGAGGACTACGACGAGATCAAGAGCCACCTGAAGGGCGCGGACATGGTGTTCATCGCGGCCGGCTCCGGCGGTGGCACCGGCACCGGCGCGGCGCCCGTGGTCGCGCGGATCGCCCGCGAGGTGGGCGCGCTGACCGTCGGCATCGTCACCAGGCCGTTCTCGTTCGAGGGCGCCCGCCGCGGCGAGCAGGCCGACCGCGGTGTCGAGGAGCTCGCACGCGAGGTGGACACGCTGATCGTGATCCCGAACGCCCGGCTCCTGTCGGTGCTGGACAAGTCAACGTCGATGGTCGAGGCCTTCCGAGTGGCGGACGACGTGCTCCGCCAGGGCGTGCAGGGGATCTCCGACCTCATCACGCTCCCCGGGCTGATCAACCTCGACTTCGCGGACGTGCGGACCATCATGTCCGAGGCCGGGCAGGCGCTGCTCGGGATCGGCATGGGCTCGGGCGACCGGCGCGCGATGGACGCGGTGGAGCACGCCATCGAGTCGCCGCTGCTCGAAACCTCGCTCGACGGGGCGCGCTCGATCCTGCTGTCGATCACCGGCGGCCGCGACCTCTCGCTGTGGGAGGTCAACGAGGCCGCGAAGGCGGTGGCCGAGGCGGCGCACCCGGACGCGAACATCATCTTCGGCGCAATGGTCGACGACAAGGTCGAGGACCAGGTGTGGGTGACGGTCGTGGCAACGGGCTACGGAGACCGCCCGGTGCATCGCGCCTCGCCGCGGAGCATCCCGGCCGACGCCGAGCCGCAGGTGCGGCGTTCGCGCGAGCGCGCGACGGCAGGCATGCTGGCCGACGTGGACGTGCCCGAGTTCCTCCCGCGCGGCTGAAGCCGCGCGAGGCGGCCGACCTCGGGCTAGGCTCGCGCCCATGAGAGGGGTGGTCGCAGCCGGCCATACGCTGACGGCAAAGGCCGGCGCGGACGCGCTGCGGGGCGGCGGCAACGCGGTCGACGCGGCCGTGGCCGCGGTGCTGATGTCGTTCGTGGCGGAGTCGCCGCTCACCGGCCCGGGCGCCGGCGGCTTCATGTTGGTGCACGTGCGCGGCGAGACGCACCTGTTCGACTTCTTCGTCGCGGCGCCCGGCCTCGGGCTCGACGAGCGCGAGCCGGGAACGCTCGTCCCGATGGACGTCCGCTTCTCCGAGGACGCCATCCAGCGCTTCAACGTCGGGCCGGCGTCGTGCGGGGCGTACGGCACCACGCTCGGCCTCGGCGAGACGCTGGAGCGCTTCGGCCGCGCGCGCCTGTCCGACCTGACCGAGGCGCCCGCGCGCGCGGCGCGCGAGGGCGTCGAGGTGGTCCCGATGCAGGCGTTCCTGTTCGAGGTGCTGGAGCCGATCCTCACCTCCACGCCTGAGTGCGCCGCGATCTACGCGCCGGAGGGCCGCCTGCTGAAGGAGGGCGAGACGATCCGGCTCCCGGAGGTCGCGGACCTGATGGACCGGCTCGGCGCCGAGGGGCCGCGCTTCCTGTACGACGGCGACGTGGCGGCCGCGGTGAGCGACTGGGTGCTCGAGCGCGGCGGCATGCTCAGCCGCGAGGACCTCGGCTCCTACGAGGTGATCGAGCGCGAGCCGGCGCGCGTGACCTACCGCGGGCGCGAGGTGCTCACGAACCCGCCGCCGTCCTCCGGCGGCATCCTGATCGCCGACGCCCTCGGGATCCTCGAGCGGCTCGACCGCCCGCACGACCCCGACGTGATCGCCGAGGTGATCGACTCGACGAACCGCGCGCGCGACGAGGAGTTTCTCGAGGGGCTCGGGACAGAGGGCTTTCTCGAGCGCTTCCTGGCCAAGCAGGCGCTCGACTCGGTCGCCACCGAGGTGCGCTCGCGGCTCGGGAACACCACGCATATCTCGGTGATGGACGCCGACGGCGCGTGCGCGTCCGTGACCTGCTCGAACGGCTCGTGCTCGGGCGTCATGGTCCCCGGCACCGGGATGCACCTGAACAACATGCTCGGCGAGCAGGACCTGAACCCGCTCGGCTTCCATAGGCACACGCCCGGCGCGCGCGTGCCGAGCATGATGGCGCCGACCGTGGTGCTCAGCGGGGGGCGGCCTGAGATCGCGATCGGCAGCGCCGGCTCGAACCGCATCCGCTCGGCGATCCTGCAGACGGTGCTCGGCGTCGTGGATCACGGGATGCCCGCCCAGGAGGCGGTCTCGGCGCCGCGGCTGCACGTGGAGGAGCGACAGGTCGACGCCGAGCCAGGCGTGGAGGAGGACGCCCTCGAGCGCCTCGAGGAGTCCGGCTGGACGGTCCGGAAGTGGTCGGAGCTGAACCTGTTCTTCGGCGGCGTCCAGGCCGTCGCGCGCGACGCCGGCACGGACCGCCTCACAGGAGGCGGGGACCCGCGCCGAGGCGGCGTCGCGATAGTGGTCGACTAACCCCGCTACGCGTCGCCGCCGGGCTTCAGGTGCCCGTTGCCGCTCGCCTGCTCGGCCACCCGCTCCGCGGTCTTGATGCGTTTCAGGGCCTCCGCGAACAGGGCCTCGAGCTGCTCGAGGCGAGCGGGCTCCGAGCGTAGCTCGAGCAGCGCCTGCTTCGCCGCGGGTGCGATCTCGAGCGTGGCCGCCATCCCGTACGCGCCCAGCTCCGCCAGCGCCTCGGGCTCCGGCCGGGAGTCGGTGACCTCCTCGACGAGGTCGGCGTAGCCCGAACGTGCTCGCTCGAGCGCGGCGTCGTCGCTGTCCGCCGTGTCGTCGAGCAGCTCGACGTCGCCGGCCGGGTACTCCAGGTCGCCGATCCGCCGCTTCAGCCGGAACGGCGTCGTGCCCTCGACGAGGATGTTCATGCGGCCGTCGTCGAAACGCTCGAGCACCTGAGTGATGCGGGCGGCGCAGCCGACGTCCTTCAGGCCGTCGTCGCCGAGCCAGATGATCCCGAACTCGCTCTCCTCGTGGAGGCACTCGCCGATCATCAGCCTGTAGCGCTCCTCGAAGATGTGGAGGGGAACCGTCTCGCCGGGAAGCAGCACTAGGCCCAACGGGAACAGCGGGAAGCGCTCGATCTGCTGCGCCATCGGCACTCAGGCTAACGCGATGGTGGTACAACCTCCGGTGGGATGGGCCGGGTCAGCCGAAGGCAGCTGATCGTGTCCGGCGCGCTCGCGGCGGGGGCGCTGGCGGGATCGCCGCGCCTGCTGCGCGAGGCGCTCGCTGCGCCTGCGCGCGCGGGTGCAAGCCCCTATGGCCCGCTCGGCCCGCCCGACGCGAACGGACTGATGCTTCCGCCGGGGTTCAGCTCACGGGAGATCGCCCGCGGGCTCTCCCAGGTCGCCGGCTATCCCTGGCCGGTCTTCCCGGACGGGCAGGCGGCGTTCCCCGCCCGCGACGGCGGCTGGATTCTGGTCACCAACTCGGAGTCGCTTGCGGTCGCGGGCGCGGGCGCGTCCGCGATCCGCTTCGGGCCTGACGGCTCGATCGCGCGGGCATACCGGATCCTCGCCGGCACCAACGCGAACTGCGCCGGCGGCCCCACTCCGTGGGGCACCTGGCTGTCGTGCGAGGAGCACGCCGCGGGATTCGTGTGGGAGTGCGACCCGGCCGGCGTGCTGACGGCCGTCGCGCGGCCCGCGCTCGGCGTGTTCAGCCACGAGGCGGCGGCGGTAGAGCCCGGGGGCCGGCAGGTGTATCTCACCGAGGACGAGGGCGACGGCGGCTTCTACCGATTCACCCCGGGGAGCTACCCGAACCTCTCCGAGGGGCTGCTCGAGGTCGCGGTGGTGGCCGCCGATGGCCATGTCTCGTGGCGCGAGATTCCGAACCCCACGCCGACTCCGGTCGAGACGCCCACCCGCCGGCAGGTCCCCGAGATGACGCCATTCGACGGCGGCGAGGGGATCTGGCACGACGGCGGCGTCCTCTACTTCACGACGAAGGGCGACAAGCGCCTGTGGGCCTACGACGCCCGGACGGCGCTGCTCGAGGTGGTCTTCGACCACGCTGTGGCACCGGACGCGTCGCTGGACGCGGTGGACAACGTCACGGTCTCCGCCGCCGGCGAGATCTTCGTGTGCGAGGACGGCGGCAACATGGAGATCGGGCTGATCACGCCCGAGCGCGAGGTGTCGCCGTTCCTTCGCTTCACGGGGCCTGCTCACCCGACCGAGGGAGAGTTCAAGTCCGAGGTCTGCGGGGTGGTGTTCGACCCGTCCGGCACGCGGATGTACTGCACGTCGCAGCGCGCGTATCCGCAGAGCTCGAGCGTGCCGGGGCCCGGCGCGGTCTACGAGATCAGCGGCCCGTTCAAGCAGCCGGCCGCGCCCGTGGCCAACCCCTTCGGGCTCCCGGCCGGCGAGCGCCGCGGCGGCCCGCTGCGCGACGGGCGGGACGAGATCCGTGTGACGGTGGCGCGACGGATCCGTCGGCGGACGCTCCGCCGGAGCGGGCTCCCCATCCGCGTGGCGGCGCCGGAGGGCGCCCGCGTGACGGCCGTACTCGACACACCCGACCTGCTTCGCCGGCCCGGGCCCGGCGGCACGGCGCACCGCCCGCGCGCGGTGACCCTCGCCAGGCGCGGTTTCGCCGGCGCGCCGGGCGGGCGGCGCATCCGGCTGCGCCTCCGCCGCGCGGCGCGCCGGCGCGTCGCTAGGCGCCGCGGGCCGTTCACGGCACGGCTGCTGGTGGTGGCGGTGCTTCCGAGCGGACGGCGGCTCAGCGCGGTGCGACGCGTGCGCGTGGTGAGCTGAACCGGGGCCGCCGCCTGAAGCGCCCCTTGCACGGATGTCCAGGATTCCGCTGGATCTTCAAAGGAATCGGGCTCGGGGCCGATCCAGATCCACATGTCCATCGAGGTGACCAACGGTCTCCCTGAGGGTGCTGACCAGGGCGTGAGCCTGGAGCTCACGCTGGCTGAGGCCGAGGCTGTCAAGTCCTGGCTCCTCAAGCCGTCGGCGGATGGAAGTGCCGCCATCGACGACGAGAACGCGAAGTCGGTGATGGTGAAGCTGGGCGCGAAGCTGGATTACATCCAGGGCGTGCAGCGTGTCCGCGACGAGCTGGAGCAGGCGGGCTTCCCGACCGAACAGCTGAGCGACGATGTCGTGGCCGATCTCGGTCGCCGCATCGCCGAGTCTCCTATCCGGCGCTACTCGGGCAGCTAGACCGCACACCCCGAGGCCCCGCCCCGGGAACCCCAGGCCAACCCTTCAACGGATCCCGCCGAGCGGGAGCGGTGAGAGCCGCTCCCGCTACGGTCGCCGTCCATGGCGTCCGCTCCGCCCGAGGCCGTCGGTCCCGCTCACGTGGGAGTCGTCTCGTTCCTCGCGGCGCGCGCGGCCCCGACGGGCGGCTTCTGGATAGCGCTCGCGGGCGGGGTGGCGCTCGCCCGCGTGGCCGAGCGACGCGGCGCGCGGCTCGGCTTCGGCGCGAGCGCGGCGGCGATGCTCGAGACGGTCGCGATCATCGGGCCTGCGCGGTTCGGCGTGCCGCTGACGCAGGCGCTGACCGCTCCGATGCTGGGGCGGCTGCACGCGTGCGGAGCGGGCCTCTGGCCGCAGCTCCTCGCGTGCGCGCTGGTGCGCCTGCTGCACAACGCGGCCACCACGGCGTTCTTCATCTGGGTGATCGCCGGCGGCCTGGACGCCTACGCGGGCACCTACGACGCGCTCGGCCGGCGCGTGGGCCTCGAGGTGGGCACCGCGGACGCGCTGGTGTTGACGCTCGCCGGGCTGCTCGCGTGGGCCGCGTTCGCGAGCACCATTCAGGTGCTCGTGTACCGGCACGGGTTGCGGATGTGGGCGGACGCTCCTGCGGAGGAGTTCCCCGGGGCCGCGCATGGTCTTCAGGGGGGCAGCGCCCTCGACCGCCGCTTCGACTCCGGACGCCGCTTCGACCCGCGCGCGGTAGCCGTGGCCGCACTGGTCGCGTTCGTGCTGCTGCTCGCCAGCACCGGGTGGGAGCTGCTGGCGGCGGTCGCGTTGTGGCTCGGTGTGGCGTGGCTCGTGTCGCGGGCGGAGCGTGCGCCGCTGCGCGCCGGGCTCGCGTTCGCGGCGATCCTCGCCGGCGGCGCCTTCGTGTTCGCGCTGGGCGGCGGGCTCGGCCTCGACACCGCTCTACGGCGCGCCTCGCGTGCCGGGCTGCTCGTGCTCGCGGCCACCTGGCTGCGTGCGGCCGCGGGAGCGGCCGGGCTCCGAGAGGTCTCGCGGCGCGCGCTCGGCCGACTCCGGCGCGTGCCCTCCGCGACAGAAGC
>DASSVP010000019.1:0-11493 GCA_035705985.1 Thermoleophilaceae bacterium
CAGCTTCGCCCTGCACGCCGCCGCGCGCCACGGCGTGCACGTGGTCGGCATCACGCTGTCGCCGCCGCAGGCCGAGCGCGGCCGGCGCAAGGCGGCCGAGCTGGGGCTGTCCGACAAGGTCGACATCCGCGTCGCGGACTACCGCGAGCTAGCCGACGAGCCCTTCGACGCGGTGGCGAGCATCGGGATGGTCGAACACGTGGGCTCCGCTCAGATCGACGTCTACGCGAAGCAGGTCGCGCGGCTCGTGAAGCCCGGCCGGCGCGTGCTCAACCACGGGATCGCGCGGCTCCGCGTGGGCGATCCGGAGGCCGGCCCGTTCTCCGAGCGCTACGTGTTCCCCGACGCCGCTCCGCTCCACCTGTCACGCATTCAGACGGCGATGGAGCGCGCGGGGCTCGAGACCGAGCACGTTGAGGGACTCCGCTCGGATTACGCGGAGACGCTCCGCCACTGGGCGCGCAACCTCGACAACAACCTCGATGAGGCCATTCGGCTCGCCGGGGAGGAGCGCGTGCGCGTGTGGCGGCTCTACCTGCGCGCCGCGCGGCGCGGCTTCGAGAGCGGCTTCACGTCGGTCTACCAGGTGCGCTGCAGCAGGCCGGACTAGCGCGCGATCGCCGCGGTGAGCAGCTCTGAGGCGCCCAGCATCCCGCCCAGGTTCGGGTGGATCGGCGCCGCGGCGTTCACCGGCACGACCGGCTCGACCCAGCGGATCACCGGCGGCTGGCAGGCGTCGTGGCCCACGCTCGCCGCGTACCAGTCCACCAGCCGCGCACCGGCGGCCGCCGCCTGCGTGGCCATCATCGCGTTCAACTCCACCTGCTTCGCGCGCACGTACGGAACGTCGCCGTCCGTTATCGGCATCTGCGGCCAGCAGCCGGGGCCGGAGTGCGGGAGGATCGCCGCGTAGTTGACGACGAAGATGCGCGCCTTCGGGGAGCGTGCCCTGATGCCCGCCAGCACGTCCGCGACGAGCGGCGCGGTGGCCTGGATGCGCTCGGAGATCTCGTCGCGCCCGTCGTGCACGTAGCGATCCTGGCAGGGGGTGCCCTCGTTCGAGGTCGCGCTCGCGCAGTCCTCGGCGACGCTCGAGAAGCCGATGTCGTTGCCGCCGATCTGGAGCGAGACGATCCTCGTCTGCTTGGTGAGGCGGTCGAACTGCGGCGGGTTCGGGCCGTCGGGATCCACGTTCTGCGGGTTCTCCATGTCCTCGGTCTCGGCGCCGCTGCAGGTGGCGTCCTTCAGCGCCAGGCCGAGGTCGCGCGCGGTGAGGTTGGCGTAGTTGTTGTTCGACTTGAGGCAGCCGAACAGCGGCACCTGCACCGGGATGAGTGGTCCGGCCGCGTAGGAGTCGCCGAGCGCGACGAACTCCTGAGCCGCCGACGCCGGCGCCGCGAGCGCCAGCATCGAGATGAACACAGCCAGTAGAGACCGCCCCCGCGTGATCATGCGCACTCTGTTCCCCGGACCACACCACGGGTAACCGGGGAACATGGCGGAGCTGACTGAACTAGAGGAGAAGGTGGCGGAGGTGTACGGCCTGGCGCAGGCCGCGCAGAACGCCACGCAAAAGATCAAGGGTCTCGTGGAGAACGACGAGATCGAGCAGACGCGCGAGGCGGCGCTAACGCTCGCGAGGCAGGAGGCCTAGCAGCCGGCCGGCCACGAGCTCGGGCTTCTCGTCGACGATGAAGTGCGTGGCGTCGGCGACCAGCTCGAGCTCGACGGCGTCCGCTTGGCCGAACGCGTCCCTGGCGGCGCGCACGGTCAGGACGACGTCGCGCATCCCGAACAGCACCCGGGTCGGCACGCGCAGGCCGGCGGCCGTGTAGCGGCCGATCAGGCCGGGTAGCTCGCGCAGAAAGGTGCGGTAGAGCCGCTCGGTGGCCCGGGCGCGCTCGCCGCCGAGCCGTGCAGCGAATGCAGAGCGCGCCGGCTCGGGAATTCCGCGTGGGCCGAGCGTCCGCCCGATCAAGCCGCCGAGGCCCGGCGTGGAGAGCACCGGCATGTACATGAACCGCCAGGCGTCGAGTGCCGTCCTCGGATCGCGTGACGGCCACGGCGGCAGCACGTTGAGCGCGAGGAGGCCGGCCACTCGCCCGGGATGCTCGAGCGCGAGCAGGAACCCGACATAGCCGCCCCAGTCGTGTCCGGCGATCGTCGCCTTCTCGATCTCGAGCTCGTCGAGCAGCGCCAGCATGTCGCGCATGAGCTGGTGCTTCTCGTAGCCGCGCTCCGGCACCTCGGTCCAGCCGAACCCGCGGAAGTCGGGCGCGATCGCGCGCGCGTGCGGCGCAACGAGCGGGATCACGTCGCGCCACAGGTACCAGTGCTGGGGCCAGCCGTGCAGCATGAGCACGGGCGGGCCGTCGCCGGCGAGGGCTACGTGCGTGCGCAGCCCGCCGACGCTAACGAACTCGTGATCGACGCCCGCTACGTGAGGGATGTCGGCGTCCACCGCGGTGGACCGTACCCGGGCGCGAGCCCTTCAGACCGCTCTGCTCGAACTGCGCGTGCAGGCGCAATTCGTGCGCGATCTTGCCCACGTCGTGGGCCTGGTCGTGCATGACGAACGTCACGCCGACCCCGGACCGGCCCGCGCGGCCGGTGCGGCCGATGCGGTGCACGTAGGTCTCCCGGTCCTCGGGCGCGTCGAAGTTCACGACCTGAGTGATGTCGTCCACGTCGATGCCGCGGGCGGCCACGTCCGTGGCCACGAGCGCAGCGACCTCTCCGCGGTGGAAGCGCCGGAGCGCCTTCTCACGCTGGCCCTGGGACTTGTCGCCGTGCATGGCGGCCGCGTCGACCCCGCGCCTGCCGAGCCGCTTGACGAGCCGGTCGGCGCCGCGCTTCGTGCGCACGAAGACCAGCGTGCGGCCGGCGTCGTCGCCGTTCAGCACCCGGACCAGCGAGTCGAGCTTGTCCTCGTGGGCGACCGAGAGGAAGCGATGGTCGATGTCCACACGCGCGTCCTTCGTCGGCGCGTGCTCGTGCCGGCGGGCGTTGCGCGTGTACTCGGCGGCGATGCGGCCGGCCTCGCCGTCGAGCGTGGCCGACAGGAAGAGCGTCTGGCGCTCGCGCGGCACCTGCCGCACGATGCGGTCAACGACCGGGCGGAAGCCCATGTCGAGCATCCGGTCGGCCTCGTCGAGCGCGAGCACGCGGACGCGGTCGAGCCGGACCGCGCCGCGCGCGATCAGGTCCTCGAGCCGTCCGGGCGTGGCGACCAGGATGTGGGCCTTGCGGGCGAGCTTCGCCTGCCGCTCGATTCCGACGCCGCCGTAGACGGCCGCGACCGAGAGGGCGCGCGCGGCGGCCAGGTCGCGGATCTCCTCCACGATCTGGCTGGCCAGCTCGCGGGTGGGCGCGAGCACGAGCGCCGCGGCCCGCGGGTCGGCCGCCTCGATGCGGTCGACGAGCGGCGCGCCGAGCGCGAGCGTCTTGCCGGACCCGGTCGGGGACTTCACGAGCACGTCGTGCCCGGCCAGCACGTCGGGGATTACCGACGCCTGTACGGGGAACGGGCGCTTCAGGCCGCGCTGCGAGAGAGCGCGTGCGACCACCGGCGAGACGCCGAGATCGGCAAAGGACTGCGTGTTCAATTCTGCTCCTGACGGCGGGGCCCTGATGGCTCCGCAAACTGATCTGGGAGATTCGCTGACCCAGATCGCAACTGCCACCGGAGACGAGAACCTCGCGGGCGGCGGCGCCGCCCACATCCCGGAAGCTAGCAGGCGACGCGGCCACGGCCTCCGCGGATCGGCTAGGGTCCCGCCCCGCGGGGGTTCCACGATGGAGGCGCTACACCAGTGACAACGCAGCTTGTCGCGGAGCCCGCAGGGCCTACCGCGGACGACATCCAGCCGGTCAATAACGAGACTGCCGATCGGATCGCCACGGGCACCATCACGGTGCTTCCATTCATCGCCCTCGGGATCGTCTGCTGGCAGCTCTGGAACGATCTCCTCCACCCGAGCGACGTCGCGGTCTTCGTGATCATGTACGTGATCTGCGCCATGGGCGTGACGGTCGGGTTCCACCGGCATCTCACCCACCGCAGCTTCAAGGCCAAGAAGCCGGTGCGCGCGGCGCTGGCGGCCGCCGGCTCGATCGCCATCGAGGGGCCGGTCATCTCATGGGTGGCGGACCACCGCAAGCACCACGCCTTCTCGGACCAGGAGGGCGACCCGCACAGCCCGCACGTCGGGCACGGAAGCGGGTGGGTCGCCGCGATCCGGGGGCTCTTCCACGCGCACGTAGGCTGGCTCTTCATCCACACGCAGCGCGGCAAGCGGGACCGCTACGCGCCCGACCTCCTGGCGGACCCGACGATCAGGTGGATCGACCGGACCTTCCTGCTCTGGGTGTTCGCCGGGCTCGCGCTGCCGTTCGCGCTCGGCTGGCTGATCGGCGGCAGCCTTCGCACGGGGCTCACCGGCCTGCTCTGGGGTGGCGGCGTGCGCATGCTCGTCGTCCACCACGTGACCTACAGCATCAACTCGTTGTGCCACTTCTTCGGCCGCAGGGACTACGAGACCGGCGACGAGTCGCGCAACCTCGGCTGGCTCTCGCTGATCACCTTCGGCGAGTCGTGGCACAACAACCACCACGCCTTCCCCACGTCGGCGCGCCACGGCCTGCGCCGCTGGCAGATCGACCCCTCCTGGATCGTGATCCGCACGCTCGAGCGGCTCGGCCTCGTCTGGGACGTGGTGCGGGTCGACGAGCGCCGGCGGCAGCGCAAGGCGCTGGCCGCCGACGCCCGCTGAGCCGCGGTCAGTCCTCGAACGGCATCAGGATCCAGAGCGCGATGTACGGAAACGGCGTGCTGATCAGCGTGGCGATCGCGACCGCGCGAGCCACGACCGGGTTGATCTCGTAGCGGCGGGCAAACGCGCCCGCCACGCCGCCGATCATGCGGTGCCCCCGCCTCCGCGAAAGGCCCTTCTCGGCGAAGTACGCACGAGCGCCGCGTAGGGAGTTGTCGTTTGCAGTGGCTGTATGTGTAGTCGTCATGAGATGAGCATGCCGCCGCGAGAGCGCTTGTCCCATGGGGCAGGCAGGCGTCCGAGTGGTGCGGGTAGCCCCTAGAGCGCGCGCAGCGCGGCGGTGACCGCGGCCGCGACCGCAACGCACGCGACGATGGACTCCGTCCGCCAGTAGACAAGGCCGCCGGCCGCCACGCCGGCCGTGTCGGCCTCGAGCGCGAGGCGGTCGCCCTCCGCGAACACCTGGGTCGCGACGAGCGCGGCGAGGAGCGCCGGTGAGAGCAGGATCACCACGCTGGTGAACCAGGTGGGCAGCTCGCGGCCGCCGAGCACGATCGGCCCGGCGGCCTTGATCGCCGCGGTCGCCGCCGTGCAGCCGGCGATCGTGAGTGCGACGGTCGTGGTCACCGGGGCTCCCCCTCGGCCTCCTGGCGCTCCTGCACGTCGGCCCGCGCGCGCCGGGTGAGCCCCGCCAGCGACGCGAGGCTCGCCACGAGGACGGGTATGCCGGGCGGGGTGAACGTGAGCAGCGTGAGTGCGATGGCCGTCCCGAGCGCCGCTACGCCCTTGGCGCGGTTCGACCTCATCTCGTTCAGCAGCAGCCCGAAGAAGAACGCCGGGAAGATCGCGTCGAGGCCGAGCTTGTCGGGATCCCCGAGCGCGTCGCCCCAGAGCGCGCCCACGGCGGTGCCGCTGATCCAGGTGACGTACGCGATGGCCGATGCGCCGAGCAGGAGGTGCTCGTCGAAGGTGCCGTCGCCACGCGACGACAGCGCCCACGAGTGGTCGACCACCGCCTGTCCCTTCAGCGCCCGTCGCAGCCAGCCGCCGCTGAAGGACGGCCCCACAGCGGCGCTCATCGGGAGGAAGCGCGAGTTCATCAGCGTCGCGGCGGCGACTGCCGCGCCCGCGCCGCCCCCGGCGGCGAGGATCGAGATCGCGGTGAACTGGGCCGAGCCCGCGAAGACGATCGCGGACATGAGCACGGCCGCGACGTCGGAGAAGCCGGCCTCCTCGGCGAGGATCCCGAAGGACAGCGCCAGGAAGAAGCCGGCGACGGCGAACGGCGCGCCCTGACGGACTCCCGCGCGGAAGCCGTGGCTGCGGACGAGCGCCGTCAGGTCTCGACGAAGTAGCTGCCGGAGTCGCCGCTCGAGAAGTAGCGCGACGTCACGGTTTTCTTGCGCGTGTAGAACTCGACGGCGTCGGTGCCGTGCGCGTGGAGGTCGCCCAGGAAGCTGTCCTTCCAGCCCGAGAACGGGAAGAACGCCACCGGCGCCGCGACGCCGATGTTCACGCCGACCATGCCCGCCTCCACGTCGTGCCGGAAGCGCCGGACGGCGGCGCCGGACTCCGTGAAGATCGAGACTCCGTTGCCGAAGCGCGAGCGGTTCACGGCCTCGATCGCCTCGTCGAGCGTCTCCACGTGGATCACCGATAGCACCGGGCCGAAGATCTCCTCGCGCGCCAGCTCCATCTCCGGCGTCACGCCGGCGAGGATCGTCGCGCCGATGAAGCAGCCCTCCGCGAGGCCGGGATCGCGCCCGTCGACAACGAGCTCGGCGCCCTCCTCGACGCCGCGCTCTACCGCGGCCAGGATGCGCTCGCGGGCGGCCTCGGACACCACCGGGCCCAGCTCGTTCCGCTCGTCGAGGCCATCGCCCACCCGCACCGCCTCGGTCGCCTCCTTCAGCGCGGGCAGCAGCCGCCCGTGTGCCTCGCCGACGGTTACGACCACCGAGCCCGCCATGCAGCGCTGCCCGGCCGCGCCGAACGCCGAGCCGATGATCCCGTTGACGGTCTTGTCCACTACGGCGTCCGGCATCACGACCATGTGGTTCTTCGCGCCCCCGAGCGCCTGGACGCGCTTGCCGGCCTTCGCGGAGCGCTCGTAGACGATCTTCGCAACTGGCGCCGAGCCCACAAAGGAGATCGCGTCGATGCCCGGGTGGTCGAGCATGCCCTCCACGACCCCGCGGCCGCCGTTGACGAGGTTGACGACGCCCGGTGGCAGGCCGAGCGAGTCGAGCACCTCGTAGGCGATCTGCTGGGTGAGCGGCACCTGCTCGGAGGGCTTCAGAATGAACGTGTTGCCGCAGCCGATGGCGAACGGCAGGAACCAGAACGGCACCATCGCGGGGAAGTTGAACGGGACGATCGCGGCGCACACGCCCACGGGCTGGCGGATCGTCTCGGCGTCGATGCCGCGCGAGACGTCCTCGAGGATGCGGCCCTGCATGGTCGTCGGGATCGCGGTGGCGGCCTCGACCATCTCGATCATGCGGGCCACCTCGGCGCGCGCGTCCACGAGCGTCTTGCCCATCTCGGTGGTCACGGAGCGGGCCAAGTCCTCCCGGCGCGCGTCGAGCCCCTCGCGCAGCTCGAACAGCTTGCGTGCGCGGGCGATGACGGACACGTGGCGCCACGCCGGCAGCGCGTCGCGGGCAGCCCTGACCGCCGCGTCGAGGTCGCCGGCGCTCGAGAGCGGCACCTGGGCGAGGACGTCGCCGTTCGCGGGGTTCGTCACGTCGAGGCGCTCGGACGAGCCGGCCGGGGTCCAGTAGCCGCCGATGTAGTTGTCGAGGACGCGAGCCGGGTGGTTCGCCAAGCCGCGGGCGGTGCCCGCGGCGCGGCTCTCATTTCCTGTGACGGTCACTCCACCAGCATACGGTCCCGGTTGTCGGTCGTGGAGGACTCGGTCTCCGCGGATTCGAGCAGCGGCCGGATCAGATCGATCGGCAGCGGGAAGACGATCGTCGACCCCTGGTTCGAGCTGATGTCGGACAGCGCCTGGAGGTAGCGCAGCTGGATCGTCACGGGGTTGGGCCGGATCACCTCGGCGGCGTCCGCGAGGCGGTCGGCGGCCTGGAACTCGCCCTCCGCGTTGATGACCTTGGCGCGACGGGTGCGCTCTGCCTCCGCCTGGCGCGCAATCGCCTGCTGCATGCGCTCCGGGATCTCCACGTCCTTGATCTCCACGATCGTGACCTTGATCCCCCAGGGCTCGGTCTGCTCGTCGATGATCTGCTGGAGGCTCTCGTTCAGCCGCTCGCGCTCCGCGAGCAGGGAGTCCAGCTCTGCCTTGCCGAGTACGGAGCGCAGAGTCGTCTGGGCGATCTGGAGCGTCGCGGCCATGTAGTCCTCGACGTCCAGGACCGAGCGGCGCGGGTCGATCACGCGAAAGTAGGCGACGGCCGCGACCCGGACCGGCACGTTGTCGCGCGTGATGACCTCCTGGTGCGGGATGCGCAGCGTCACCGTCCGCAGGCTCACCCTCACCATCCGGTCCACGCCCGGGATCAGCAGCACGAGGCCGGGTCCCTTCTCGTCGATCACCCGCCCGAGGCGGAACACCACCGCGCGCTCGTACTCGCGCAGGACGCGGACAGACGCGGCTGCGAGCGCCGCCGCGGCCAGGACGAGGATGCCGACGAGGATCAACAGTGCGGCAACCATCAGAGCTCCTCCCACTCCTCAGCTCTGCGCACGGCGAGCGTCAGCCCGCTGACGCGCTCCACCACCACGGCGTCTCCGGTGGCCGGCTGCGGCTCGTCGGGCCAGCTGGGGCGTGCGCGCCACAGCGCGCCGTCCACGAAGACCTGCCCGTCCGTGCCCTCCCAGCTCCGGACCACGCCCATCCGGCCGCTGAGCGCCTCGCGCCCGGCCGCGGAGCGCAGCCGTCGCGCCTTCAGGCTCTTGCTCGCGGCGAGCCAGAGCCACGCGCCGGAGACGATCGTCGCGCCGAGCACTGCCGCGACCACGGCGACTGTCCCGCCGCCCAAGCCGGCAAGCGTGAGCGCGGCCCCGCCGGCGAGGGTGAGACCGCCGGCGGCTCCGAGGAGCCCACTGGGCACGTGGGCCTCAGCCACCAGTAGGGCGGCTCCAAGCACCAGGAGAGCCACGCCGGCTTCGACCATCTCGCTCTACCCACCATCGTACGCCTCGGCGCTTTGCTCCGCATGAAACCTGGCGGCGCCCCGCTACAGTCCTCCCGCTTGCGCTCCACGGGAAGACACCGCGTCACGCGGCGAGGGCTCATCCGCCTCGGCGGCGCCGGCGCCGCCGGGGCGGCCGCGCTCGCGGGGGCGGGGTGCGCGCTGAGCGACGACTCCGACGGGGACGATTCGAAGGTCCAGACCGTCGTCGCGCGCGAGGGGGAGCCGCTCAACACGCTGCTGATCGTCACCGACAGCACGCGCCGCGACTTCGTGAGCGCCTACGACGGCGACGAGCGCGCCGACACGCCGAACCTCGACGCGCTTGCCCGGGAGGGACTCCGCTTCGACCGCGCCGTACCGGAGGCCATGCCCACGGTCGCGGTCCGCCGCGCGCTGCTCACGGGCTCGCGCTCGTTCCCGTTCAGGGACTGGAAGGTCGCGCCGAAGCTGCCGCAGTTTCCCGGCTGGAGCACGATCCCGGCGTACAAGCAGCTCTTCACGGAGTACATGGACGCGGCCGGGATCGAGACCGCATACGTCACGGACAACCCGTTTCTGGTCGGCCCCCGCTTCGCCCGCTTCCGCAAGACGCTCGACATCTCGAAGTCGATCTTCGACCAGGGCGAGTACCGCAGCTGGAACGTCGGCATCGACCATTCGAAGGACGCGTCGGCCGCGCAGATCGAGAATTACCTCATCCCCGCGCTCGCCGGCACGGAGGCCGAGAGGCGGATCAAGGAGAACATCGGCTTCAACCACGGCCGCAAGGGCGAGGAGCTCTCCGGCGCGCGCACGCTCAGGGCGGGGATCGCGGCGTTACGGGCGCTGAAGGACCGGCAGCCGTTCTTCCTCGGCGTCGACGCGTTCGACCCGCACGAGGCGTGGAACGTGCCGACCACGTTCAGGCTGCGGTTCGGGGACCACGAGGGCGTCGAGCCGATCCTGCCCTTCAAGACGCCTTACTCGAAGGTCGAGGACCTCGACGTGACCGAGGAGATGGTCGAGCGCGTGCGCGAGCTGTACGCCGCGGAGCTCACCTACATCGACGCCTGGATCGGGCGCCTGCTGAGCGAGCTGGACGATCTCGGGCTCAAGGAGTCCACGGTCGTCTACTACCTCTCAGACCACGGCATCCTGCTCGGCGAGCACGGCCTCATGGGGAAGGCGAACTCCATGCTCGGCAAGGAGATCCACGCCGTGCCGTACATCATCAGGCACCCGGAGGGCAAGCGCGCGGGCGAGGCGACCGACTGGTTCGCGTCCACGCACGACGTGGCCCCGACGCTGCTGTCGTTCCAGGGCATCACGGTGCCGGGCCGGATGGACGGCGAGGACCTGACCGTGATGTTCGACGGAGCGGACCCGCCCGAGCGGCCGTACTGGACGACCTGTTACGCGGACCACGTGGCGGCGGGCGACGGGCGTTATTTGCTGATCGCCGACAACCAGGGCGAGGAGAAGCGGCTGTTCGACACCGAGGAGGACCCGGCCGAGGAGAACGACGTGGCCGGCGACAACCCGGACGTCGTCGATCGGCTCTGGCGCAACATCGTGGACGACGCGGGCGGCACGATGCCCGTGTTCGGCAAGACCGGCGTCGTCACCGGCTGACGGGGGCGCTGTTGATGTAGGCGCTCGCCGCGATCTCGCCGGGCATCCGCACGAACGCCATCAGCGCGTCGACCACCTCCCGGTCGAACTGCGTGCCCGCGTGGCGCTCGAGCTCCGCGAGCGCGGCGTCCAGGTCGAGTGGAGCGCTGTAGGGACGGCGCTTCGTCATCGCGCCGTAGGCGTCGCAAACGGACACGATCCGCGTGGCCATCGGGATCCGCTCCAGCGTGAGCCCGTGCGGGTAGCCGAGCCCGTCAGGGCGCTCGTGATGCAGCCGCACGATCAGGGCCACCGCCTCGAGTCCCGGGACGTGCGCCACCATCTCGGCGCCCCACTCCGGATGGAGGCGGATCAGGCGTCGCTCATCGGCCGTCAGCTCGCCCGGCTTCGAGAGCAGCTCGCGCGGAAGGCGCAGCTTGCCGACGTCATGAAGCAGCGCGCCGAGCTCGACCTCCACCAGCTGGGCGCGACGGAGCCCTAGCCGCGCGCCGACGGCCGCGGCCGTGGCCGCGACCTCGAGCGAGTGCCTGTAGGTATCGCCGTCCGCTTCCGCCAGCGCCTTCACGAGCGCTCGGATCTCCGCCTCCGAATCGCCCGCCGCGAGCTCGCGGCGCGCGTGGTGGGAGAGGGCCTCCCCGGCGAGGATGCCGAGCTCCCGGAGCAACTCCATCTCACTCGGTTCGAGCTTTCGCTGCTCGTCCCTGCCGCCGACGCAGACCGCCCCACATTCCTCAGGCCCGCTCAGCACGGGCGCGCAGGCGACCGCGCCGAGGCCGGCCGCGTGGAAGCGCCGGCCGATCAGGTCGGGATCGACGCCCGCGCCGGCGACCGCGGCGAACTCGCCCGTCGCGCCGGGCGCGCGCACGACAATCCAGGCCTGGTTGAAGCCGAGCACGGCGCGGGCGTGCTGCGCCAGTCGCTCGAGCACCACGCTCGAGTAGCCGAGCCGCTGG
>DASSVP010000020.1:0-2892 GCA_035705985.1 Thermoleophilaceae bacterium
GTGGCAGGTGATCGCGAACCTCGTGAAAAGCGACAAGAAGTCGCCGCCGGTCGAGGCGATCCTGCCGAAGGAGGGCTCGACCGGGTGGTCAGACACCTGGATGATCTCCTCCGAGGCCAAGAACCCGAACTGCATGTACAAGTGGATGGACCACATCATCAGCCCGAAGGCAAACGCCGGAGTGGCCGAGTGGTTCGGGGAGGCACCCGCGAACGAGAAGTCGTGTGATCTGACGGCTGCCAAGGATCACTGCGAGATCTTCCACGCGGACGACGAGGAGTACTTCGACCAGGTCGCCTACTGGACGACGCCGCGCAAGGAGTGCGGTGACGACCGAGGGGCGGTCTGCAAGGACTACTCGGAATGGGTCAAGGCCTGGACGGAGATCAAGGGCTGATGGGCGCAAGCAGCGGGCGGTGCCCGCTGCGCCGCGAGGCGTTCCGCTGGCCGCCGTAGCCAGATATCTCTGGCGCCGGCCCCGCCTTCAGCTGTCGTTGCTGCTGGCGGGGCCGGTAGGCTGGCTGCTCGTCGCGTACCTCGGGTCGCTCGCGGTCCTGTTCGTCGCGTCGCTCTGGCAGCTCGACGACTTCAGCGGCGAGATCGTCCGCGACCCGGGGCTCCAGAACTTCAAAGAGCTGATCGAGACCCCGGTCTACCGGGACATCGTGCTGCGCACGGTGCTGATCGCCGCGCTGGTGACCCTCACCGACGCGATCCTCGCGTTCCCGATCGCGTTCTACATGGCGAAGGTGGCCTCGCCGCGGATGCGGGCGCTGCTCGTGGTCGCGGTCCTGATGCCGCTGTGGTCGAGCTACCTGGTGAAGGTCTACAGCTGGCGGATCATGCTTCAGAACGAGGGGGTGGTGAACTGGGCGCTCGACCCCTTCGGGCTGAGCGGGCCGGGCTTCGGCGACGTCGCCACCTGGCTCGTGTTCTCGTACCTGTGGCTCCCGTTCATGGTGCTCCCGATCTACGCCGGGCTCGAGCGGATACCGAACTCGATGCTCGACGCCTCCGGTGACCTCGGCGGCCGTCCCTGGATGACGTTCCGGCGCGTCGTGCTGCCGCTCGCCCTCCCGGCGGTCGTTGCCGGGTCGATCTTCACGTTCTCGCTGACGCTCGGGGACTACATCGCGCCCACGCTCGTGTCGAGCACGCAGTTCATCGGCAACGTCGTGTACTCGAACGTGGGCGTGGCGAACAATTTGCCGCTCGCCTCGGCGTTCGCGACGGTGCCCGTGGCGATCATGATCGTGTACCTCCTGATCGCGCGCCGCCTCGGCGCGTTCGAGTCGCTCTGACGATGCACGTCTCTCCTGGAACGCGCTGGTTCCTGCGGATCGGCACCGCCGTCACCCTGGCGTTCATCTACATCCCGTTGATCGTGATCCTCATCTACGCGTTCAACGAGTCGCGGTCGCAGGCGTGGCCCATCGACGGCCTCACGCTCGAGTGGTTCGACCGCGCCGTGAACAACCCGGGCGTGCGCGATGCGCTCTGGACCTCGCTGAAGGCGGCGCTCGGGGCCACCGCGATCGCGCTCCTGCTCGGGACGCTCGCTGCCATGGCCGTCTCCCGCTACCGCTTCTTCGGCCGCGAGACGATCTCGTTCCTGATCATCCTGCCGATCGCCCTGCCGGGCATCGTGACCGGCATGGCGCTGAACGCGACATTCACGCAGGTGCTCGAGATCGACCTGTCGCTGTTCACCGTGATCGTCGGCCACGCGACGTTCTGCATCGTCGTCGTCTTCAACAACGCGGTGGCGCGCCTGCGTCGGGGCGGCACCTCGCTCGAGGAGGCGTCGATGGATTTGGGCGCGAACTCCTGGCTCACGTTCCGCCACGTGACCTTCCCCACGCTCCGCACGGCGCTGGTCGCGGGAGCGCTGCTCGCCTTCGCGCTGTCGCTCGACGAGATCATCGTGACGACGTTCACCATCGGGCAGGACCAGACGCTGCCGATCTGGATCTTCGCCAACTACGCGCGGCCGAACCAGCTGCCGATCGTGAACGTCGTCGGCGTGATGGTCATCCTCCTGTCGATCATCCCGGTCTACCTCGCGAACAAGCTCTCGCAGGACCCGGTGGGAGCGCCCACGGGAGGCGCCCCCGCGGCGGCCGGTGCGGCGGGCGCCCGCGGATGACAGACAGGATCGACGAGCTCGTGGCCCAGTGGAAGGCCGAGCGACCCGACCTCGACGCCGGCGTGATGGCGGAGGTGGGGAGGCTGCTGTTCGTTGCCCGCCTGATCGGTGACCGGCTCGCAGCCTTCGCGGGCGAGCACGGCCTACAGGTTGGCGAGGCCGACGTCCTGCTCACGCTCCGCCGGGCAGGCGAGCCGTATCGCCTTTCCCCGACGCGGCTTGCGGAGTCGCTTCTGATCTCAACCGGAGCGATGACGAACCGGCTGGACAGGCTGGAAGAGGGCGGGCTGGTACGCCGAGAGCGTCACCCGAGCGACCGCCGCTCGCTCGAGATCGCACTCACGCCAAAGGGGCGCAAGCTCGTGGACGACGTCGTGGTCGGCCATGTGGAGAACGAGCGCCGGATGCTCTCCGCGCTGAGCGAGCGAGAGCGCGAGCAGCTCACGCGCATCCTGCGCAAGCTGCTCGCGCATCTCGGCGAGTCCGGCTAGACGACTCTGGCTATCAGCAGCACGGCGATGACCGCCGCGAGTAGGGCCGCGATCAGCAGCGGTATCCGGCTGCGCACTCGGCCCAGGTCGTCCTTGTCGGTGTCAGCGGTCAATGTCGCCGTCGGCCTCGATCTGCTCCTTGCGGACCTCCTCCGAGACCCGCGCCTCGTCGGTGACCGACTCCTTCTCCATCCGCACCCGCTCCTTCGGCACGGCCCTCTTCTCCACCACCGGCTGCTCCTCGTGCAGCACCAG
>DASSVP010000021.1:0-5908 GCA_035705985.1 Thermoleophilaceae bacterium
GATACTCCCCGGCATCGAGTCGCGGCGGCATTCCTACGGCGAGCTGCGGGATCAGTTCGGGGAGCTCACGAGGCCGGATTCGGGCTCGGGTCCGTGGCCGGTCGCCGTTCTGATCCACGGCGGATTCTGGCGCGAGCGCTACGACCTGCGCCTCGAGGACCGGCTGGTGGCGGACCTCGCCGATCGGGGCTGGGCGGTCTGGAACCTCGAGTACAGGCGCGTCGGCCGGCGGAGCCAGGGCGGCTGGCCGGCGACGGTCGAGGACGTTGCGGCCGGCATCGACCACCTCGCCGGGCTCGACGAGCCTCTCGATACCGACCGGGTCGTCGCGATCGGCCACTCCGCAGGCGGGCAGCTGGGCCTCTGGGCCGCCGCCCGTCCCGGGCTCCCGCCCGGAGCTCCCGGAGCGGACCCTGCCGTGACCCTCTCGGCCGTGGTCGCCCAGTCAGGCCTCGTGGACCTCCGCGAGGCCGCGCGGCTCGGCCTGTCGGGCGGCGCGACGGAGCAGTTCCTCGGCGGGTCGGCGGACGAGCTTCCCGACAGGTACGACATCGCCTCCCCGATCGAGCGGCTGCCGCTGAAGGTGCCTCTCCTGCTCGTGCACGGCGACGCCGACGACGTGGTGCCGGTCGACATCGCCCGGCGCTACGCGCTGCACGCCGCCGTGGCCGGCGACCCGTGCGCCCCGGTCGAGCTGGCGGGATGCGGCCACATGGAGCACCTCGACCCCCGGAGCGAGGCGTGGAGCAGGGTGACCGGCTGGCTGGAGGAGCGGTGACCGGCCGCGCGCACGCCGAGCGCCTCGACGCCGAGGATGCGCTCGCGCCGCTCCGCGAGCGCTTCGTGATCGACGACCCCGACCTGATCTACCTCGACGGAAACTCGCTCGGCCGCCTCCCGCTGGCGACCCGCGACCGCCTGCGCGAGCTGGCGGACCAGTGGGGCACGGACCTCGTGCGCGGCTGGCACGAATGGATCGACCTCCCGGAGCGCATCGGCGACCTCCTCGCGAGCGGCGTACTCGGCGCCCGCCTCGGCGAGGTGATCGTGGCCGACTCCACGACGGTCAACCTCTTCAAGCTCGCGGGAGCCGTCCTCGAGACGACCCCCGGCGCGATCGTCACCGACGCCGGCAACTTCCCGACCGACCGCTACGTCCTCGACGGCCTGGCGCGCCGGCACGACCGCGAGCTGCGCCACTTCGAAGCCGACGCGATCGACGGCCCGCAGCCCGGCGACATCGGGCGCGCATGCGCGCCCGGCGACGTCGCGCTCGTCGTGCTCTCCCACGTGGCGTACCGCTCCGGCGCGCTCGCGGACATCGAGGCGATCAACAGCGCCGCCGCTCCCGCGCGCGTGCTGTGGGATCTGTCGCACTCCGCCGGAGCGGTCCCGATCGAGCTGAACGCGCGCGGCGTCGAGCTGGCCGTCGGCTGCACGTACAAGTACCTCAACGCCGGTCCCGGCGCGCCGGCGTACCTCTATGTCAGGGAGGATCTGCAAGCCGAGCTCCGGACGCCGATCCAGGGCTGGTTCGGCCAGCGCGACCAGTTCCGGATGGAGCGCCCGTACGACCCGGCGCCAGGCGTGCGCCGCTTCCTGGCCGGCACGCCGACCATCCTCGCGCTCGCCGCGGTCGAGGAGGGCGCGAAGCTGGTCGCCGAGGCGGGCGTCGACAGCCTCCGCGAGAAGGCGGTGAAGCTCACCGAGCTCATCGTCGCCATCCACGACGAGCGCCTGGCGCCGCTCGGCTTCCGGCTCGGCAGTCCGCGCGACCCCGCTCGCCGCGGTGCGCACGTCAGCCTCGCCCACGACGAGGCCTGGCCGATCTGCCGCGCGCTGATCGAGCGGGCGAAGGTCATCCCCGACTTCCGCGGCCCGGATTCGATCCGGCTCGGCGTGCCGCCGCTCTACACCCGCTTCGTGGACGTGCACGAGGCGCTCGAGCGGCTCGCCGCCCTCGTTGAGCGCGGCGACCACCGTGGTCTGGACGACAGCCAGCTCCGAGTGACCTGACGACGTCGCGTCTACCGTGTCGAGCGTGCTCACTCGGCTCATCCTCTGCCTCGTCCTCGCGTCGGTCTCCGCGGGGTGCGCGTCCGACGCCGAGCCGAGCGCCCGCAGGCAGGCCGCGCCACCTCCGGCTCCCGACTCGGCGATCCCCCGGCACCCGGCCGCGCTCGCGGACCGGCTCACGGCCACGCACCGGGCGCTCGACGCCGCCGTCGAGCGCTGGCGCGGCGAGGGCGACCCCCGCCGCGGCGGGCCGCCCCACGACGTCACCCTCTACGCGCTCGACGAGCAGCGGATCCACCTTCTCCTGGCCAAGCGGCGAGAGCTCGCCCCGCGCGTACTGGCGCTCACGCCGGGGAGGGTCGACGCCCACGTGCGAGCCACGCTCAGGGCCAAGCGCGCGCTGAACGCTCTGTACGTGCCGGTCACGCGCAGCCACTGGCGCACCGGCCGGGCCAGGCCGGCGGGCGAGCTCCTCGGCTTCTACCGCGAGGCCAGGCGCCGTTTCGGCGTGCAGGTGCACGTGCTCGCGGCGGTCAACCTGGTCGAGTCCGCCTTCGGCCGCCTGCGCAACACGAGCACCGCCGGCGCGCAGGGGCCGATGCAGTTCATTCCGTCCACGTGGGCGGCCTACGGGATGGGAGGCGACATCCGCGACCCCCGCGACGCGATCCTCGGTGCGGCGAACTACCTGCGCGCGTCCGGCGCGCCCCGCGACATACGGAGAGCGCTGTACGCGTACAACCCCTCGGACCACTACGTGAACGCGGTGCTCGCGTACGCCGAGCGGATACGGCGCGACCCGCGCGCCTACTTCTCCTACTACTCCTGGCAGGTGTACGTGCGCACCACCGCCGGGACGCGCCGCATCACCGGCCCGGGGCTCTAGAGCGCGACGATCGCGTCGATCTCCACGTCGGCGCCCTTCGGCAGCGCAGCCACGCCGACCGTGACGCGGGCGGGCGGGTCGCCGTCCTCGAAGAACGAGCCGTAGGCCTCGTTCACGCGCGCGAAGTCGCCCATGTCCGTCACGTAGACGGTGCAGCGCACCGCGTCGGCGAGCGACCCGCCGGCCGCCTCGCACACGGCCGCGAGGCTCTGAAGGCAGCGCCGAGTCTGTCCCTCGATGTCGTCCTTCACGATCTCGCCGGTCGAGGGGTCGAGCGGGACCTGGCCCGAGCAGAACAGCAGGCTGCCGCTGCGGATCGCCTGGCTGTAGGGGCCGATCGCCGCGGGCGCCTGATCTGTCGAGACCGACTGTCTGAGTGCCATGCCGCGCAGCCTAAGCGCTGCGCGCCGCGCGGCGCTTAGCGGCCCGGCCCGAGCTCGTCGCGCCGCCGGCCCCTGCCGAGACCTGCGGCGTCCGCGGCGCCGATGAACACCGCGGCCGCCACCACGCCCACGAGGGTCCCGATGAAGTTCAGCTCCCAGATGTCGCCCTCGCCGATCGCGCTCGCGACGATGCCTCCCACCAGCGCGCCGGCGATCCCGAGCAGGATCGTCATCCCGACTCCGATGGCCTGACGCCCGGGAAGAACGAGCCTGGCGAGGATTCCGATGATGATTCCGATCACGATGAGGCCGAGGATCTGCATACCGCTCCATTCTCCCCACGGAGGGCCCGCGAAACGCTAGCCTCTCACGTGGACCGTGCTAGGCGGGGAATTAGCGGTGCCCTGTCACCTGCAATCCGCTCTAGCAGGGCTGAATTCCCGTTCGAGGGGCTTCGGCTCTCGGGGCCAGTACGCCGGACTGAGGCGTCGATGGCCGGGTCCCGCGCGGCGAGCGCTCGCGAACCAGGTCAGATCCGGGAGGAAGCAGCCTTAAGCGATACCGCTCGTGCGCCGCGGGCAAGCCTGGCCGGAGTCGAAGACCGGCGGGCACGCTCGAGATCGAGTCACAGAGACGGGTGCACGGTCCACTTCTCCTATGAGCACCGATGTCGTTCTCGAGATGGCGCAGCGCTGGAACAACGGGGACATCCAGGGCTGCCTCGACCTCTACCACGAGGACGTCGTCATGACGCCGTCTCCCCATTGGCCGGAAACCGTGCAGCTGAAGGGAAAAGCCGCCTTCCGAAAGAACACGGAGGAATGGCTCGGAGCATGGGGGTCGGTACTGATAGAGACCGAGAGCGTCGAGGCCTTTGGCGATCGCGTGGTGGCCCACGGCGCGTGGGTCTCGACGGGCCGGGTGAGTGGGTTGGAGGGCTCGATGCCCGTCCACATGGTGTTCACGGTGCGGGATGGGAGAATCGCTCACCTTGAGTGGTTCGAAGACCACGACAGCGCCGTCGCCTCCGCCCGCGGCGCCTGACCTCGAGACCCTCGAGCAGGTCCAGCGGCGGGTGCTCTGGCTCGCCACCGCGATCGTCCATCACGCGAACCGCGTGCGGGAGAACCGCACCGGTGTGAAGGTCGGCGGCCACCAGGCGTCGAGCGCGTCGATGGTGAGCCTCATGACCGCGCTGTGGTTCTCGGAGCTCCGCGCCGAGGACCGCGTTTCGGTGAAGCCGCACGCCTCCCCGGTGCTGCACGCGATCAATTACCTGCTCGGCCGTCTGGAGCGGCCGTACCTCGAGTCGCTGCGCGCGTTCGGCGGGCTCCAGAGCTACCCCAGCCGCACGAAGGATCCGGACCCCGTCGACTACTCGACCGGGTCCGTGGGCATCGGCGCAACCGCGCCGATCTGGGGCGCGATCGCGCGCCGCTACCTCGAGCACCACCGCTTCGAGGCGCCGCCGCGCGGCCGTCAGATCGCGCTGCTCGGCGACGCCGAGCTCGACGAGGGCGCCGTCTGGGAGGCGATCGCCGACCCGTGGGTGGCGCGTCTCGGCGAGGTGCTGTGGGTGGTGGACCTGAACCGGCAGTCGCTCGACCGCGTTGTGCCCGACATCGCCTTCGGCCGCCTCGCGGGAATGTTCGAGGCGGCCGGCTGGCAGGTGCTCACGGTGAAGTACGGCCGCCGGCTCGAGTCGCTGTTCGAGCGCGCCGGCGGCGAGGACCTGCGGCGCCGCATCGACGAGATGCCGAACGAGGAGTACCAGCGCCTGCTGCGCGCCGATCCGGAGGAGCTGCGCGAGCGCCTGCCCGGCCGCAACGCGGGCCTGGCGACGCTGGTGTCGGAGCTGCCCGACGACGACCTGCGCGCTGCCTTCCGCGACCTCGGCGGGCACCACATCGGCAAGCTGATCGAGGCCTATCAGGCGGTGCAGCACGACAGGCCGACGGTGATCTTCGCCTACACGATCAAGGGCTGGTCGCTGCCGATCGAGGGTCACCCGGAGAACCACTCGGCGCTGCTGACGCACGAGCAGTTCGCCGACCTGGGCGAGCAGCTCGGCGCAGATCCGGAGGACCCGTGGGCGCCTTTCGACCCGGGCAGCCCTGAGGGCGAGCTCGCGGCCGCCGCGGCAGCCGTCCTGGCGCGGGACGAGCCGCCGCCGCGCGAGCCGCCCGAGGTGCCCACGGCGCTCGGCCGCAAGCACCGCGGGAAGGAGTCCACGCAGCAGGCCTTCGGGCGCTTCTTCGTGGATCTCGTCCACGAGGCGCCCGAGGTCTCCGAGCGCGTCGTGACCGTGAGCCCCGACGTGGCGAGCTCCACGAACCTCGGCGGCTGGATCAACAAGTCCGGCATCTGGTCGGTGGGAGAGCGGCGCGACTGGTTCGCGGACGACACGCAGACGCTCGTCCACTGGCACGAGACCCCTGGCGGCCGCCACATCGAGCTGGGCATCGCCGAGACGAACCTCGTCGGCCTGCTCGGCGAGCTCGGAGCCACCTGGAGCCGCCACGGCCAGCCGCTGTTCCCGATCGGGACGATCTACGACCCGTTCGTCGGGCGGGCGCTCGAGCCGTGGTCGTTCGGGATCTACGCGGGCGGGCAGTCGATCCTG
>DASSVP010000022.1:0-11224 GCA_035705985.1 Thermoleophilaceae bacterium
GCGCGCACACGTCGAGCGGCGCGGGCCGACTGCGCGGCCTGAGCCGGAGCGCCCGTGGCGGCGGCCGCGGCGGCGACACCGGTGCCGGCGCTCTGGTCGGCCTGGACCTCCGCGTTCCCGCGCGCGCGAGGCTTGTCCGCCTGGCCGGGCGGCGAATGGGCCGGACGGGGGCTCGCCTTGAGGGCCTTGGGCTTGGACGCCTTGGGCTTGGACACCTTGGGCTTGGGCGCCTTGGCCTTCATCGGCCCCTTCGCCTTCGCCGCCTTCTTCGCCTGGCCGGGCGGCCCTGCGGGCTTGCCCTTGTCGGCCGGCGGGGCGGCCGCAACCGGCCATGCGACCAGTGCGCACAGAAGTGCGAGGCAGGCCAGGGCGAACGAGCGGTGCGACCGCAGGGAGGGCGGGGCACCCGTCACCAATTTCCCTATTGGCGAACGGATAGGGCGATGGTAAGTGCGAGTTGCCGTGCTGTCGACTTCTTCGCCGAAATTGCCGCACCTTGCGAGCTTTTGCCCAACTTGCTCCGCTGGCCCAGCGCGTAACGTGCCGTTTCGTGGAGTCGCAGGTGCTCGCCATTGCCGCCGGACCGGCCGGCCTGTCAGAGGGCCGCGGGTTCATCGAGCGCGTGTTGTCGGCCGCCGGATTCGATTCGGAGACCCGCTACCAGGTCACCGTGGCGACGAACGAGGCCGTGTCGAACGCGATGGAGCACGGCGTGCCGTGCGCGGACGGGCTCTTCCATCTGGCGGCGGGCGTGGAGGCCGGCACGTTCGTGTTTTCCGTGCGCGACTGCGGCGAGTTCGACGATGCCGCCGAGCGCAAGCCCGACCCGGTCGCCGAGCGCGGCCGCGGCTTCGCGTTCATGAACCTGCTGATGGACGACGTCCAACTGGACGCGCGCCCCGGTCATACGGTGCTGCGGCTGGCCAAGCAGCTGCCCGGCGGGACGCCGGCGACGAGCGCGGCCGCGGCCGGCGCGGACGAGCGGAACGTCCGGGTGGTGCGCGAGCTGTTCAAGGCGTTCGCCACGCGCGACGTCGAGCGGACGATCCAGCTCGTCGACCGCGGCGTGATGATGGAGCCGCTGTCGACGGAGGTCGAGCAGCGGACGCCGTACCTCGGCGTGAGCGGCCTGCGCCGGTACCTCACCGATCTGGACGGGACCTGGGACAAGTTCGAGGTTACGGTCGCCGATGTCCGGGCCGGCGGCGACTACGTGGTGGCGCTCGGCCGCATCCACGCGCAGCGCCAGGCGCTCGTGACGGACGACCCGGCAGGCTTCGTGTTCAAGCTGCGCGACGGGCGGATCGTGTGGGCGAAGGTGTACCGCAGCCACGACGAGGCACTGGCCGCTGCTGGCCTGACGGGGTAGGCCCGTGTCGAGGGCAGACCGTCGAGATCGCCCGCGACGCTGCAGTGGCCCCCGGCGCCGGCGACTTCGACGGTTGGCTCGCCGTCCGCTGCTCCGGCGAACATAGGTTCGCCATGGCACCTGCCGAGACGCTTAAGTGTTGCCGCTGCGGCCAGCAAAAAACGGCGGACGAGTTCGCCTGGCGCAGGCGTGGGCGTCAGCGCGACACCATGTGTCGGCCGTGTCGCTCGGCGTACGGCAAAGAGCACTACGCGGCGAACCGGCAGCGGTACATCGACCAGGCGAAGGCCCGGAAGCAGCTCGTGACGCTGGAGCGAACCCGCTGGTTGATCGATTACTTCGCGACGCATCCCTGCGTCGACTGCGGCGAGACGGACCCGGTCGTGCTCGAGTTCGACCACATCCGGGACAAGTCCTTCGCGATAGGACCCAAGCTCGCGCAAGCCAGCTGGAAAGGATTCTCGCCGAGATCGATAAGTGCGAGGTGGTCTGCGCGAACTGCCATCGCCGCCGCACCGCGAAGCGCCGCGGCGCCCTCCGCGAGGTCCTGACCACGGCTCGGGAATGAGACACACGACCGAGTGGAGCGCGGAGCCGTGCGGACGGTGAGTGCCCACGAAGGACACCCCCGCCGCTCAGCTCAGAACACGAAGATGATGAGCAGGATCAGGATGAGGATCGCTGCTCCGATGCTGATGTACATATGACGCCCCCCTTTCGCTGACGGCAATGTGCCCGCGCGGCCCGCAATTGCAAACATCTAAGCGGGCCTTCGCGAGCCTCAATCGCTCTACGCCTAAGCGGGCGGCGGGAATCGAACCCGTCTCCGAGAGCTTGGAAGGCTCTTGTGCCACCTTTACACCACGCCCGCAGTGAGGCCTTAGGCTAGCCAACGCTTGGGGTTCTCGACCATCATCTGGTCGAGCTGCTCCTGCGTCATCCCGCGCTCCTTCAGCTCGGGAATCACCTGCTCGAACAGGAACGTCATCGACCAGTTCGGCGTCATGCTCGCGTGGAGCTGCTCCATCAGCTCGGGCGGGAACCAGTCCAGCGTCGAGCACCAGTCCTGCGACAGGAACATGCGGTCCGCGCGGCCCCGCTCGAGCAGCGCCAGCACGGTGGCGTTGCGCTTCTCGGTCGGTAGGTAGACGTCCACGCCGTAGCGATCCATGCCGATCCAGCAGCCGGTGTCGAGGAGGCGCTCGATGTAGTCGAGGTCGTCGGTGTCGCCCGTGTGGGCGATCTGGACCTTGGACGGGTCGACGCCCTCCTCCGTGAACACGCGCATCTGTTCGAGCCCGGTGCCGCTGGACGGGTGCGAATGGGCCATGATCGGGCGGCCGGTCTCCATCGACGCGCGCGCGGCGGCGCGGTGCATCTTCTCGACGTTCGGCGTGAGGCCGGGCTCGTCGGCGGCGCACTTGATGAAGGCGGCCTTGACGCCGGTGCCCTGGATGCCGTTCTCGATCTCGTGGACGTAGATCTCGGCGATCTGGTCCTCGTTTCGCGTCAAGAGGCCCTGCGGGAGGTGGTCGTACGTGTAGACACCGGTGGCGAGGATCACGTTCAGTCCGCTCTCGTCCGCCACGCGGCTGCTGAAGCGGGCATCGCGATGGAGGAACATCGCGGACGGCTCGACGACGGTCGTCACGCCGTGAGCCTTCACGGCGTTCGCGTCGTTCATCGCGGCCTCCCACTCGGCGTCCTCGTCATAGAGGTGCGGGAACTGGAAGCGCGTGGCCTCGTCGGTCGCGCGGAAGTGCTCGTGAATGAGCGTGAGCCCGAGCTCGTCGACGTCTAAGGGCCCGCGCGTCGTCTCGACTGTGCCCATGTGAAGCCCTCCCCCGGTCGCGGTGCGGAGAAGAACCTAACCGGGCGTGGCGCCGCGGTGCGCGCCGCCGCTAGGCGTAGCGCGCGTTATCGGCCTGTTGGCTCGTGCGCGCATCGATCATCGTGCCGACCAGGATGCCGAGCACGGTGATGACCAGCGCGATGACGAGCCTCAGCAGAATCGCCGCATCGACCCCGTGGATCACGAGCGCCCCGATCGCAAGGGCGAGCGGGAACAGAAGCGGCAGCCACTTCCACTTCCCCGGCGCGGCATAGCCAAAGCCGACGCCGGCGAGGAAGAACAGCAGGTACGCGATCACGCCGGAATCATTCCCCCGTGGAGCGAGTTCGAATCGCGCGAAATGAGACGGGGCAGCCAGGATTCGAACCTGGAATCCCCGGTTTTGGAGACCGGTGCCTTAGCCGTTTGGCCACTGCCCCTCGCGGTGTGATCGTAGCGCCGAGCCGTACAGTGGCCGCGTGAGCTGTCAGTCCACCGAGGTGGCCGTTGTCGGTGCCGGCGTCAGCGGGCTGTCGGCGGCGTATGCGCTTCGGCGACGTGGTGTTGGCTGCCGCGTGTTCGAGGCGGGAGTCCCGGGTTCGGGTCAGTCGGCCGGCCGCACGCGCGTGTTCCGCCACGGTCATGACGACGAGCGGCTCACCCGGCTCGCCCTTCGCGCGCGTGAGGAGTGGGCTCGGCTCGAGGCTGAGCTCGGCGCTTCGCTGCTCGGTACCCAGGGCGTTCTGATCTGCGGGCCGAACGTCGGGGAACGCGCCGCGGCGTTCGAGGCCGCGGGTGTGCCGGCGCGGCTGGTGGATCGTGACGAGCAGGTCGCCGCGCTCTCGGTGCTGTCGCCGCCGGAGGACGGAGCGCTTCTCGACGAGCTCGGCGGCGCCATCGACGTTCGCGCGGTCATCGACGGGCTCGCCGGCGCGCTTGCGGATCAGCTCGTCACGGCCGAGGTGTTCGCGGTGCGCGAGCGCGCTGGCCACGTCGAGCTCCAGACGTCCGAGGGTCTCTGGGAGGCCGAGCGGGCGATCGTTTGTCCCGGCGCCGGCCTCCATGAGCTGAGCGCCGGGCTCGGCCTCGACATCCCGCTCACGCTCGACCTCCACGCGCGCGCGGCATTCGCGGTCCGCGAGCCCGGTGGCTCGCTTGCCTGCCTCCAGGACCGCTCCGGCGTGCACGGCGAGACCGTCTACGCCGCGCCGATGCCCGACGGGCGCCACTACGCGGTCGGCCTCGGAGGCGAGCAAGAGCCGCCCGTCGACGAGGCGATCGCGCGGCTGACCGCGTATGTCGAGCGGGCCCTCCCCGGGCTCGACCCGGCACCCGCATCCGTCCGCCTCTGCCGGACGAGCATCCTCCCGTGGGGCGCCGACGCGTTCGCCACCTGGAGCACCGGCAACATCGACGTCCTCGCCGGCGCCAACCTCTTCAAGTTCGGGCCCCTCCTGGGCGAGCTGCTCGCCGACCGCTCCGACGAGCTGCTCCCGGAGGCCCAGCTGGGCCGCGCGCCCGCGCCGGCGGGTCAGGCCGCCTCGCGGAGCTCCTGACGAACGCCCGGCACGACCTGGGTGGCGAACAGCTCGATCTGGCGCAGGGGGTCGTCGCCCCCGGGCCCGAACACGAAGTCGTCGAAGCCGAGCTCGCGCCTGAACCCGGCGAGCGCAGCGACCCAGTGCGAGGGCGGGCCCTGCAGCAACCCGCGCTCCTCGCCGGCCGTGATCGCCCCGCTGAGGTTGTAGATCCGCCGCACGTCACCCGGCTCGCGGCCGGCGCGGACCGCGGCCTCGTCCAAGCGCCGTCGCATCTCCGGGATCGCGTCGGGGCCCGCGTAGCCGAATGAGGGGAACCAGCCGTCCGCGAGACGCCCGGTCAACCGCAGCATCCGCGGCTTGTAGGCACCGACCCAGATTCCGATCTCGTGCGCCGGCGGCGGCCCCGGCTTGAAGCCGCGCACCGAATGGTGCTCGCCCTCGTACGTCACCGACCGCTCGCCGCTCCAGGCGCGACGAAGGATCTCGATCGCATCATCGAGCGCCTCGACGGACTCGCCCGGCTCGCGCCGCGGGCCGCCCATCGCCGCGACGCCCTCCCAGAACGCTCCGGCCCCGATGCCGAGCTCGAAGCGCCCGCCGCTCATCACGTCGAGCGACGCGCCGACCTTCGCCAGCATGGCCGGCGGGCGAAGCGGCAGGTTCGCGACAGCCGGAAAGAAGCGCAGCCGCTCGGTGCGCGCCAGCAGGTCGGCGATCAGCGCGAACGCGTCGAGGAAGCGCGGCTGGTAGGGGTGGTCCTGAATGCCTACGAGGTCGAGCCCGCCGCGCTCGGCCGCCTCCACCTGCCGCAGGAGGTCCGGGTAGCCCTCGGCCGCCGGGGTGAGGAAGACGCCGAAGTTCACGGCTTCGAATGGAGCCGCCTCGGCTGAGTGGCGCATGGATTGGGCCTACAGCACCCAATCGATGCGCCAGTGGCCGGCGTCAGCCGCTGCGGCCCGATTGTCGCGTGCGAGGACTTGGGCTCCACGAACCACCCCGACCCGAGCGCGGCGAGCTCGAGCAGGAACCGCAGGCCGTAGTTCGCGCAGACCATGGGGATGCGGGCGGAGGGAATCGAACCCCCACGGCCTCTCGGCCACGAGCACCTAAAGCTCGCGTGTCTGCCTAGTTCCACCACGCCCGCCAACCAGCGCAAGAAACGCCGCTGCAAGGGTATTGTGCCCTCGATGGCCGACACCGTCCTCGTTCATCCCAACCGGGACAAAGCCGAGTCGAAGGCCACCCGGGCCGTCGTGATTCTGCTGCTGCTCACGAGCGCAATGCTGATCCTCGTCATCACGCTCGGCGGCTGGTCGCAGCTTCAGGGCATGCAGATCGTCTCGTTCCTCTACGCGATCCTCTACATCGTCATGGCGTACTTCGTGGCCAAGTGGAATCGCGGCGTGCTGCCGGTCGCGGCCGGGCTCGCGATCCTGTTCGCGGTCGTGGCCGCCGTCGCCGGGCCCGCGTGGTTCGAGCGCGACAAGGCCGGCTTCGACGACCCGGCGCTCGAGCCGTCGATCCTCGGCCTACTGACGCTCATCCTCGTACCGGTCCAGCTCCTGCTCGTGGCCTTCGCGATGCGCGGGTTCCAGCAGCAGTGGAGCACGGAGATCGAGGTCTCCCGCGACGAGGCCGACCGCTACGGCCCGGACGCGCGCGGCGGCGAGCCCCAGCCGGCCTAACGCTCCCGCTGAACGCGCCTAGGATTCATCCCGTCGCCCGGGTGATGGAATCGGTAGACATCGGGTCCTCAAAAGGCCCTGTCCTTCGGGGCGTGTGGGTTCGAATCCCACCCCGGGCATGACGGTCGACTCCTTCTCAGAGGCCGAGCAGCTCGTCGACGAGTTCGGGCCGCGGGCGCCCGGCTCGGATGCCGAGCGGCGGGCGGCCAAGCATCTCGCGGCTCGGCTCGAGGAGCTCGGGCGGGAGGCGGACGTCGAGACGTTCCCCGTGTGGCCGGCCTGGGCGACCGGGTACGCCATCAACGCCGCGCTCGCCGTCATCGGCAGCATCCTCTCGGTCTCGAACGGCACGGTCGGCACGGTCGTCGTCCTCGTCGCGACCGCCCTGACCTTCCTCGACCTCTCCGGGATCGTGCCCACCACCCGCCGGCTGCTCGGGCGGCGCGCGTCGCAGAACGTCGTCTCGTGGGGCGACCGCGACAAGCCCGGCGCGCTCTTCCTCGTGGCCCACTACGACAGCGGCCCAACGCGCACGCGGCCGCTCCGCCCGCTCTTCCTCGCGATGCTCGTCCTGCTCGCCTGCTGCGTCCTCCGCGCCGCCGGCATGAGCGGCACCGCGCTCACGATCGTCCAGTTCATCCCCACCGCCGCACTGATCGTGTACGTCGCCCTCCTGCTCGACGTGATCCTCTCGCCCGCGGCCCCGGGCGAGAACGACAACGCGTCCGGCGTGGCTGTCGTCCTTCGCGCCGCCGAGCGCCTCGGCCAGGACGGCCTCGACAGCTTCGGCGTGCACGTCGTCTTCACCGGCTCGCAGAAGGCCATGGCGCAGGGCATGCGCGCGTTCCTCAAGGCGCATCGCGGCGAGCTAACGTCCGGCGACGTGGCCGTCGTCAACGTCGACTCCGTCGGCAGCGGCGAGCTCCGGCTGACGAAGAAGGAGGGTCCGCTCCTCTCGACCAAGTCGCACCCTCAGCTGCTCGGGCTCGTGGACACGGAGACGTTCGCGAACCGCGAGCCGAGCGACGGCTACGCCGCCAGCTCCGCCGGCATCGCGGCAACGACGATCACCGCGGACGGCGCGCGCCTCGAGGAGGATGCGCTCGCCGAGGCCGAGGAGCTCGTCGTCGAGCTCGCGAAGAGCCTCGACGAGGAGCTCAGCCAGCCCTGACGCTGAACTCGGCGATCCAGTCGAGCGCGTCCGGGTTCGCGAGCGAGTCGCGGCTCGCGGTGCTCTCCGGCGCCGCTCCGAGCAGGATCTTCTTCACCGGCACCTCGAGCTTCTTGTTGGAGAGCGTTCGCGGCACCTCGGGGATCTGCACGATCCGGTCGGGCACGTGGCGCGGCGAGCAGTGCTCGCGCACCCGGCGCCGGATCTCCGCGGACAGCTCGTCCGTCAGCGCGCCGCGCGGCACCACGAACAGGATCATCTCGTCCTCGACGTCCACCACCAGGGAGTCGAGCACCTCGGGCACCGCCTCGACCGCGCTGTAGATCTCGCTCGTGCCCATGCGCACGCCGCCGCGGTTGATCGTCGAGTCCGAGCGCCCGTAGATCACCGCGCTGCCGCGCTCGGTGATCTTGATCCAGTCGCCGTGGCGCCAGACGCCCGGGAACATGTCGAAGTAGCTCGAGCGGTAGCGCTCGCCGCCCGGGTCGTTCCAGAAGTAGATCGGCATCGACGGCATCGGCTCGGTGATCACGAGCTCGCCGACCTCGTCCGTCAAGGGCCGGCCGTCCTCGCTCCACGCCTCGACCGCCGCGCCGAGACAGCGCGCCTGCAGCTCGCCCGCGTACACCGGCAGCAGCGGGCAGGCGCCCACGAACGCGGTGCAGAGGTCCGTGCCGCCGCTCGTCGAGAACAGCCACACGTCGGGGAACTGCTCGTAGACCCACTCGAAGCCCTCCGGCGCCAGGGGGGAGCCCGTCGAGCCGATGCTCCGCAGCGCCGGCATCGGCGGCGGCTTCACCCCCGCCTTCATCGACGCCGCGATGAAGCCCGCGCTCGTGCCGAAGGTCGTGACACCCGCCTCGGCGCCGAACTCCCAGAGCCGGTCCGGGTCCGGCTGGCCGTCGTACAGCACGATCGCCGCGCCGGCGAGCAACCCGCCGAGCAGGAAGTTCCACATCATCCAGCCGGTCGTCGTGAACCAGAAGAAGCGGTCGCCCGGGCCGAGGTCCGAGTGGAGCCGCGCCTTCTTCATGTGCTCCAGGAGGATGCCGCCCTGCCCCTGGACGATCGCCTTCGGCAGCCCCGTGGTCCCGGACGAGTAGAGGACCCAGAGCGGATGGTCGAACGGCAGGCGCTCGAACTCGAGCTGCGCCGGCTCGGCGAGCAGCGAGTCCCACTCGCTCGGCACCATCACCGTGTGCTCGATCGACGGGATCGCGGCCACGATCTCGGCGACGCGCTCGCGCCTGTCGAAGTCCTTCCCTCCGTACCGATAGCCCTCCGTCGCCAGCAGCATCTTCGGCTCGATCTGCTTGAACCGGGCCACGACGGTCGGCGTGCCGAACTCGGGCGCGCAGCTCGACCAGACCGCGCCGATGCTCGCGCACGCGAGAAACGCGACAACCGTCTCGGGCACGTTCGGCATGTACGCCGCGACGCGCTCGCCGCGCTCCACCCCGAGCCGGCGCAGCCCGGCCGCGCAGCGCGCGACCTGGTCCGACAGCTCGTCCCAGGTGACCTCCGCAAGCGGCTGCGACTCGGAGGCGTGCACGATCGCCACCTCGCCCGGCCGCGCCTCCTTGAAGAGCCGCTCGGCGTAGCTCAGCTCCGTGCCCGGGAACCACTCGGCGCCGGGCATCTCGCGCCTCCCGAGCACCCGCTCGTACGGCGCGCCGATCTCGAACCACTCCCAGAGCGCGCCCCAGAAGCCCTCGAGGTCCTCGACGGACCATCGCCACAGGGCGTGATAGTCGGAGAAGCCGCGCGCCCGCATGAAGCGCGCCATCTCGGTCGACTCAGGGTCCGACGGCGTCCACAGAAGTCGTCCCTCCGGCATGGCGGCGTGATTCTAGGCGCGCCTCGCGCTCGAGGCGGCGGCGCCGCTCGTCCTGCACGAGCGGCCCGAGGAGGGCACGCGCGAGCAGGGGAGTCACGCCCATCACGACGAACGCCGCCGGCCACGACACCGCGGACGCCAGAGCGGCGAGCGAGACCGGCACGCCGGCCGCCACCACGCGCATGGCCGTGTTCTGAATCCCCATCGCCTTGCCGGCCTGGCGCCTGCCCGAGATCTCCGCCGCCGCGGTGAACGACAGGCCGTTCCAGCTCATCGCCGCGACGCCGCCCGCCATCAGCAGCGGCACGGCGATCGGGCCGGCCGCCGCGGCCGCGAGCAGCAGCACGCCCGCGAGCGCCGCAAGGCGCCGGAACGGCTCGATCCGCTCGTCGCGCAGGTCCGACCACCGGCCCGCCGAGGCGCGCGCGACAGCAGCCCCCACCTGCACCACGCCGAGGGCGATCGCGGCGTCGTGCGCGGACCAGTCGCGCTCGCCGTACAGGTAGAGCACCAGCAGCGACGTGATGCCCACCTGGCCGATGATCATCAGCGACGACGCCGCACTCAGCCGCCAGATGCGCGGGTCGCGCGCCGCGTCCGGCGCCGGCGGCGCGGCGGATTCGACGCGCGGCCCCTCGCGCAGCCACACCGCGGCGGCCACCGCGGCCAGCGCCATCACTCCGGCCAGGGCGTACAGCGCACCGTCCACCCCGGTGCCCGAGGCGAGCGGCGGCAGGCTGAACGACGCCGCGGCGGCGCCGACCGGCACGGCGGTCTGACGAAGCCCGAGCGCCAGCCCGCGCTCGTCGCGCGGGAACCAGCCGAACACCGCGCGGCCGCTCGCGGCGATCGCGCTCGCGCCGAGCATGCCGGAGAGCGTCATCGACGCGAGCAGCTCGACGTAGCCGTCCGAAGCGGCGGCGCCCACCATCGCGAGCGCTCCCGCCATGAGCCCGCCGGCGATCACGAACCGCTCGCCGACCCGGTCGGACAGCACTCCCCACGCGAGCAACGTCGCGACCGTGCCGATCGCGAACGCGGTGAAGACGGCCGTGACCTCGACGAGCGAGAGACCGAACGCCTCCTGGATCGCCGGCCCGAGCGCCGGAAGGCCGCCCTGAACCGCCGCCAGCGCGGCCGTCGCGAGCGACCCGACGGCGAGCACCACCCAGCGATAGCGGGGTGGGCTCGCCGAAGGGCTCACTCCATCGACTCTAGTGCGCCCCTACTTCCAGGCCTCCTGCGTCTGCGGGTTCAGCTGCTTCGAGTTCGCCAGGTCGAGCCGGCTCCCATCCGCCCGGTACAGGGCATAGGCCTCGAAGCCGCGGTTGCCGGTGGCGCCGCGGCGGCCGAGGCCGCCGTTCACCCAGAGGACGTCGTTGTACCAATACGACGACCACGAGTCGGCGGCGCCGAGCGCCGTATCCTCGAGGTCCGCGAAGCCGATCTCGTCCGGCTCCGAGGGCGTCGTGAAATCGAGCCACGAGTTGCCGCCCTGGTAGAACGCCTGGACCTGCTGGCGACTGCCGTCGGTGGTGGGCAGGACGTTGCCGTTGTGCGACACGCAGACCTGCGAGCCCTGCGGCCGCGGGACGATGTAGCGCCCGAGCACGTCCTCGAAGCCGTCCACCGGGGTGCCCGGGGTCACCAGCGGATAGAACCACGTGAAGCCGCGCTTGGTGCCGTCGCCGTCGCAGCGCGGCTCGACGCCGCCACCGCTCTCATCCACCGCGGCGACGACCTGGCCGTCCCACGAGACCGTGGCGTTGTGCATGAAGTCGAACGACTCC
>DASSVP010000023.1:0-86811 GCA_035705985.1 Thermoleophilaceae bacterium
GCTCCGGCCGAGTAAGCCCCAAAGCCCCGCCGGCGCGGTGGGCCGGCACAGCCAAAGGGGGAACCGCGGAGGCCCCGTCCACCTGGGCGGGGCCTTTGCGGTTTTAGCGGTACGTGTGGATCGGGTCGCCGATGTCGATCCAGTTGAAGATCGACCAGGCGTTGGGGATCGGCACCCGGAGGCACCCGTGGCTCGCCGGGTAGTTCGGCACCGACGGGTAGCCGTGGATCGCGTACCCGCCGATGAAGTACGACGAGTGCACCATCCCCTTCGCGTTCGTCCCCGGGTCCTGGCGGTAGAAGCGGAAGCTCCCGAACACGGTCGGCGTGACCGGCGCCCCGGACGACGTGTGGTAGACCCGGTACGGGCGTCCGCGCTGAGCGAGGACCAGCACCTGGCGCGACCAGTCGAACTCCACGTGCTTGCCGTTCGTGCCCGAGCGCGGATAGCGCAGCTTGTACGCGCCCTGGTGACGGAGGACCATCGCGTAGACCGACGTCGCCGCGTATCCGTCGCGGCCCATCCCGTTCGTCTTGCGGAACGCGTTCACCGCGTTCGCCGTGAGCCCGTCGAAGTAGCCCGTTACCGGCGTCGCGAACCCGAGCCGAAGAAGGCCGCGCTGGAGCAGCAGCACCTTCAGCCCGCGCGCCCCGGCGCCCGCGTCCCAGTCCACCACCTGGATCGTCTCGTTCCGCGTGCGGAACGCCTCCTGCCTGCCGTTCCCGCGGTGCTTCACGACCAGCCGCACAGGGCCGGGGTTGCCGACCTTGAAGCGGAACACGTAGCGGCCGCGCCGCCCGACCTCGCGGCGAACCTGCTTGCTCGCCCTGCCGCGGCGGATCGCGTAGAGCGTGAGCACCTCACCCCGGACGTGCGGCTTCACCACGCCGCGGACCACGACCTCCTGCGACGGCGCGAAGAAGCGCGTCTTCTTCGTGGCCAGCCCGCCGTGCACCGACAGCGACGCCTTCCCGGCGGCCGGCTCGGGCTCGACGGGGGTAGTCGTGGTCTGGGCCTGCGCCGCGGGCGCGAGCGCGGCAAGGGCAAGCGGGATCGGAAGCAGATGGCGAATGCTCATACGGCGCTCACTATGCCATGGCCGTCCGCTGGGCTCGCGGGGCGAGGACGCACGCGAACAGCATCAGCGGGCCGAACACGAGCGACACCGAGGCGTCCTCGACAGCGGCCCCGTAGGCGAGCGCGTTGTTGAGCGCGTGCAGCGCGATCACGGGGTAGAGCGAGCCCGTCCGCTCGAGCACCAGGCAGAACATCACCCCGAGCGCGGCCAGCGGAGGCAGGATCAACAGGCCGTCCGCGCCGTCGCCCGGGTAGTGGATCACCCCGAACAGCAGGCCGTCGATCAGCGCCGCCACCAGCACCGAATAGCGGCTACGGAGCGCGCGGTAGAAGAAGCCGCGGAAGAAGAACTCCTCGGCCACGGGCGCCACGCAGATCACCATGAAGCCGGCCGCGATCAGCCCCAGCGTGCCCTCGTCGGCTCCGAGGTCCTGCGTGACCGTCTGCTCCGTGTCGGGCTGGACCAGCGCTGTGTAGGCGATCGCGAGCGCGAAGAACGTCGCGATGCCGAGCGCCGCCCAGCCCACCGTCGGCCAGAACGGCGTCGCGCGGAGCCCGAAATGCTCCGGCCGCGGCTTGCCGGCGAACGAGGCGAACAGGACCGCCGTGCCGATGAAGATCATCCCCTGGAGGAACGTCGCGATCACGGTGAACGTCGCGTCGTCCGCGCTCGCGTTCGTGGCCGCCTCCAGGATCCCGACCACGACGATCGTCGCGATGAGGGCCACGACGAACCCCACTCCCGCGTACCAGGCGGGCCAGTGAGGCTGGGCGCCCTCCGGCAGCTCCGGCCGGTCGGGCGGAGGCGGGGTCGCGGCGATCTCCGGGTGCTCCACGGGCAGTCAGAGTAGGGCGGGAAGCTCCCGAAGCGAGCGGATGGCGGTCACGCCCGCCGGGGGCTCGCCCTCCCGCTGCACCAGCACAGCCCGGATTCCGGCCGCGGCGGCCCCCTCCACGTCGTTGCCCACCGTGTCGCCCGCGTGCAGCGCCTCGCCGGGGTCGGCGCCCGCGACGCTGAGCGCCCGCTGGAACACGCGCTCCTCCGGCTTCGCGGCGCCCACCTCGGCCGAGGTCACGACGCCGTCTATCAGCTCCATGATTCCCGTGGGTGCGAGCCAGTCGGGCAGCGAGCAGTCCCAGTTGCTCGCGATGACCAGCGTCACGTCGCGCTCGCGCAGCTCGTCGAGCGCCGGCAGCACGTCCGGATATGGGCGGAACTCGAGCGCGCCGAGCATCGCCCGGCGGGCGGTCGCGTGATCGAGGCCGGGTAGGGCAAGTGCGCGCCGCATCTCCTCGGCGCAGCGGTCGCGGAGACGCTCGAGACGCTCCGGGTCCGAACCCTCGAGGTGGTGGTCGAGGTAGTACGCGATCTCCGCCATGAACCCCGCTGCCGCCCGCTCCTCGCTCAGCTCGAAGCCCGACTCGCGCAGGAGCCGCGCCAGCCGCGGCGCCGGCGGCTGCAGCTCCACGAGCGTGCCGAGCGCGTCGAGCAGCACTGCCCGAATCCGGGTCACGCGATCCAGTGCCAGCTCGCGTATTGGGCCGTGAAGAGGCCCAGGCCCACGGCGAACGCGCCCGCGACCAGGTCGGTGGAACGGCGCTCGTCGCAGACCACCGCCAGCCACATGAAGACCGGGAACAGCACCGCCACGAAGCGCGGCAGGGACATCAGCGGCTGGGGAGTGACCGGGAAGGAAAGCGGCAGCACGAGCGACGCGGCGACCCAGGCGCCGTACGCGCGCGGCAGCCGCCGGAACACGCCCACGCAGGCGACGACCGCGAACACGAGCGTCGCGAACAGCATCAGGTTGACCCCGGCGATCCGAAACGGGTCGCCCTCCGCAAGCTCGAAGTAGACGGGCACGCGCGAGCCTGACGCGAGCTGGCGCGCGCCGTCCGCGGCCGCGACGAGGCCGTCCCACGCGCCGGCGAGCGGCACGGCGAGCTCGCGTGACCACGCGTCCTGCACGTCGAGGAAGCGGATTGCGTCTCCCTCCGCGATGCCGAGCCAGGCGGCGTATGCCGCGATGCCGAGCGGCGCGAGGAGGAGCCAGGCCGCGTTCGCGCCGCGCCTCGGGCGCGAGCTCCACCAGATCAGCGCGAGCGGGATCAGCAGCAGCACGCCCGCCGAGCGGGTCGCGGACGCGAGGCCCGCGCATGCGCCGGCCCATGCCCAGCGGTCCGTGCGGGCTGCGTAGAACGCACCTGCCGCCAGCAGCAGGAAGAGGCTCTCGGAGTAGGGGGCGCCGAAGTAGAGCGCCGCGGGGAACAGCGCGAGGAGCAGTAGCGCCGGTCGGGCGAGGCGCCTCCCCAGCTCGAGCTCCGTGAGCCGGAAGAGGACCACCAGGGCGCCCAGAAACGCGGCGAGCGACACCAGGTACGCCGCGACCAGGAGCGCCGCATTCGAGCCCCCGAGCGGCGTTGCCACGGCGCGCACGAGCAGCGGGTAGAGCGGGAAGAACGCCGCTCGTGGCGCCGAGTCGCCGTAGCCCGAGTCGGCCACGCGGAGGTACCAGACGGAGTCCCAGCGGGCGAGCGGCGCGAGCAGCGGGTCGGCGATCGCGTGCGTGAGTGCCGGCTCGTCGAACTTCGCCGCGTTCTCCTCGGCCAGGCCGCCGCTCGCAGGACCGAACGAGAGCGCGGCGAAGATCGCCACGAGGAGCACCGCGGCGCGGGTGGACAGCCCAACCCTGAGGGCTGCCCGGAACGCCTCTGATTCGCGTGCCTGCGCGATTGCGCGCGCCCGCGCGGGGGTAGCCTCATACGCCATGCCGGACGCCGATTTCTACACAGCCGTCGCCACGGGGGACTGGGTGAAAGCCGGGATCGCCGTCGCGATCGCCTTCGTCGTGGCACATCTCGTGGACCGGCAGATCGCGAAGCGCGGCACCCAGGTGGGTGAGCTGGTGACGCGGGGCGAGCTCACGCCCGCAACGCATACACGGATGCGCCTGGTCCGCCGGCTCGTCTACGCCCTCATCCTCGTCATCGGCGCCGGCTTCGCGGCCGCGCAGATACCCGGGGTGAGGAGCATCGCCACCGGCATCCTCGCGTCGTCGGCGGTGCTTGGCCTCGTCGTCGGCTTCGCCGCCCGCCAGACGCTCGCCAACGCGATCGCGGGGATCCTGCTCGCCATCACGCAGCCGATCCGCATCGGCGACCTGGTGACCTTCGAGGAGGAGACCGGCCAGGTCGAGGATGTGAGGCTCACCTACACGTACATCCGCCTGGACGACGGCAGGCGCCTGATCGTCCCGAACGAGCGGCTGGCGCAGAGCTCGATCCTGAACCACACGATCCTCGACCCGCGCGTGCAGGTGGAGGTGTCGGTCTGGCTCCCGCCGGATGCCGACCTCGACAAGGCCATGGAGCTGATCGCGGACGAGGAGGAGGAGATCCAGGTGAGCGTCGCCGAGGTCGACAAGGAGGGCGTGCGGCTGAGCGCGACGACCTGGGCGCCGAGCGCCTCGCAGCGTGGAAAGAAGGCGGCGGAGCTGCGCGCGCGCTGGCTGCGTCTACTGCGAGAGCACGCACTATCCTCAACCGAGGCCTGAGTGACACAGCGGCAGCGAAAGTTGAAGCGGCGGCGTCGCCGTCATACCGGGCGCAGCTCCGTGCTGCTCGGCGTCGGCGTGCTCGTCACGGTGGCGGTCATCGCCGCGATCTCAGCGGTCGGATACGTGCTGGCCATCGCGGCCAGCGCGCCTGACCTGTCCGAGCTGAAGCCCGACGACAAGGGGCAGCTCTCCGTCGTCTACGCAGCCGACGGCTCGCGGCTCGGTTTCATCCAGTCGGACGTCCTGCGCCGCGTGGTCCGGTGGCGGGACATCCCGGTGGACCTGCGCCGCGCGACGGTGGCGATCGAGGACGAGCGCTTCTACAAGCACGACGGCGTGGACCTGAACGCGATCGTCCGCGCCGGCATCAAGAACCTCGAGTCCGGCAAGACCGTGCAGGGCGGCTCGACGATCACGCAGCAGCTCGTCCGCGCGCTCTACATCAAGGACCCGAAGCGAGACTTCGCGCGGAAGATCCGCGAGGCGAAGCTGGCCTCCGAGCTCGAGGACGAGCACTCGAAGACCTGGATCCTCCACAACTACCTGAACTCGGTCCCGTACGGCACGGTCGGCGGGCGCACCGCGATCGGCGTCGAGGCGGCGGCCGTGACCTTCTTCAACAAGCACGCGAAGCGGCTGACGCTCGCCGAGTCGGCGCTGCTCGCGGGGCTGCCCCAGGCGCCGTCGCAGTACAACCCGTTCCGCAACCCCGAGGCTGCGATCGCGCGGCGCAACGAAGTCCTCCGCCAGATGGTCTCGAACCGGTTCGTCAGCCAGTCCGAGGCGGCCGCGGCGATGGACGAGGAGCTGCGACTCGAGCGCGGCACGCGCTACATCACACGGCGCGAGCCCTACTTCTTCGACTTCGTGCAGGAGAAGCTGATCGAGCGGTACGGCTTCGGAGTCGTTCGCCGGGGCGGTCTTCGGATTCACACGATGATCGACCCGGCGATGCAGGAGCTCGCGCGCAAGGCGATCACGGGCCAGCTCTACGACCCCAGCGACCCGGCGGGGGCTCTGGTATCGATCGACCCTTCGAACGGCTACATCCGCGCGATGGCATCGAGCGGCTCCTACAAGGACCGCCGCTTCAACCTGGCGGCCCAGGGTCACCGCCAGCCGGGATCGTCGTTCAAGACGTTCGTGCTGACGGCCGCGATTCGCGCCGGCATGGACCCGAACTCCACGACCTACACCTCCAAGCCGCTCAACATCACCGACCCGGAGAACGGGATCTACACGCCGTGGGAGGTCCAGACCTACAGCCACTCCTACAGCGGGACCATGACCGTCGCCCGCGCCACGCTCGCATCGGACAACACCGTCTACGCCCAGATGATCCTCGACGTGGGGCCGAAGAAGGTCTGCGAGACGGCCAAGCTGCTCGGGGTCCGCACGAAGCTCGACTGCTACCCGGCGGAGGGCCTCGGGGGCCTTCGGCTCGGCGTCACGCCGCTCGAGATGGCGAACGCCTACGCCACGCTCGCAGCGGGCGGCATGCGGAGCAAGCCCAAGGCGATCAAGCGCGTGGTGTTCCCGGACGGCAAGTCGGAGGATCTCGGCAAGCCCAAGCGCACGCGCGTCCTGACCGATGGTCAGGCGTACGAGGTCACGCAGATCCTCGAGCAGAACGTCCTGGGCGGCACCGGCACTGCGGCGCAGATCGGCTGCCCCGCGGCCGGCAAGACCGGCACCACCGACGAGTTCAACGACGCCTGGTTCGTGGGCTACACGCCGAAGCTCGCGACCGCCGTGTGGGTCGGCTACCCGGACGCGCAGGTGTCGATGGAGGCCACGCGCATCGGCTCGGTGGCCGGCGGCACCTGGCCGGCCATGATCTGGCACGACTTCATGGTCACCGCCAAGGAAGACAACTGCGACGACTTCCCGCAGCCCACCGAGCCGGCCGAGTTCTCACCGTTCTTCGGAAAGTACGCGTCCACCGGCTCGGCCGGGACGGGCGAGTACTACGACGACTCGAGCACCTACAGCGCGCCGAGCACCCAGGAGTACGACCCGCGCTTCTACGAGGAGGCGCCGCTCGACCAGCCCGAGACGCAGGCGCCGGCCGAGGAGGTCGCGCCCAGTCTCCCGGAGAACAACGGGAACGGGAATGGCAACGGCAACGGGAACGGCACCGCCGCCCCGGGCTGATGCCGGCCCGCGGGCGACCCGCCGCGTAGCGCGTGGGTGAGCTCGACCTGATCAGAGCCATCGAGAGCGCGCTCGCCGACCGCAGCGGGCGGCTCGTGCGCTGGACAGGGGACGACGCGGCAGTCACGCGCGCGCGTCCGTTCGCGGTCACCTCGATCGACACGCTCGTGGACGGCGTTCACTTCGAGCGCGCCACCCACTCCGCCGCGGACATCGGCTGGAAGGCGCTCGCCACCGCCCTGTCCGACATCGCCGCGATGGGCGCGGAGGCGGGCGAGGCGTACGTCTCGGTGGTGCTGCCCGGCGACTTCGAGGAGCCGCTCGAGCTCGTCCACGGCATGGAGGAGCTGGCGCGTGAGTGCGGCGCCACGATCGCCGGCGGCGACGTCGTGCACGGCCCGGTGCTCGTGGTGACGATCGCCGTGACGGGCTGGGCGGACGAGCCGGGGGAGCTGGTCGGGCGCGACGGCGCGCGACCGGGCGACCTGGTCGGGGTGACCGGGGAGCTCGGCGGCTCCGAGGCGGGGCGGCGGCTGCTCGCCGAGTCCCGCCGCGAGCCCGCCGAGCTCGTGGAGCGGCACCTCCGCCCGCGACCCCGCCTCGCGAGCGGACGAGCGCTCGCCGCGGCGGGCGCGACCGCGATGATCGACCTGAGCGACGGCCTCGCCACCGACGCCCGGCACGTGGCCGAGCAAAGCGGCGTCGAGCTGCGTGTCGAGCTCGGCCGGCTGCCGCTGGCGGCCGGCGTCGGCGCCGAGGACGCGGTGACCGGCGGGGACGACTACGAGCTGCTCGTGACCGTCCCCGAGGCGCGGCGCGCGGCCGCCGAGGCGGCGGCTCCGCTCACGTGGGTCGGCGAGGTGTCAGCGGGGAGCGGGCTTCTCCTCTTGGGCCCTGACGGCCCGGTCACGGGCCTCAGCGGCTATGAGCACCCATGAGCGCATGATCGCCTCCGCGACCGCGCGCGAGTCGACCTCGTACCTGCCGTGCTCCACCGTCCTCCGGAGCGCCGGCTCGACCCCCCTACCTGCCATCTCCCCCACCTCCGTGCTCGCTCCCCTTATCGGCACGAGGGGCACCCGGCAGACGCTGAGCGTCGTCAAACCCGGACATCCGGCCACCGGAGCGCCGCCTCCGTCGTAGCGCACGCGGCCGCGAGCATCACGCACGAGATCAGCGCGGTCACGAGGCCGACGCTGTGGCCGGTCACGAGCATCAGCAGGTACCAGGCGCCGTGAACCGGGTCGAGCGACAGCGCGAACAGGTAGTAGCTCGCCACGAGGAGCGCCGGAGCCGCGCCAATCGCTATCAGCACGGCGCGCGTCCGCTTCGAGGGGAGCGGCCGCGTGAGCGCCAGCAGCATCCACAGGTGCGCCGCGGGCACCACCAGCAGCCCCGCGTACGGGTCCATGAACCAGAGCAGCAGCGTGGTGGCCGCGATCACGAGCGCGAGGGCGACGCCGCTCCCGGGCTCGGCCGGGCGCGCGAGCTCCGGGTCGGGCTTCGAGGCGAGCCAGCGCGCGGCGAGGAACGCGAGCACCATTGCGGCGGCGATGCCGAGCAGGACGCCGAGCGCGGCGCCGTCGACCGGCAGGACGTCCGGGGGCACCGGCGCCGGAGGCGGCGCGGGGGTGGCCCCGACCAGCGCGAGGAACTCGGCCAGAGCGAGGGCGGCGAGGAAGGGTGCCAGCCACGCGCCGAGCCAGCGGAGCCAGGGCAACACGTCCACGCGGCGGCGGCGGGCGCGCGCGAAGGCGTCGACGGAGGTCACGAGCACGGGCAAGAGCAGCGAGCCGGCGAGCAGCGACAGCACCCAGCCGGGCAGCACCTGGCTCACCGCCTGGACGTAGCTGTCCGGCCCGTGCGCCGGCCGGCCGCCCTGGTCCACCGCGCTCAGCGCGCGCAGGGTCGCGCGCCCGAGCGCGCCGAGCCGCTCGGCGTCGATCGCCTCCGGCGGGCCGTCGCCGTCCGGCGGCAGCTCGCCGCTGCCGGACAGCCTGACCGCGTCGTAGCCCTCTTCGATGAGCACCCCCTGCGAGCCGATGCCGATCGGGAATGAGAGCCGTGCGAGCTGACCGAACGCGCCGCTGCCACCCGCGGAGCGGCCGAGCTCCCGGCGGATCGACTCTGCCACGGTCCGCTGCAGCCCGACGCCCGCGCGGCGCGAGTCGTTCGACCACGCCTGAAGGAGCGGACCGCGGCTGCCGCGCGAGCCGAGGTCCGAGATCACGAGGATGGCGTCCACGAGGTCCGGGATCGGGAGCTCCGCGACCAGCTCCCTCGCGCCGACCTCGCCGAGGTTGGACCCGTCCACGGATGCGAGCACGAGCGTCTTGCGCGACGGCCGTCCCTGGTAGACACGAGCCACCTGCATCAGCGCGGCAGTGTCCGCGGCGCTGCCCGGCGCGTCCGGGGTGGCCGCGGCATCGCGGGCGGCCACGATCACGATCTGGCGGCGGGAGCTGCCGGCACGGCGGCCGATCACGTTCACGAGCTCGTGGCCGGCGTGCGTGAAGCGCTGGAGCTCCGGATTGCCGTCCGGCCCGCTGCCGAAGCCGCGCTCGCGGAACGCGTTGGCCACCAGCTCGGCGGTCGCGAGGTTGCCGCGCGTGCCGGCGCGGCGGTCGGGCGCCTCGGACGCGATCCGGGTCGCGAGGTCGGCCGCCTGCACGCCGTCGAACAGGACGTCGGCCGCCAGGCCCTGCGGTAGAGGGCGAGGACGGCTCTGGAACGAGAACATCGTCAGCACGACGGCCAGCAGGGCCGGCACGAACGCCGCGCGGTAGATCCGCGGCTCTATCACCGCGGGGCAACCTACGCAGTTCGGCAAGCTCGCGGCGGTGCCGGGTGCGCAGCTACCTACAATTCCGAAGGTTGAGCGCCACGGCCCCTCGCATCTTGCTCGTCGACGACGAGCTGTCCGTGCAGAAGCTCCTGACGTACCCGCTGCGCAAGGAGGGCTATGACGTAATCCCGGCACTGGACGGCCGCGAGGCGCTCGAGCGGCTGCGCGATGACAACTTCGACCTCGTCGTGCTCGACGTGATGCTGCCCCGCATGGACGGCTTCGACGTCTGCCGCGCGATCCGCTCGCGCAGCACGGTGCCGATCATCATGCTCACCGCGAAGACCGAGGAGACCGACAAGGTCCTCGGCCTCGAGCTCGGCGCTGACGACTACATCACGAAGCCCTTCTCCGTGCGCGAGTTCCGCAGCCGCGTGAAGGCCGTGCTCCGGCGCGCCGCGCTTGCACACCCGGAGACCCAGTTCGAGGAGCCGATCGACGCGGGTGAGCTGCAGATCGACTTCGAGAAGCGCTCCGTCGTCATCCGCGGAGAGCCCGCGCAGCTCACCTACGTCGAGTTCGAGATCCTCGCCGCGCTCGCGCACGCGCCCGGCCGCGTGTTCAGCCGCACGATGCTGCTCGAGCGCGTCTGGGGCGACGCGTCCTACCGCGACCCGCGCACGATCGACGTGCACATCCGCCACCTGCGCGAAAAGCTCGAGGCGGAGCCGAAGACGCCTGAGCTGATCCTGACCGTGCGCGGCGTGGGGTACCGCTTCAGGGACTCATGATCCCGCTGCGCTCGCTGCGCCACAAGCTGGGCTTCATCTTCTTCCTGATCACGGCAGCCGCCTTCTCGGCGATCTGGTTCGTGGTGGTGCCGCAGCTCGAGCAGAACCTGAAGGAGGAACGGCTGAACAGCCTCGTCCAGGAGGCGCGCACGGCCCGCTCCGCGCTCGAGCTGCCCGCGGTTGGCGGCAACCGGCAGCCGTCGCCGAAGGACTACGCACGCCGGATCCGCTCCGTGGCCGACTCGGCGGACGCGCGCGTCACGGTCCGCTTCTGGCAGCGCCGGCAGACCCCGGAGCGCAATCCCGGCTTCTACCGCCTCGACGAGTCGGACGAGCTCGTGCCGTTCAACGACGCGCTCGCGCGCAGGGCGATCCTGGACGGGCGCCAGAGTCGCTACATCACCTTCCGCGACGAGGAGTTCGCCGTCGTCGCGCAGCGGCTGCGCAGGACCGGCGGCCGGCCGCGCGTAGCCTTCTACTCGCGGGACTTCACCGACGTGGAGGAGACCGTCGCGTTCGTTCGCAACCGGGTCCTGATCGCCACGGCGGCGGCCCTGTTGATCGCGCTGATCGGCGGCTACCTCGTCGCGGCGCGGCTCGCGCAGCGCGTCGGGCGGCTGGAGAGAGGCGCGCGCGAGGTGGCCCGCGGGAGCTTCGTGGAGCCACTGCCGGTGACTTCCAAGGACGAGCTCGGCCAGCTCACGGACACCTTCAACCGCATGCAGCAGCAGCTCCGTCGCGTGGACGTGGCGCGAAAGGAGTTCATCGCCACTGCCTCGCACGAGCTGCGCACGCCGATCTTCTCCCTGGGCGGCTTCGTGGAGCTGCTCCAGGACGAGGACCTCGACGAGGAGACGCGGCGCGAGTTCCTCGAGACCATGGGCGAGCAGGTGGAACGGCTCCAGAAGCTGTCGGTGGACCTGCTCGACCTCTCGCGGCTCGACTCCGGCGAGGTCGAGCTCCACACCGAGCCGGTGGACCTCGCCGAGCTCACGCGCTCGATCGCGGGGGAGTTCCGCCCGAGGCTCGCCGAGCACCGGACCGACCTGCGGCTCGACGTGCCGGAGGACGGCCCGAGCGCGCGGTGCGACCGGGAACGGGTCGCTCAGATCATGCGTATCCTGCTCGACAACGCCCTGCGGCACACGCCCGCGGGCACCGACGTCACCGTGAGCGCTAACCGCTACAACGGCGCCGCCGAGCTCACGGTGGCAGACACGGGGCCAGGTCTCCCGGCCGGCGCGCGCGCCAAGGTGTTCGAGCGCTTCTACACCGGCGACGCCGCACGCGGCGCGGGCCTGGGCCTCGCCATCGCGCGCGAGCTGGCGGAACGGATGGACGGCCGCCTCGTGCTGTCCTCGGAGGGCGGCAGCACCGCATTCACGCTCGAGCTGCCCGCGGACGGTAGTTGGGAAGCCGCCGGTGGCCGCGTACCGATGGATGCCGGCCGGTGAGGCGGGCGGCGGTGGTGGCCGCCGCGGCGCTGCTCGTCTTCGCGGCGGGCTGCGACGTGAACGGTGACGGTGAGGGCGGCGAGGAGCAGGCGGGGCGGAGCGAGGTCACGACCACGCGCGTCCAGGTCGTGGAGGGCATCGGCCGCGAGGGCGGCTTCGACCCCGCCTCGATCTACGACCGGCTGGCGCCCGGCGTGGTGACGGTGCTGTCGATCTTCGACGGCGGCCCGAGCCTGCTCGACGACGAAGGCGAGGGCGGCCAGGGCTCCGGGTTCGTGCTCGACGGCGACGGCTTCATCGCCACGAACGCTCACGTCGTGACCATCGCGCGCGCCAGCCGCGCCGCCGAGGCCGAGGAGGTGTACGTGGAGTTCTCGGACGGCAACCGCGTGCGCGCCGAGATCGTCGGTCACGACCCGAACGCGGATGTGGCGTTGCTGAAGGTCGACCCTGAGGGTCTCTCGCTCACGCCGCTGCGGCTCGGGGAGTCCGAGTCGATCACCGTCGGCGAGCCGGTGGCGGCGATCGGCAGCCCCTTCGGCGAGCGCCAGTCGCTGTCGATCGGGGTGATCTCCGCCCTCGACCGGTCGATCCAGTCGCTCACGGACTTCGAGATCGGCGACGCGATCCAGACCGACGCCGCGATCAACCCCGGCAACTCCGGAGGCCCGCTGCTCGACGCAGAGGGCCGCGTGCTCGGCATCAACGCTCAGATCAAGTCGCAGTCCGGCGGCGGCGAGGGCGTGGGCTTCGCAATCCCGGTCGACGCGGTGCGCCGCTCGCTCGACGAGCTGCGTGACAAGGGCCGCGTGGACTACGGCTACCTCGGCGTCGAAACGCTGACCATCTGGCCGCAGCTCGCCGAGCGCATGGACCTCGACGCCGACACCGGGGCCCTCGTCCAGCAGGTGGTGGACGGCAGCCCGGCGGATGAGGCGGGCCTCGAGGCCGGCAGCGACGAAATCAACTTTCAGGGCCAGACGGAGATCGCAACGGGCGGCGACCTGATCGTGGGAGTGAACGGCGAGGACCTCACCCGCGAGCACGACCTCGCCGACGAGATCAGCGCCCACTCGACGGGCGACCGGGTGCGCCTCGAGCTGCTCCGCGACGGGGAGCGGCGCAGCATCGAGGTCGAGCTTGGGCGTCGTCCCGCCCAGCTGGAGCCGTAGGTTTCTGCCGAGTTCTGGGTAGTGTGCCGAAGTGGTGGACGCGCCCGAAACGACCGACAGCCGCGATGTAGCCCTTACGATCCCGGCCCGGCCCGATTACCTCGTCCTGGCCCGGCTGGCGCTGTCGGCGGTATGCCGCCTGACGCCGCTGTCGCCGGAGGAGGTCGCGGACCTGAAGCTCGCGATCACCGAGGCCGCAAACGACTTCGTGGACGAGGAACGGGCGATCGAGGATGAGAGCCGGCTGAGCTTCTCGTTCCACCTCGCTGACGACCGGCTGTGCATGGACCTGGACGGAACGGTCGGCCCGGTGGCCGCCTCGGAGCAGGAGTTGAGCCGCGCGATCATCGAGGCGACGGTCGACGAGGCGGACTTCGGGAGCGGCCACACGCGACTCGTGAAGTACCTGAACGAGACTGGATAGTCTGCCGCGCTGTGCTGACGCAGGTCTCCGTAGGCAACAAGAGCCTCGCGGACTACACCCACCTGGCCGGAAGGCCGCTGATCGGGGAGATCCGCGAGCTCTCGAAGGACCTCGAAGGCCTTCGCGTGCTCCATCTCTCCGCGACAGCTTTCGGCGGCGGCGTCTCCGAGATCCTCTACACGCTGATCCCGCTGATGAACGACGTGGGGATCGACGCGCAGTGGCAGGTCATGCTCGGCCGCGAGGAGTTCTACAACGCCACAAAGCGGCTGCACAACGCGCTCCAGGGCAACCCGGACTCGCTCACGGACGAGGAGTGGGCGGTCTACGAGCGCTACAACGAGATGAACGCGAAGGAGGTCGAGGGCGACTGGGACGTGATCATCGTCCACGACCCGCAGCCGGCCGGGATCCGTGGGCACGTGCCGAACCGGTCGAAGACCTGGATCTGGCGCTGCCACATCGATCTCTCCACTCCGAACCCGGACGCGATCGAGCACATCGTGCCGCTCGTGAAGGACTACGACGTGTCCGTCTGGCACCTCCAGCAGTACGTGCCGGCTGGGCTTGACGGCGCCCCCGACGGCGTGGTGATCTGCCCGCCGGCGATCGACCCGCTGTCGCCGAAGAACATGGCGCTCTCGCCCGAGGACGCGGCCTTCGTCTGCGACCAGTTCGGCATCGACGTAGACCGCCCGCTGATATGCCAGGTGTCGCGCTTCGACCCCTGGAAGGACCCGATGGGCGTGATCGACGCGTACCGGCGGGTGACGGAGGAGCTGCCGGACGTGCAGCTTGCGCTGGTGGGCTCGATGGCCACGGACGACCCGGAGGGCTGGGAGTTCTTCAACTCCACGATGGCCTACGCCGATGGTGACCCGGACATCCACATCCTCAACAACCTGAACAACGTGGGCGCGATCGAGGTCAACGCCTTTCAGTCGCAGGCCGACGTCGTGATCCAGAAGTCCACGCGCGAGGGCTTCGGCCTGACCGTCTCCGAGGCGCTCTGGAAGGGCCGGCCGTTCATCGGCGGCGACGTGGGCGGCATCCCGCTCCAGGTGCAGGACGGACAGACCGGCTATCTCGTGTCGTCGCCGGATGAGTGCGCCGATCGCTCGCTACGGATACTGCGGGAGCCGGACCTCGGCAAGCGCCTCGGCCGTGCCGGCAAGGAGCACGTGCGCACGCACTTCCTGACACCGCGCCTGTTGCGCGACTGGCTGAAGATCTTCCGGGCACACCGGTGAACCAGGACACTCCCCTCGTCCTTGTCTCGAACCGCGGCCCGGCCACGTTCGAGGGGGGCGAGGCGAGGCGCGGGGGAGGCGGCCTCGTCACCGCGCTGAAGGGCCTCGTGCATCACCGCGACGCCGTCTGGGTGGCGTCCGCGATGACCGACGAGGACGCCCGGGTGGCGGAGGAGCGCGGAGGGAAGTCGTTCCCGGTCGAGCTCGACGGAGACACGTACCGGGTGCGGCTGGTCACGAGCGACGCGGACGCGTACGACCGCTTCTACAACGTCGTCGCGAACCCGATGCTGTGGTTCATCCAGCACTACCTGTGGGACCTCTCGAACGCGCCCGACATCCGCCAGGCCGAGGTGCAGGCTTACGAGCAGGGCTACTGCGTAGTGAACGAGGACCTCGCCCGCGCGGTGCTCGACGAGCTCGAGGGCGAGGACGAGGCCGTCGTGATGCTGCACGACTACCACCTCTACATCGCGCCGAAGTTCATCCGCGAGGCGCGCCCCGACCTCTTCCTCCACCACTTCGTGCACATCCCCTGGACGCAGCCGGACGCGTGGCGCGTGCTCCCCGCGGATATGCGCGAGGACATCTACGAGGGGATCCTGTCGAACGACATCATCGCGTTCCACACGCGCTCCTACCGGCGCAACTTCCTGTTCTGCTGCCGGGAGCTCTTCGACCTGGAGGTGGACGAGGAGGCCGGGATCGTGAAGTTCGACGGCCGCGACGTGTGGGTGCGCTCGTACCCGCTGCCGATCTCCGCCGAGACGTTCCAGAAGACCGCCCAGCGCCCCGCCGTGCACCAGTACGAGCGCGAGATCCTGCGCCGCCGCCGCGAGCACCTGATCCTGCGCGTTGACCGGGCGGACCTCTCGAAGAACATCCTGCGCGGGTTCACGGCGTTCGACCTGTTCCTGGAGCAGCACCCGGAGTTCAAGGAGCAGGTCACCTTCATCGCGCACCTGATCCCGTCGCGCCAGGACGTGCCGGAGTACGCGGAGTACCTCGAGCGCATCGAAGCCCTGGTAGCAGTGGTCAACCACCGCCACGGGACCACGGACTGGATGCCGATCGAGCTACGGCTGCGCGAGAACCTCGAGGAGGCGATCGCCGCCTACAAGCACTACGACCTCCTGATGGTGAACGCGATGTTCGACGGGATGAACCTGATCGCGAAGGAGGGCCCGCTGGTGAACGAGCGCAACGGGGTCTCCCTGCTGAGCGAGAACACCGGGGCTCACGAGGAGCTGGCCGAGTTCGCGCTGTCGGTGAACCCGTTCGACGTGCAGGAGCAGGCCGACGCGATCCACCGCGCGCTGACCATGTCCGCCGAGGAGCGCTCGTGGCGGGCCCAGGGCCAGAAGCGCATCGTGACCGCCCGCCACCCGGGCGACTGGGTGGACGACCAGCTGCGCGACATCGAGGCGAAGCGCGGGGTTAGGGCGCCGGGTCGGGCGTGAACTCGCCTGACGTTGGCGGTGGGCTCGCCGGTGCGCTCCGCTCGGGCGCGCTCGGCTGACCTACGGGGTTCGGTGGCGGTGAAGGGGATGTTGGGCGGGCCCGGGCGGGGACCTGTCGATGTTGACCGCGTATATGACGGTTAACTTCGAAAGGTCCCCCTCTCCAGGCGGCTTTCCCACCCTTCAATGCCCGTCGTTCCCGCGGCCGGGGCTGACGCAGACGGGGGACGTCAGCCAGAGCGGGCAGCGTTACCGGGCGCGCCGGGGAAGGCGGCGGCCGCCCCTCCGGCGGCCCCAGCGCGATCAGCGCCCCAGCCGCCGCCAAGCACACCACCCTGCCCACGTTCCCCCACCTCACTCGCATGCCGGGTCAAGGCGAACGGAGCCGGCCGTTCGCCCCTCGTCCGCTACCCTCTCCCGTCGCATGTCCGGCCTCTATGACCTGATGCTGCTCGTCGATCCGACCGCTCCCGAGGAGCGGCGCACCGCCGTGGTCTCGGAGACCGAGTCGATGATGACCCAGGGCGGCGAGATCGTCGGCACCTACGACTGGGGCACCCGTCGGATGGCCTACGAGATCGACCACCGGCCGGAGGCCGACTACCGGCTCTACCAGTTCAACGGTGACAACGCCCTGCTCGACCGGCTGAACCAGCGCCTTCGCATCATGGACGGGGTGCTTCGGTTCCGAATCATCAAGGTCAAGCCCGGGCAGCCCACCCCGCCGCCGCCGGATCAGCAGGCGCCGCGTCGCCGCGAGGAGCGCGAGGCCCAGGACACCAAGGTGGCGGCCAGGGCGGCCGCGGACGCGCCTCCGACGGACGACGAGGAGTACGCAGCCGTCCCGAGTGGCGCGGATGCCCCCGCGGACAGCCCCGTTCCGGACAGCCCCGTTCCGAACAGCCCCGTTCCGGGCAGCCCCGCTGCGGACATCCCAAGCGCGCCGGACAGCGCCGACGAGTAACCGTTCGGCGCCGAATCGTCACGCGGCCGCGAAAGACCCCGCTCTTTTCGGCACTTTCCTGGGCGCGGACGCCCGAGCGCTCCGATCGCGAATGTACTCTCGATCGACGGTCTTCGAGCAGGACAGGAGGAATGCAGCCTCATGGCAGCAACGAACATCAACAGGGTCGTACTCACCGGCAACCTGACCCGCGACCCTGAGCTCCGGCACACAAGCGGCGGTACCGCGGTCTGCAGCCTGCGGGTGGCGTCGAACACCCGGCGCAAGGACCAGTCGACCGGCGAGTGGGTCGACAAGCCGAACTACTTCGACGTAACGGTCTGGGGCGCACAGGGCGAGAACTGCGCCCAGTACCTGTCAAAGGGCCGCCCGATCGCGGTCGACGGGCGCCTCGAGTGGCGTGAGTGGCAGGACAAGGAAACCGGGCAGAAGCGGCAGGCGATCGATATCATTGCCGACTCCGTCCAGTTCCTCGGCTCCCGCGAGGGTGGCGAGAACGGCGGCCGCTTCACGCCTCAGAGCGACGTTCCGGCAGATACCGCGGACTTCGCGCCGGCGCCGGTGGCTGCCGGAGGGACGACGGACGACGACATTCCGTTCTGATCCCGGATCAGCGAGTACGCAGGAGCACAAGTGGCGAAGCAGCGTGGTGGAACACCGACGCGGGACCGCAAGCGCGGGCCCCGCGGCAAGGGCGCCCCTGGGGGGCGCTTCAAGCCGTGCCCGTTCTGCCGGGAGAAGATCGACGTCGTCGACTACAAGGACCTCTCAGCGCTCCGCCGCGCGATCAGCGACAAGGGCAAGATCCGCTCTTCGCGCGTGACCGGCGCATGCCGCCGTCACCAGTCTCAGCTCGCCACCGCGGTCAAGCGCGCGCGTGAGCTGGGGCTCCTGCCGTACGTCGCCGACAGGTAGGCGACGGACCATCATGGCCCAGGCAATCCTCCTGAAGGACGTGGACACCCTCGGAGAGCGCGGCGACGTCATCGACGTCTCGCCGGGCTACCTCCGCAACTTCCTCGTGCCGCGCAAGCTGGCCCAGCCCGCCACGCCCGGCGCGATCGCGGAGTCGCAGCGGCGCCGTGAGCTCGCGGAGCAGGCTGTCGCCGACGCGGCCGCCAAGGCCGAGGAAACCGCGGCGCTCCTGAGGAAGACCGTCCTGACGATCTCGCACCAGGCGGGCGACGACGGCCGGCTGTTCGGCTCCGTCACCTCGCAGGAGATCGTCGACGCGATCCGTCAGGCACGCGGGGTGCGGCTCGACAAGCGTCGCGTCCAGCTGGAGGAGCCGATCAGGACCACGGGCACGCACATGGTCTCCGTCGAGGTCTCCGACGGCGTGACGGCAGACGTGAAGACGATCGTCACGCCACAGGCGTAGAGCCGGCCGCGTGGCCGTAGCCGTCCCGCCCGAGGCAGCGGTCGGCGTCCCGCCCCACAACGAGGAGGCCGAGGCCTCCGTCCTAGGGGCCATCCTGCTCACGGAGCAGGCGCTCGACGGCGTCCTGCTCGAGGTCGGCCTGCGCGCGCACGACTTCTACCGGCCGCGTCACGGCGCGATCTTCCAGGCGATGATCCGCCTGAAGGAGAAGGCAACCCCGGAGGCGGTGGACGCGCTCACGGTCGCCGAGGAGCTGCGCCGCGGCGGCGAGCTCGAGAAGGCCGGCGGGGAGCCGTACCTCCACTCGCTCCCCACCGTCGTGCCCGCCGTGGGAGCGGTCCTCGACTACGCGCGCATAGTCAAGGAGCACTCGCTGCTTCGCAGCGTGCTGAAGGCGACGCGCGAGATCCAGGACGACGTGGCCGCCCACCGGGGCGAGGCGCGCGAGCTGATCGAACGCGCCGAGTCGGTCCTGTTCAAGATCGGCCACGACGGCGGCATGTCGGAGATGCGGTCGCTCGAGGCGATCCTCCACGACGAGATCGACAAGCTCGAGGAGCTCTCGAAGACCGACGTAGGCCTCACCGGCACCCCCTCGGGCTTCTCGGACCTCGACGCACTCACGGGCGGCTTCCAGCCGGGCAACCTGATCGTGCTGGCGGCGCGTCCCTCCATGGGCAAGAGCGCCGCCGCCACGAACATCGCCGAGTACGCCGCCGTGGAGGCCGGCGTGCCGGTGGCGCTGTTCTCGCTCGAGATGTCCGAGACCGAGTTGGCGCACCGCTTCCTCGCCTCGCAGGCGCGCGTGTCGAGCGACGATCTGCGGAAGGGGCGCGTGCGCGCGGAGAAGTGGCCAAAGGTGCTCCAGGCAGTGGAGAAGCTCGCCCGCGCGCCGATCTTCGTGGACGATTCGAGCGACATGAGCGTGCTGGAGCTGCGCGCGAAGTCGCGCCGGCTGGCGGCGCGGCACGGTCTCGGGCTCGTGGTGGTGGACTACCTGCAGCTGATGCGCCCGGAGGGTCGGCCGGAGAGCAGCCGCGTCGAGCAGATCGGCCAGATCAGCCGCGGCCTGAAGATCCTCGCGCGCGAGCTCGAGGTGCCGGTGATCGCCGTGTCACAGCTCTCGCGCGCGGTCGAGTCGCGCAACCCGCCGGTGCCGATGCTCTCCGATCTTCGCGAAAGCGGTTCGATCGAGCAGGACGCGGACGTCGTGATGTTCATCTACCGCGACGAGTACTACAACAAGGAGTCCGAGCGGCTCGGAGAGGCGGACTTCATCGTCGCCAAGCACCGGAACGGGCCGATCGGCGAGGTGTCGCTCACCTTCCTGCCGAAGTATCCGAAGTTCGCGAACCTCTACCGGGACCGCGCCGCCGAGCCGATGCCGCCGCAGGACGCGGCGGTCTAGCCCACTCCGGTCCTAGACTCATTCGCGATGCCCGGTCTGGTGATCGTCGGCGCCCAGTGGGGCGACGAGGGGAAGGGGAAGGTGGTTGACCTGCTCGCCGAGCAGGCTGATCTCGTGATCCGCTTCCAGGGCGGCAACAACGCCGGGCACACGATCGTCCGCGAAGGCGAGACCTTCAAGTTCCACCTGATCCCGTCTGGGATCCTCTACCCCGGCAAGCTGTGCGCCATCGGCAACGGCGTCGTGGTCGACCCGGTCGTGCTCACAGCCGAGATCGACGAGTTGCGGCGGCGGCGGATCGACCTCAGCGGCCTCCGCGTGTCCGCCAACGCGCACCTGATCATGCCGTACCACAAGCTCCTCGACCAGGAGGGTGAGGCAAAGCTCGGGAAGCTGCAGATCGGCACCACCCGGCGCGGCATCGGCCCCTGCTACGCCGACAAGGCCGCGCGGCTCGGGATCCGGATGCAGGACCTGCTCGACGAGAACATCCTGCGCAAGAAGATCTACGCGGCGATGGAGCCCAAGCGCCTCATGCTGCGGCCCTACGCGAAGCTGCCGGAGCTCGACCTGCACACGATGACCGAGGAGTACCGGGTGCACGGGCACCGGCTCGAGCCGTTCATCGCGGACACGCCCCCGCTCGCGTGGCGTGCGCTCGACGACGGCGGCCTCGTGGTGTTCGAGGGCGCGCAGGGGGCGCTGCTCGACATCGACCACGGCACCTATCCGTTCGTGACCTCGTCGAACACGGTCGCGGGCGCCGCCGGACCTGGAGCGGGCGTGGGCCCGGGCGCGCTGGACGAGGTCTGGGGAATCGCCAAGGCCTACACCACGCGCGTGGGCGCCGGCCCCTTCCCCACGGAGCTGGACGACGCGCTCGGCGAGCAGCTCAGGGAGGCGGGCGGCGAGTTCGGCACGACGACCGGCCGCCCACGGCGAACCGGCTGGCTGGATCTGGTGGCGCTGCGCTACGCGACCCGGGTGAATGGCCTGACCGGCCTGGTGCTCACGAAGCTCGACGTGCTCACCGGCGTCGGCCCGCTCAACGTGGGCGTTCGCTACCTCGGTCCCGAGGGCGCCCGCTTCGACGACTTCCCTTACCACCAGTCGATCGTGCACAAGGTGCAGGGCGACTACGTGGAGCTGCCCGGCTGGCACGAGGACATCCGCGCCTGCCGCTCGATCGACGAGCTGCCCGCGAACGCCCAGGCGTATCTGGACTTCGTCTCGGACTTCCTGGGCGTGCCGATCGTGATGGTCGGCGTGGGCCCCGGCCGCGACGAGATGATCTGGACCGAGGCCGCCGAGCGCCTAGGCGCTCACCACGTGGGTTGACACGACCATGTCGTGCAGCGCGCGGTTCTGGTCGTCCCAGAGCGGCCAGAAGAAGTTCAGGAACCAGGGAATAAACGGGATGATCGAGGAGGCGATCGTCACAGCCAGGCCCTTCACCGCGATCTCGCGCAGGGCCGCCCAGCCGAAGCCCATCGGCTCACCGGAGTCGCGGACCACGCGGATCTTCATCATCTGCTTGCCCCAGGTCTGGCCGTTGCGCTCCCCGCCGCGCGCCATCAGGACCGGCGCGTAGATGAACGCGACCACCAGATAGGCGAGGAAGCCGAGGATGCCGGTGACGATCGCGCCCGTGTCGCTGCCCGCGGCGATCGCCACGACGACGATCGTCAGCAACACCGCGGGAAACAGCAGGATCAGGCCGTCGATCAGGTACGCGGCCAGGCGCGAGCCCCAGCCCGCGAGCGGCCTGCCGGCCCAGCCCGCGCCCGGCTGCGGCGCGATCGGCTGCTGCCAGCCACCGGCGGGAACGGGCCCGCCGTAGGACGGTGCGCTCTCCGGCCCGGGCGCCTGCGGCCCGGGCGGCGGGGCCTGCGGGGCGCTCGGAGCCTGCGGCCCGCCGGGCGGCGGGGGTGGCGCCGAGGGCTGGTCGTCGCGCGGCTGATCGGGCCTGTGGGGGGTCTCCATGGCGCAATCAAACCATCTAGGCCAGCTCGAAGAACACGAGCGCCGCTATCCAGCCGACCCACAGGAGCCACAGCGCGGCGCCGGCCGCCAGCACCGCCTTCTCTCCCCCGGAGACGGGCGCCTCGACCGCAAGGCCCTGCGTGCGCCTGTCCCAGAGCTCGTTGAACTTGCCGAGCGCGATGCTGTACGTCACGACGGGCGCCAGCGCACCGCCGATCGTGTACAGCGCGACCTCCAGGCCGGGCAGCCCGTTCCAGCGGCGCAGGTCGTCCAGATCGCGGTAGAGCCAGTACAGGACGAAGATGTTCCAGATCGGGACGACCAGCCCGATGGAGTGGAGCACCGCGTCGTCGCGGCCACGCGCCAGCTCGCCGTCGAGCAGCCTCCGGGTGCGGTGGAACCAGAAGACGAGCCAGAGGCCCGCGCTCAGGAGTGTGAAGCCCCAGTCCCGCCCGACGCTGTACCTCACCCCGTACGGGTTCACACGCCGGCGGGCTCGAGCACGATCTGCTCGCCGCGCCGCAGGAAGCGCAGCCCGAGGGCGAGCGCGCCGAGCATGGCGGTGACCGTGAGCGTGACCTGCACGCTCAGGAGGCCCTCGCGGCTCCAATAGACGTCCTCGAGCTCCAGCAGCAGGGCCGACTCGTCCAGCGTCAGGCCCATGCCCACTCCGAACGGCACGGCGAGCCAGGGCTCGAGCCGCTCGTTTCGGGTCAGGAGCGCGCCGGTGCCCGAGGCGAAGGCCATGATGATCCCCGGCACGTAGTGGTGGATGTGCCGGTGGCCGACGCGCACATTGCGGAACGGCCCGAAGCTCCGCCGGCCACGCAGGAGGTACGTCACCGAGCGGGCCAGGATGAAGGTCGTCGCGAACGAGGCCAGCAGGTTGAACATGGAGTTCTCGCGCGTCGAGACCACGCGGTAGCCCTCGCGGGCCACCTGGGCCGTCTCGGCGACCGCCTTCTCGCCGGCGCGGATCGGGTGATGGGCGCCGCTGAGCGAGTGCGCCGACCCCCGCCGCCACACGCGGCGCAGCTCCACGCCCACGACGGCGCCCACGACCGCCGTTGCGGCGGCACCGAGCACGAGCGTGCCACGGCCCGGCTGGAGCGAACGATGCCGGTGGGGGCGCCTCACCGCACCACCCGGGCGGGCACGCCCATGACGAGCGCGCCAGGAGGAACGTCCGAGGTGACGACGGCGCCCGCGGCCACGAATGCCTCCTCGCCGACCTCGACGCCGGGCAACAGCACCGCTCCGGCGCCGATGCGGCAGCCGCGCCGCAGGGTCGCGCCGCGCAGCTCCATGCCCTCCGGACGCCGTCCGGCGGTCGGGTCGTTGGTGAGCAGCGCGCCGGGCGCGATGAAGACGTCGTCCTCCACGACCGAGCGGGCGGTCACGTACGCGCCCGTCTGCATACGCACGCGTGCGCCCACGCGCACGTCGAAGTCCACGGACACGCCCCGCCCCACGACGGACTCGTCCCCGATCTCGGCGCGCTCACGCACGTGCGCCTGGTCGCCGACCACGCAGCGCGCCCCGATGCTCGCACCGGCCAGCACCACGGCTCCCGCTCCGATCGTGGTGCCGGTGCCCACGCTCGCCACGGCGCCCTCGTCGGCCGGCGCCGCGCTCGAGTACTTGCCGAGCGCGAGCGGCTTGCCGATCACGCAGCCGTCCTGAAGCCGGGCACCGGCCCCGATCCGCGAGCCCGCGTGCAGCACCACGTGGCCGCCGAGCTCGACGTCGTCCGGCAGCTCGACGCCGGCGCCGAGCAGCAGGCCGGGCGCGCGGTCGGAGGGCGTCAGCTCAGCGGCGGGCAAGGGACGCGCTCTCCGTGAGCGATCGCTGGAGCTGCTCGAGCACGCGAACCACGCGCAACCCCGCCTCCCCGTCCGAGCGCGGCTCGCGGCCCTCGCGAACGCAGTCCACGAAGTGCCGGCACTCGATCCGCAGCGGCTCCTCGTTCGAGACCCGGGGCGAAAACGCGTCACCGGACCGGGCGATGTACTCCCCGTATGACGAGTAATCCTCGTCGAAGCCCTTGTCGTAGACCGTGAGCTTCCGCTCGAGCTCCATGTCGTCGAAGCTCGCCATCCGCTTCGAGCCGACGACGGTGAAGCGCCGCTCCTTGTGCGGGTCGAGCCACGAGAGGTGCATGTGCGCCGTGAGGCCGGACTCGAAGCGCATGAACGCGAAGACGACGTCCTCCACGCCCGCCTTCACGTAGCTCTCCCCCACGGCCGTGCATTCGTACGGCTCCTCGCCGGCCAGCCGCAGGATCACGGACACGTCGTGCGCCCCGAGCGACCACAGCGCGTTCTCGTCCTGGCGGTGCTTCCCCAGGTTCAGCCGGTGCGAGTAGACGTAGCGGAGCTCGCCGAGCTCGCCGGAGCGCACCAGGTCGCTCAGCTGCTCGATGCCCGGGTGGTACTCCAGCAGGTGGCCGACCATGAGCACGCGCTCCGCCGAGCGCGCGGCGTCCACGACGGCCTGCGCCTCCTGCTCGGAGCGTCCCAGCGGCTTCTCGACGAAGCAGTGCTTCCCGGCGGCGAGCACCCGCTGGGCCAGCTCGGCGTGTGTTGGCACAGGCGTCGCCACGGCCACCGCGTCCAGCGAGTCGTCCGCGAGGAGGTCGTCGAGCGAGGTCGTGGCCTGCGCCGACGGGAAGGCCGCTCCCCAGCGCGCGAGCGCCTCGTCGGACGCGTCGCACAGCCAGCGCAGCTCGGCGTCCGGAAGCCTGTCGAAGTTACGGGCGAGGTTCGGGCCCCAGTAGCCGAGGCCTACGACCCCGATCTTCATAGGCGCTGAGTGTAGGCGGCGAGCACGTCGCAAACGCGCTCGGCAGCATGGCCGCCGCCGTACAGCTCGGGACGCTCGGCGGGCGGAGTCCGCTCCACGGCCGCCAGCGCGGCCTCGCGGTCCAGGTCCACGAGCACGTTCCAGCCGCTCTCCACGGTCTCGACCCACTCGGTCGTGTCTCGCAGAGTCACGCACGGGACCCCCAGGAGATACGCCTCCTTCTGGACGCCGCCCGAGTCCGTGAGGACCGCGCGCGCGTGCCTGGCGAGCTTGAGGAAGTCGAGGTAGCCGAGCGGCGGCGCGAGCTCCACGTGCTCCGCGCGCTCCAGCCTCTCGAACAGGTCCGCGGCCTGCAGGCGCGCCTCGGTACGGAAGTGCACCGGGAATACCACCTTCCGCGGCAGCGCCTCGATCAGCTCCACCAGCTTCGCCAGCCGCCCGGGGTCGTCCACGTTGCCGGACCGGTGCGCGGTCATGACGAGGTACTCGCCGGGCTCGAGGCCGCGAGCCTCCAGGATCCGCGAGCGCTCCTCGGCGATGTCGCGGAAGGTGAGCGAGACGTCCGCCATCACGTCGCCCACCAGGTGCGCCTCGCCCGCGGCGTGCTCGCGCTCGAGGTTCGCCATCGCCGTCTCGGTGGAGCAGAGGAGCAGGTCGCTCGCGTGGTCCGTGAGCACGCGGTTCAGCTCCTCCGGCATCGACCGGTCGAACGAGCGCATGCCGGCCTCGACGTGGCCGGTGGGAATGCCCGCCTGAGCGGCGGCGATCGCGCCGGCGAGCGTCGTGTTCGTGTCTCCATAGACCAGCACCAGCGCGGGACGGAGCGCCTCGAGGATCGGCTCGAGACCCGCCAGGATCCGCGCGGTCTGCGCGGTGTTGGTGCCGCCGCCTGCGTCGAGCTGGCGCTCGGGGGCGGGCACGCCCAGCTCCTCGAAGAAGATGCGCGACAGCTCGTCGTCGTAGTGCTGGCCCGAGTGGACGATGACCTCGTCGCTCAGGTCACGCAGCCGACGCGAGACCGCAGCCGCCTTCACGAACTGCGGGCGGTTGCCGATGACCGTCAGGATCAGCCGGCCGACAGCTCCTCTTCGATCCGGCGGCGCAGCGCGTCGCGCACCTCGCGCGTCCGCTCCCCCTCCGGGAGCTCGATCTCCTCGATGGCGGCGATCGACTGGACCTCGCGCGTGGTGGAGGCGAGGAACGCCTCGCGGGCAGAGCGGATGTCGTCCATGGTGCACGGGCGCTCTGTGACGTCCGCGACCTCCATCACGCGGTGCCGCGTGATCGACGCGAGGATGTGCTCGCTGAGCTGCGGCGTGTTGATCGTGTCCTCGGGGTCCACCCAGAAGAGCGACGAGGTGGGCGCCTCCAGCACGCGCCCGTGCGGCGTCACGAGCAGCGCCTCGTCGAAGCCGCGCTCGCGCGCGAGCCGCCCGCAGAGCATGTTCGCCCCGTAGGAGAGCGACTTGATCCCGTCGAGCACGCGCGTGGGCGCGTACTCCACCACCCCGAGCCGCACCCGCTCGGGCGACGGCGGCAGCGGCTCCGTGAGCAGGAGCCGGTGGCCGCCGCGAGTCAGCACCACCCGCAGGCAGCCATCGAAGTCGGCGCCTCCGCGCTCATCGAGGAGAGCGGGGATCTCGCTCTCCAGCTCGGCTCTCGGCACCCCCTCGAGTCGAAGGTTCGCCGCCGAACGCTCCAGCCGGTCCAGATGATCGCGAAGCGCGAACGGCCGCCCGTCGTAGACGCGGATGACCTCGAAGGCGCCGTCGCCGCGGAGCAGCCCTTCATCCGTAGCGGGGATGGTGGCCTCCCGCGCGGGCAGGGTGCTGCCGTCGACGCAGGCGAGCTCAGCGATGGTGGTGGGGGCGGCGAGCTCGTCCAATGGGCCGTGTAGGAATCGAACCTACAACCTTGAGATTAAGAGTCTCCTGCTCTGCCAATTGAGCTAACGGCCCGAGCAGGCGAGTCTAGTCAGTGGCGCCCGAGCTGACTGCGTCCAGGGCTTCCTCGCGGGAGCCGTGGATCGGGAACACCCGGTCGAGGCCGGTGATCTCGAAGATCTTCGTGATGTTCTCGTCGGTGCAGACGAGCGCAAGCGAGCCGCCGGCCGGCCGCAGCCGCTTCACGCCGCCAACGAGCACGCCCAGCGTGGTGGAGTCGATGAACGTCGCCTTCGACAGGTCGACGACTATCTGCTTCTTGCCCGACTCGATGAGCTCGACCATCCGCTCCTTGAACTCCGGTGCGGTGTAGAGGTCGACCTCACCTCCGAGCTCGATCACATGCGTCGTGTCGTCTACGGCTTCGTCTTCGATGTGGAAATTCAAGGAGTCTCCCTGCCTAGTCCGTTTTCCGGGAGTGATCGCGGCCAGTAGCGTACGTCAGCCGGACGGTTGTTGCGCCTCCGGCGGCGCCTTCAGCGCCTTGACCTGCTGCCTGATGGCCTTCCTCTGCCCCTGCGGAGCGAGCTCGATGGCCTTCTGGCCCGCCAGGTCGGCCGTCCGCGTGTCGCCGGCGCGGGTGGCGATCTGAACGAGCCGGAGGTATGACACCGGGTCATTCGCCTCACGGGCGATGATGGCTGCGGCGCGCTGCTCTTCCTTTGGGCGGTTGAGCGCCGCCTGCCCGTAGATCTGGAGCGCCACCGTGGCGGTGTCGGCATTCGGGTCGTCCGCGGACTCCAGGTACCGCTGCCAGTACGAGCCGGCCTTTCGGAGCTCGTCCTTCGCGTCGTCGGGGAAAGCAACGCTGCCGCTCTCGCGCTGGCTCGTCGCGAGCGAGTAGTAGTCGCGCACGAGCTCCTGGAGCAAGCGCTGGTCCCCCGGGTTCGCCTGGAGCCGCTCCTCCTCGCGGTCGACGCGATCCTCGAGGGCGCTGTCCGTGCTCTGGCCGCCGCCGCCCTTGAACGCGTCCACCAGGCCACCGGACACGTCGCCGCCGATTCCGAACAGCACGAGGCCGCCGCCCAGGAGCAGCGCAAGGGTCAGGTACACCACCTGGACCACCCGGCGGCGGCGTCCTCTCAGGTCGAACAGCATGCGGGCTTAAGGCTAGCTAGAGGCCCTCGGCCGCGGGCTCGTCGGCGAGGTGCCCCGCGGGGCGCCCGAAGCGCGCCGCGAGCACGATGCTCAGCTCGTAGAGCAGGTAGAGCGGAATCGACTCGAGCACCAGGGTGATCGGGTCGAGCGTGGGCAGGAGCGACGCGAGGACCACGATCGCCACGATCGCGTAGCGCCGGCTCTTGCGAAGCTTCTGGGCGTTCGTCACGCCCAGCTTGCAGGCCGCGAGCACGCCCACCGGGATCTGGAAGCCGATCCCCATGGCGAGCATCAGGAGCGTCACGAACGAGTAGTAGTCGCGCGCACGAACCTGGGTGTTGAACTCGTCGGCGTTGAAGTTGAGGAGGAAGTCGAGCGCCGGCGTGAGCACGACGAAGTAGCAGAACACGACCCCCGTGATGAAGAGCACCGGCACCAGGAGGAGCAGCGGCGTCGCGACCCGCCGCTCGTGTGGGCTGAACGCGGGCAGGATGAACGCGTAGATCTCGTAGAGGATCACCGGCATGGCGATCAGCAGGGCGAAGTAGGCCGAATTCGTGAGCGTCGTATAGAAGGCCTCGGCCGGCCCGAGCGTGATCGGCTCGACGCCGTCCGGCAGCGGCGCGTTCACGATCTCGAGGACGAGGTGGTTCTGCCAGCCGGTGAAACCCCACGCGACGACGAATGCGAGCGCGGCGACGATCAGGCGGCCGCGCAGCTCGTCGAGATGGTCGACGACCGACAGGCGGTCGTCGTGGGAGATCGGCCGGATTCGCCGCACCACCTAGGCGGCTCCCGCGTCTAGGGCTTCTGCTCGCCGGCCGGTGCGACCGTGGTCGGCTCGGGCTTCTCGGCCGAGCCCTCCGGCAGCTCGTCCTTGTCCTTGCCCGTGACGGAGTCCTTGAACTCGCGCATCCCGCGCCCGAGCGAGCGACCCAGGTCGGGCAGTCGCTTCGGGCCGAAGACGATCAGCACGATGACGAGGATGATGATGATCTCTAGAGGCCCTGGAGTCCACATGGCTCAGTCCATGGTAGCTGCGAGTATGGCGCCGTGGTGACTTCTGTTCTGTCAGACGGCACGATCCGCCGCCTGGTCGAGGAGGGGCGGATCAAGATCGAGCCCTGGGATCCGGCCATGGTCCAGCCCGCGAGCGTCGATCTGAAGCTCGGCGCGTCGTTCCGCGTCTTCCACAACCACCGGCTGCCCGCGATCGATCTGTCGAAGCCGCCCACGGGCGTTACGGAGCACGTTCAGATCGAGGACGACGCCAGCTTCGTCATCCATCCCGGCGAGTTCGTGCTCGGCACCACGGTCGAGTGGGTCGAGCTGCCCGACGATGTGGTGGCCCGGATCGAGGGCAAGTCGAGCCTGGGCCGGCTGGGCCTGATCGTGCACGCCACGGCGGGCTTCGTGGACCCGGGCTTCAGCGGCACGCTGACGCTGGAGATCACCAACCTGACCCGCGTGCCGATCGTGCTCTGGCCCGGCAAGCCGATCGCGCAGCTGTCGTTCATGGCGCTCGATCAGGCGGCCGAGCGGCCCTACGGGCACCCCGATCTGGGGAGCCACTACCACGGGCAGATCGAGGCCACCGAGTCCCGCTACGAAGGCGGTCCCTCGAGGACTCCGGAAACTCGGTGAATTTCATCTCAAGTTCGTCGTGGCGATTCCGATATTCCTGGCAGAGGATGGAAGAGATGGACGGGAACGCCGACAACTCCCACTTCACCAAGCGCGTGACGCTGCCGAGCGGCAAGACGATCGAGGTCGTCTACTTCTCGGACGACGCGTTCATGGCTGAGGCCATCGAGCCTCCGGTGCCCGACGCCCCGCCCGCCGAGCCGCACCAGGACCTGCACGTCTGCGTCGATTGCGACGCTGAGCTGGTCTACCCGGTGCAGTGGGAGGAAGCCGGGCCGGCGAACTGGAGCGTCGTGCTCCACTGCCCGAACTGCGACGTGTATCGCGAGGGCGTCTTCACGCAGGACAACGTCGAGCTCTTCGACGAGGAGCTCGACCGCGGCGCCGACGCGCTGGCGCGTGACTACAAGCGCCTGATGCGCGCCAACATGGCCGAGGAGATCGAGCGCTTCGTGGGCGCCCTCGAGGCCGGCGCCATCTGCCCTGAGGATTTCTAAGCCTCGCCTCGCCGGCCCTCTAGGCGTAGCGCTCCACCACGCCGTCCGCGACCAGCATCAGCGCAGCCGTGCGCGGCTCCGAAAGCTCGATCTCGCCCAGAACGGCCTTCGCTTCCGCCACGTAGGCGAGCGCTTGGTCGCGTGCCTGCCCCAGCGCGCCCGTGGCGGCAATGCGGTCGCAGACGGCCGCTGCCTCCTCGGCGCAGCGCACGCTCCCGGTGAGTGAGGGGTCCTCGCGGCGCGCGAGTATGAGCGGCAGCGTCACCGTGCCGTCGAAGAGGTCAGCGCCGCGCGGCTTGCCGGTGCGCTCCGGCGGCCCGGACACGTCGAGCACGTCGTCGAGCATCTGGAAGGCCACGCCGAGCCGCTCACCAAAACGGCCCAGCTCGTCCGCCAGCTCGGGGCGGCCCCCGAACAACGCTCCCAGGCGGCACGATGCGTCGAACAGACTGGCTGTCTTCAAACGGCACCGCTCGAGGTAGCGGTCCTCGGACACGTCGGGGTTGAACGCGTCGTCGCGCTGCATGAGCTCGCCCCGGGCAAGGGCGGAGGAGGCCGAAGAGAGCACCCGTACCGCATCCGGGCTGGCGGTGGCGGCGAGCTCGGCGAAGGCGCGCGAGAAGAGCAGATCGCCCGTGGCGGTGGCCTCAGCGCGGCCGCCCTTCGCAAAGACCGTCGGCCGCCCGCGGCGCAGGTCGGCGCCGTCGAGCACGTCGTCGTGGACGAGCGTCGCCATGTGGAGCAGCTCCACGGCCACGGCGGCCACCACCAGGCTGTCGTCCGGCTCCGCCGCGCACAGGAAGACGAGCACCGGGCGCAGGCGCTTGCCGCCCGCGGACAGCGTGTTCTCGGCGTGCCCGCCGAGCAGCTCGCCATGGCCCTGCACGATCTCGCCGAGTCGCTCCTCGGCCCGCTCCAGGAGGCGCGCCAGCTCCGGGCCGCCCGCGGCGAGCACGGCGCCGAGCTGTGCCTGCGCGGTGTTCAACGCCTCGTCCCCGAATGGATCGCGATGATGCCTCCCGCAGTGAGCAGCCAGCGGACCTCTTCGAGCCCGGCGGCGGCCATGCGCGCCGCGAGCTCCTCCGGCCCGGGGAAACGCCGCACGCTGCTCGGCAGGTAGGTGTAGGCGTCCGGGTCGCCGGCCAGGCGCCCGAGCGCGGGCACGACGGTGTCGAACCAGGCGCGGAAGAACCACGAGAGCGGCGGCTTCTGCGGCGTGGTGATCTCCAGCACCACCACCCGCCCGCCGGGCTTGGTCACGCGCGCCATCTCCGCCAGCCCGCGGTCGAGGTCGGAGAGGTTGCGGGCGCCGAAGCCTACGGTCACGGCGTCGAAGCTCGCATCGGCGTGGCGCAGCTCGAGCGCGTCGCCCTCCTCGAAGGCGAGGCCCGGCGCCTTCTGGCGCGCCAGCTCGAGCATCGCCGGCGCGAAGTCCACGCCGGTCACCTCCGCGCCGCGGCGCGCGAGCTCCACCGCGAGGTCACCGGTTCCGGTGGCGACGTCGAGCGCGATCGAGCCCGGTCCCACCCGCGCGAGGTCGGCGGCCCGCTCGCGCCAGCGGTGGTGCATCCCCGCCGTCATGACCGAGTTCATGCGGTCGTAGACGCGCGCGATGCGGTCGAACATCGCCCTCACCTGCGTGTCCGGGAGGGTGCCCGACGCGGGCGAGGGGGTCACTCGCCCCTGAGCGACGCGACGTACTCGACGAGCTGGTTGAACTGCTCGGGGTTCTCCTCGCGCATCTGCCGGTAGGGCGGCATCGGGGGGGTGGGGTTCACGAGCGTCCGCGCGATCGCGTCCTTGCCGAGCCGCTGGCCGACCGTCGTCAGGTTCGGCCCCAGCGTGTTGCCGTTCTCGCCGATCTTGTGGCAGCCGAGGCACCCTGACGACGCCGTGACCGCCTGCCCCTCCTCCAGCCCCGGCGGCGCGGGCTGGTCGATCTCGGTCGGCGACCCCGCCAGCGCACCCAGGACGGTGAGGTAGGCCATCGCCGCGATGGTCGCGATGCCGGCCGTGGTGGCGATCGGGCGCCGCAGCGGATTGCGCTCGGGCCCGCGGTCGAAGAACGGCAGCAGGAGCAGCAGCATGAGGCAGATCGTCGGGATCCCGATCGTCGCCATGAAGACGAGCTCCGGCGGCTTCACCACGCGCAGCAGCTCGAACAGGAAGAAGAAGTACCACTCCGGCCGCGGGGTGTAGGTCGTGGTGGTCGGGTCTGCCTTCGGGCCGAGCTCGGCGCCGAGCAGGATCGACATGAGGATGATCACGCCCAGCGTGACGCACGCCATGATCGAGTCCTTGGCGATCGCGTAGGGGAAGAACGGCTTCCCCTGGTTCTTCAGGATCGAGTACTCGCGGAGGTACTGCTCCTTCTCGCGCGCGTCCATCCGTCAGACCTCCTCTCTCAGGAGGTCCTTCTTCTCGGCCTTGAGCCACGGCGGCGCGGTCGTGCCGAGCTTGGCCACGAGATAGAGGTGGGCGCCGATCAGAGCGGCGATCAGCCCCGGCACCGCGAGCATGTGCAACGCGTAGAAGCGCGTGATCGTGGTGGGCCCGAACTCGCTGCCCACGCGGAGGAAGTCGGCGAGGTACGGCCCGACGATCGGGCCCGACGAGTTCAGGTTCACCGCCACCACCGTCGCCCAGAAGGAGCGCTGGTCGAACGGGAGCAGGTAGCCGGTGAGGCCCATCACCAGCGTCAGCACGATCAGCACGACGCCGATCACCCAGTTCAGCTCGCGCGGGTACTTGTACGCGCCGAAGAAGAAGACCCTCCCCATGTGGAGGAAGATCAGGATGATCATCACCGTCGAGCCCCACTTGTGCATGCCGCGGACGAACTCGCCGAGGAACACCTCGTTGGTGATGCGTGACGCGGACTCGTAGGCGCGCGTCGGATCCGGCTCGTAGTACATCGCCAGGAACACGCCCGTCACCGCCTGCGACAGGAAGGCGAACATGGTGGCCGAGCCGAGCGTGTAGTACCAGTTGGTGCCCTTGGGGACCTTGCGGTAGAGGAAGCCCCGCAGGAAGGGGCTCGCGCCGGTCCGCTCATCGAGCCATCCGACGACGCTCGCCGCGCCCTCGACGGCCTGGTCCTTGGCGGTCGGCTTCGTGGCCGGCCCTCCGTTCCGGCCCGGCGCGCCGTTGCGGCCGTTCTCACCGGGCCGCGGCGGGCTGCGGCGCAGGGCTCTCGGCAGCGGGGGCGAGGGCAGCTTCACGTCGTCGGCCTCGGCGGGTAAAGGTACTTCCAGAGCCCGTCGAGGTGGTTCGACGGGTCACGCGGGGGGAAGCGCTCGAGCTCGGAGTTGAGCGAGAAGCGCTGGCCGACCTCCACCCGGCCCTCCACCACGCGCGTCTCGAAGCGGTCCAGCGGGCGCACGGGCGGCCCGCCCTCGACCTTGCCCTGAGAGTCGTAGACGCCGCCATGGCACGGGCAGACGAACTTCTGCGAGGCCTGGATGTAGCGGACCGGGCAGCCCAGGTGGGCACAGCGGGTGGAGATCGCGACATAGGGCTGCTCGGACTTGCCGGGCGCGCTGTCGACCTCCGGGTCCCACTTCCGCACGTAGACGGTCGCCTTGCCGGCATCGCCGATCTTCGGATCGATGTTGTGCACCCGCTGCACGTAGGCGGTGGTGCTGAAATCGTCCTCGGGGCCGAGGTCCTGCCAGGTGTCCGGCACGGTCTCCTCGAAGAGCGGGCCGAGCGCGAAGCCGAGGCCGGGCAGCGCGAACGCCATCGTCGCGATGCCGCCGGCGGCGAGCGCGGTGCCCTCCATCAGGCGACGGCGGGTGACGGTCTCGCCCTCCCACGCGCCGGCGATCCCGCGACCCTCGGTGTAGCGGGACTTCTTGTCGAACTTCTTGGGTGAGTCGGCCACGGGTGAGCTAGGGATTCTGGCGATCGCTGCGCCCTAGTGCCAACATGGTTACGTAGCGCACGAGCGGGCGCGGGAGCCTATCGATTCCCAGAGCGCCTCGGCGTCCGCGGGACGGCCCTCGGCCTGCGCCTGCGCCGACGCCGAGATGAGGTCCGCCAGCGCCGCGACGGCCTGCAGATCGCCCGCTTCGGCGAGCCGGGCGAGGCCGAGCGCGTAGAGCGCGTCGCCGGCGAGGAGGCGCAGGTCCCGGTCCATCCCGGCGAACGCGCGCGGCTCGCCGTAGTGCATGAGATAGCCCTCGTGGACCGCCTCGAGCACGAAGCCGCGCGGACCGTCCACGTCTCCGAAGCGGCCCGGGCCGGGATCGTCGACGGCGTACGAGCCGAACGCGGGGTCTGCGGCCTCGATCAGCTCGGCGAGCGCGCTCACAAGTCCGCGAGCACCTCGCGGGCCGCCTCGACGGTGCGCTCGACGTGCGCGTCCGTGTGCGCGAGCGACGGGAACCAGGCCTCGAACTGCGACGGCGGCAGGTACACGCCGCGCTCCAGCATCCCGCGGCAGAAGGCGGCGTGCGCCTCGAGGTCGCAGGCCTTCGCCTGCACGTAGTCCCGCGGTGGTTCGGGGGCGAAGAACAGCGTGAGAAGACCCGGCGCCTGCACCGCGCTGACGCGAGCTCCCAGACCCTGCAGGCCCGCCGCAAGCCGCTCGGTCAGCTCCTCCAGCCGGGCGTACGCGTCCTCGTCGAGAAGCCTCAATGTCGCGAGTCCCGCCGCCGTGGCGAGCGGATTTCCGGAGAGGGTCCCCGCCTGGTACACGTCCCCCGACGGTGCGACTTGCTCCATCAGGTCGCGACGTCCGGCATAGGCCGCAGCGGGAAGTCCCCCGCCGACGATCTTCCCGAGGATGGTTAGGTCGGGAATCACGTTCTCGCGCTCCTGCGCCCCGCCGCGCGCGACTCGGAAGCCCGTGATCACCTCGTCGAAGATCAGCAGCGCCCCCGTCCTGTCCGCGTAGTCGCGGAGCCGCCGAAGGTAACCGTTGCGGGGCGGGACCAGCCCCATGTTCGCGGGATACGGCTCGCAGATGACCGCTGCGGCCTCGACGTCGGGCAGGTCGCCGTTCCAGGGCACGATCACCGTGTCCGCCGCCTGGGCCTCCGTGACTCCCGGGCTGGCGGGGATCGCGTGCGTCGCGAGGCCGGAGCCGGCGTCGGCGAGCAGCCCGTCCACGTGGCCGTGGTAGGCGCCCGCGAACTTCACGATCTTGTCGCGGCCGGTGGCCGCGCGGGCCAGGCGGATCGCGCTCATCGAGGCCTCGGTGCCGGACGAGGTCATACGCACCATCTCCGCGGACGGCACGCGCTCCACGATCTGCGCGGCCAGCTCCACCTCCGCCTCGGTGGGTGCGCCGAAGCTCGTCCCGGCCGCGGCCGCCGCGCTCACGGCGGACACGACCTCGGGATGCACGTGGCCCACGATCAGCGGGCCCCAGGACATCATCCAGTCCAGGTAGCGGTTGCCGTCCACGTCCACCAGCTCGGCGCCCTCGCCGCGGGCCACGAAGATCGGGTCTCGGCCGATGGAGCGCATCGCGCGAACGGGCGAGTTCACCCCGCCCGGCAGCAGCTCGAGGGCGCGGTCGTAGGCTGCGGCCGACCGATCGGCCGCTACGCGTGCTCCGCTTCCCACCGCTTGTGGTCGTCCGTGAAATAGCGAAGGCGGGTCTTCTTGAACTCGGTGGAGGAGTAGAGCGTGCGCCGCTCCTCGATGCCGGTGTCCGCGGCGATCGAGTCGAGGATCGCGTCGCACTCCTCCTTCGAGCGGCCGTGCGCCATCGTGAAGACCGAGTATGGCCAGTCGGCGTAGGTCGGCCGCTGGTAGCAGTGCGAGATGCCGCGGAAGGACGCCATGCGCGGGCCGATCTCGAGGATCCGTTCCTCCGGGACCTTCCAGACGCCCATGCCGTTGGCGGAGAAGCCGGCCCGCCGGTGGAAGAGGATCGCGGCCACGCGGCGCAGTGCTCGGCGCTCCTTCATCGACTCGAGGTGCCCCAGCAGCTCGCCCTGCGAGCTCCCGAGCTCCGCCGCGGCGCGCGCGAACGGCTCGGACACGACCTCCATCGGCCCCTGGGCGGCGCGGATGACCGCTATGTCGCGGTCCGACAGCTCGACTGCCTCGGGCTCCCGGTGGTCCACGGCCTCGGCCGCCGCCGCTAGCGTCTCCGTGCCCTTCTCCATCTCGAGGTCCATGCGGATCTTGAACAGGCGCAGGGTCGGCAGCTGGCGCACGGACTCCGCTCCGGTCAACCGCTGGAGCACGTCCAGGGTCCCGTCGAGACCCAACCGCGAGCCGGGCTCGGTGGCGATCGTGAACCAGAGGTTGAAGTCGTGGTCGCGCAGGTAGTTGTGCGAGACGCCCGGGTGCGAGTTGATGATCTTGGCCGCGCGCCACGGGTTCTCCGGATCGACCCTCGCCGCCACGAGCATCGAGCTGTACCCGAGCACGCGTGTGTCGAAGATCGGCGTGATCTCGCGGATGATGCGCTCGTCCAGCAGGCGGACGGTTCGGGACAGAACCTCCTCCTCCGGGACGCCCGCCAGCTCCGCCACGTGGGCGAACGGACGCGGCGCGATCGGAAAGCTGCCCTGGAGCAGGTTGAGGAGCTTGCGGTCCAGCTCGTCGAGCGGGACGGCGGACCCGTCCTTTCGGCTCCGAACCTTCGCTATCGGCTGAGCCACCGGGCCACGTCCTTCGCGTGGTAGGTGATCACGATGTCGGCGCCCGCGCGGCGGATCGCGACGAGGCTCTCCAGCACCGTGGACTGCTCGTCCAGGTAGCCGGCGGCCGCCGCGGCCTTCACCATCGCGTACTCGCCGCTCACGTTGTAGGCGGCCACGGGCACGCGCGTGGCGTCCTTCACGCGCCGGATCACGTCGAGGTAGGGGAGCGCCGGCTTCACCATGACCATGTCCGCGCCCTCCTCCACGTCGAGCAGCGCCTCGCGCACGGCCTCGTCGGAGTTCGCGGGGTCCATCTGGTAGCTGCGCCGGTCGCCGAACGCCGGTGTGGAGCCGGCCGCCTCGCGGAACGGGCCGTAGAACGCGGAGGCGAACTTGGCGGAGTAGGCGATGATCGGCAGGTCCTTGTGGCCCTCGGCGTCGAGCTGCGAGCGCAGCGCGCCGACCCGGCCGTCCATCATGTCGCTCGGTGCGACGGCGTCGGCGCCCGAGCGGGCATGGGAGATCGCCGTCTTCGCGAGCAGCTCGAGGCTCACGTCGTTGTCGACCGAGCCGTCGTCGAGCACCACGCCGCAGTGCCCATGCGACGTGTAGGCGCACAGGCAGACGTCCGTGATCACGAGCAGGTCCGGATGGGCGTCCTTGAGCGCGCGCACGGCGAGCTGCACGACGCCCTCGTCGTCATGGGCGCCCGAGCCCTGCTCGTCCTTCTCAGCGGGCACGCCGAACAGCAGCACGGCCGGGATGCCCAGCGAGTGCGCCTCGCCGGCCTCCTCGACCGCGTTCGAGATCGACATGCGTTCGACCCCGGGCATGGCCTCGACCGGCGTGCGGTCCTCCCCGAGCTGCACGAACATCGGCAGCACGAGGTCGGCGGGCATGAGCGTGGTCTCGCGGACGAGCTCGCGCATGACGCCGGTCTTGCGCAGGCGGCGCAGTCTTGTGGCCGGAAAGGGCATCTCCGGGAGTTCAGTCTAGGTGGCCCCGAGCGCCTGCACGGCCGCGTCGCGGTCGAGGAAGGCCTCGAGTCGCCAGATCAGTCCCTCGCGGAACTCGAGCAGGTGGTACATATCGCCCTCGATGGCGGCGCCGCTTGCGCGACCGCGGGCGCGGACCTGGATCGTGCACAGCGACCGCTCGCCCCGCTCCTCGACGCCCGTGACCCGCGTCTCGAAGGTCTCCCACTCGCCGTGGAGGTCGCGCATCCAGTCACGCAGCCCGTCGTGGCCGCGGTAGACGCCCGTGCCGATGTTCGCGCCGAGGATCGGGCGCGCCTCGCTCTCCGGGTGCGTCAGCGACACCAGCATGTCGAGATCGCGGCGCGTCCAGGCGTCGTACGCGCGGTCGATCGTCTCCTCGCGCGTCACGCGAAGCGCCTCAGCGCGAGCCTGCCGAGGGCGCCGAACACGACGGTGAGCAGCGCGAGGTGGAGCAGCGGGCCGCCGAGGTCGCCCACGTCGTTGAGCGCGGCGTCCAGGGCGTCGAGAGTGGGCTTGAACGGGAACGCCGCCGAGATCGCGCGGGTGACGTCGTAGAGCGCCGGCGCCACCGCGCCGGACGGCACGAGCGCGAGGAACGCCAGCGGCAGGCAGAGCATGAAGGCGAGCAGCGAGGCCGCGCGCACGTCGCGGGTGAGCCCGCCTATGGCCAGGCCGAGCGCCGCGAAGGCCAGCGCTCCGAGCGCGAGGGCGGCGAGCCAGAGCGGGAACCGGCCCCAGTCGACCTCCACGAACAGCGCCAGGCCGGCGAGCATCAGGAGGCACACGACCACCGAGCACGCGGCGGCGAGGCCCGCCTTCTCGGCGAGCAGCCCGGTGCGCGAGACGAGCCCCCGCACGAGGCGCGCGAACGCGTTCTCCTCGCGCTCGAGCGCGAGCATCCCGGCGGCCAGCAGCAAGGTGATGAACATCAGCGACACGGCCACCGCGAGCGCGACGGCGAACGAGCTGAGCGACGTGGTCCCGCCCTCGAGCGGCGTCGCCTTCACGCGGATCGGCTCGCCCACGACCGCGAGCACGTCGTCCGAGAAGGCGAGGTTCTCGCGCGCCAGGCGGCTGAACGTGATCACCCGGTCGAGCTCCTCGCGCTCCTCCGACCCCGACGGCAGGTCGGCGCGGGTCTGCTCCAGGATCGCCTCGGCGCGCTGCAAGCCGAGCACGTCGAAGGTCTGGCCGAGGAACGTGTAGTCGCCGCCCTTGCTGATCAGGTCGAGCAGCGAGAGCGCCTCCTCGGCCACACGCTTCGTGAGGGCCGCGTTCGCGGACTGGACCTGCGCCCTGATCGTGTTCTCCACGTACTGGCGCTTGGCCGGGTCCTCGGCGTTGTAGAAGACCTCGACGGTGCCGGGCTCGAGCGACGACTGGATGTTCGTCGCGAGGTCGTCAGGGATCACGAGCGCGCCGAGCACGTCGCCGTCGCGCACCTTGCGGATCGCCTCCTCGCGGCTGTCGGCGCGCACGGGCTCGATCGCGTCGAAGAGGCGCCGCCCCTCGGCGGCGAGATCGATCCTGTCTCCGCCGAGCTCGACCACCGCCGACTGCCCGGCGAGGCCGTTGTAGAAGGCCACCTCCGGCTTGTCGGGCCCGCGCGACAGCGCGAAGCCGATCAGCACCGCGATCACCACCGGGTAGAGCACGAGCAGCGCCACGAGGAGCGGCGAGCGGCGCAGGATCCTCAGGTCCTTGAGGAACAGCCAGCGCATCAGTGGCCGCGCTCGCGGAGGAACTCCACGAACGCCTCCTCGAAGTCGAGGCCGGTGGTTCCCACCGCGCGCTCGAGCTCGCGCGGCGGGCCGTCGAAGAGGCGCTCGCCGTCGGCGAGGACGATCAGCTGGCTCGCGTAGCGGTCAGCCTCCTGGATGTTGTGGGTGGCGTAGATGACCGTCGTCCCCTCGCCCGCGAGGCGGCCGATGAACTCCCACAGGCGGGCCCGCTGGCGCGGGTCGAGGGCGGCGCTCGGCTCGTCGAGCAGGAGCACCTCGGGCTCGGCGAGCAGGCCGATAGCGATGTTCACGCGCTGCCTGTTGCCGCCCGAGAGCGTGCTCACCTGGTCGCCGGCGCGCTCTCGCAGGTCTGTGAGCTCGAGCATGCGGTCGACGGTCGCGCCGGTGTCGGGGCAGCGCTCGAGGCGCGCGAACAGCGACAGGTTCTCCTCGACCGTGAGCTTGCCGTAGAGCGCCGCCTGCTGGGGGACCCACCCCGTGCCCTCCGGGCGTACGGTGAGCTCACCCTCGTCCGCCCGCTGGATGCCGGCAAGGATCGACAGGAGCGTGGTCTTGCCGGCTCCGTTCGGCCCGATCACGGCCACCAGCTCGCCCCTGCCGGCGGAGAGCGAGACGCCCCGCAGCGCCGCCCTCTCGCCATAGCGCTTGACGAGGTCGCGCGCCGCGAGCGTGACGGTCGCCGTCTCCACGGCGCGCAGGTTGGCAGAATCGCCCACGGTGAAGCTCCTCTTCGTCGGAGACGTGGTGGGCGGCCTCGGGCGGAGGACGCTCGCGTCGCTGCTTCCTGGCCTACGCGACGCGCACCGGCCGGACTTCGTGATCGTGAACGGCGAGAACGTCGCGGGCGGCGTGGGGATCACGCAGAAGACCGCGCGCGAGCTGCTCGAGATGGGCGCCGACGCGATCACGCTCGGCAACCACGCCTATCGGCACCGCGAGGTCTACGAGCTCCTCGACCGCGAGGAGCGGATCGTGCGGCCGGCGAACTACCCGAAGGGCTCGCCGGGGCGCGGGCACACCGTCGTGGAGAAGGACGGCGTGCGCCTCGGGGTCGTGAACCTGTCCGGCCTGGTGTTCCTCCAGGCGGTGCGCTCGCCGTTCGCGGAGGCAGACGCGGTGCTCGCGGAGCTGCGCGACCGGGCCGACGCTGTGCTCGTGGACATGCACGCCGAGGCGACCAGCGAGAAGGTGGCGATGGGCTGGCATCTCGACGGCCGGGTGACCGCGTGCGTGGGCACCCACACGCACGTGCCGACGTCCGACGCGCGCGTGCTGCCGGGCGGCACCGCCTACGTGACGGACGTGGGAATGACCGGCCCGCGGGGCGGGGTGATCGGCGTGAAGCGCGAGCAGGCCCTCGAGCGCTTCGTGACGCTCACGAACGTGCGCTTCGAGACCTCGGACGAGGACCCGTGGCTGAATGCGCTGCTGATCGAGGCGGACGCCGGCGGCCGCGCGACGTCGGTGGAGCAGCTACTGATGCCGGCGAAGCTGTAAAGGGGCGCCCAACCCTCGGGTAGGGGTCTGACCCCTTTCTGAGGGTTTCCCCGCGAATCGCGCGAGCCGCGAGCACGACCACCGCGAGCAGCGCCAGGTTCCGAGCGGCCACGATCGCGATCGCCCACGGGTCGCGGGCGACCACGTCGACGTAGTGCGCCGGGAACTCGATCTGCGTCAGCACCGCGACCACCGCAACGGCTCCCGCAAGGGCGTGCAGCCGCCACGCGAACGCGAGCGCCCCGAGCGGCAACACCCAGACCGCGAACTGCGGCGAGAGCACCTTGCCGAGGACGGCGAAGCCGGCGACCGCCGCGAGCGAGGCGAGGACGAGCTCGCGCCGAGCGCCGTCGCTTCCGGCCAACCTCACGCACATGAGTGCGACGAGTGCGACAAAGGCGGCCCCGAAGAGCCAGGTGACCGCGTCCGCCGCCGGGTGCAGGAGGCCGTCCGATCTGTGACTCGAGACGTTCTCCGCCTCGCCAAGGCCGATCGCGTCGAGGCCGAGGAGCGCGAGCGCCGGGGAGCTCTCGACCTGGACGGGGCGCTCGAGGTGGTAGCGCACGGCGTCGAGCGCACCCTCAGGCGAGATCGCCGCCGCGGCGCTTCCAACCGCCACGATTGCCGCCGCGCAAGCCAGTGCCGCCTGCCATGCGAGCTTCGAGTGGCGGGCGGCCAGCCAGGTCAGCGCAATCGGGACCGCGACCAGCGGGAAGCCCTTCGTCATCGCTCCCACGCCGAGCACGGCCAGGCCGCTGCGTGGGCGCTCGTTGCACAGGAGCAGCAGCGCGCCGAGCAGCAACGCGACCGGGAAGAGGTCGAAGTGGGTTCGGAGGAGCGCTCCGCACAGCAGCGGCATCAGCGCCGCCGCGACCATCGCCCGGTGCGCCTCTCCGCCCGTCGCCCGCGCCAGCGCGCCGCACAGCACCACGACGGCCCCCGCGCCGAGCAGGGTCCATGCCGCGTACGCCCACCGGAACTCCTCCTCGCCGGTGCCGAGCACGCCGGGCAGCGCGATCACCGGCGCGGCCAGCGGCGGGTACTCGAACGCGATGTCGCGGTACGGGAGGGAGCCGGAGAGGAACGGCTCCGCGAACGTCCTGTAGACGAACAGGTCGTTCACGCGCTCGTCCGACCACGGGGCAACCCAGAGCGTGAGAGCCCAGCCGGCGGTGAGGAGAGCCAGGCCCGCGAAGAGCCACGGCCGCGAGCCGCTCACACGTACACCGCCTCACGGTCCCCTTCGCGCCCAATCGCCGACCGCTCCGGCAGCGTCCGGCCGTACGCGCCGAAGATCGCCACGAAGGCGAAGGGCACGAACCAGATCACGTACAGGTAGAACCAGTGGGTCGCCCCAAGCTCGACCGCGATCAGGATCGCGGCTCCGAGCGCGGCGAGCTGCCTCACGTCCGGGCGATGCGGCACGAACGCGGCCACCAGCCCCAGCGCGACGGCGGCCGCCTTCACCGCGGTCTGCAGCCACTCGAGCGACTCGACCTGCCCCCAGAGGCTGAACGGCGACGGGCGGCCCGCCTGGTATCCGACCGTGCGGTCGTAGAGCTCGCGGAGCCCGCCGTCCGGAACGAACGGCGCCACGGTCACCAGCAGCGCCAGCAGAGCGGCGCCGGCGAATGCCAGCGGGGCCCGCCGCGCGAACAGAGGCGCAAGCGCGAGGTTCACGAACTTCGCCGCGGCGCCCAGCGCGACAGCCGCCCCGGCCACGGCGCCCGCGGCACGGTCGCGGGCCAGCGTGGCCGCCAGCAGCGCTCCGATGCCCGCCACGGCCACCAGGGCGTCGTTGGCGTTCGACTCGAGCACGAAGGCCGTGTACGGATACGCCGTCCACGCGTACGCGAGCGCCACTCCGAGCGCGTCGCCGTCCCGGCCGGGCCGCAGCCGCCTCCCCAGGAGCAGCAGACCCCCGATCGCCAGCAGGTCGAACGTGATCGCGGCGCCGTGCGCCGCCGGGAGGTCGTCCCATCTCCCACTCCACGGGAGCGCCTGCTCGAACGGCACGTAGAGGAGGTAGTTGAGCGGCCCGTAGGTGTCCCCGCTCTCGACGTCGGCCGAGAAGCCCTCGCCATAGAGATGGTCCCCGTCGACGATGCGGTCCGCCCCGATCACCCCCGCGTAGCCGACGTCGATCACGTTGGAGTCCGCCACGTTCAGGCCGATCCGGAACGCGGTCAGGAAGACCAGGCCAACGACGAGCAGCTTCAGCGACGCGTGCGGCACGAGCGGACCCGGTCGCGGCCGGGGCCTGAACGCGGCGAGCAGCACCCGGACGAGCAGGTAGAGCAGCACCGGATAGACGAGCGGCACGGAGACCCCGATCTCGCCGCGGTTGAAGAAGAAGTGCGAGCCGCCGAAGGCGAGCAGCACGAGGAGGTCCAGGTGGAGCAGGCGGAACGGACGTCGCACGTCCACGAAGGGCGCCAGGAACAGGAGGCACAGCGGGACCCACACGTACGGCGCGTTCAGCTTGCGCCCGAACGCCCCCGGATATCCGCGCGCCATCGTCCACGCCACCTGGTCGCCGGACCACGACTCGACGATCGCGCCGGTGGCGTCGTCCACGTGGACCTGCACGACCTCGCGACCGTCACGGAAGAAGCTCACCTGCCAGCGGCCCGCTCCCCTCGTGTACGCGACGGGATCGAGTGACCCGTCACGGCGCGCGGCGCGCACGTCGTCGGACCGCGCGGCGATGCGCTCGACATCGCGCGCGGACCGGTCGAACAGCGGCGGCGGCTTCGTCTCGGATCCCGGGCGCACGGGGTCCGCGGCCGTCGCGGGAGCAGGCAGCACGGCGAGTGCGCCGAGCAGTGCGACGACGGTGGCGATCAGCGCGCGCGGGCTCAGTCGCGCGTGAGCGCGATGCTGAAGCTCCACATCTTGTTCCCGATGAAGTTGAGCGGGGTGGCGGCGACGATCGAGATCGCCTGCGCGGGGAGCTCGGGCACGCCGGCCACGCTCACGAGCAGCTCGAGGATCGCGGCCGCGAACACGAACGCGGCGATGCTGACCGTGAAGAAGCGCGCCGCCTGGAAGCCCGCGTGGCCCCCGCGCGCGCGGAAGGTCCAGTGGCGGTTCCACCAGAAGTTGTTCAGCACCGCGACGGCGAAGGCGGCCGTGGCGGCCACCAGGTGGTGCGCGTCGAGCAGCCCGACGCACGCGGCGAACACGCACAGGTTCACCACGTAGCCCGACGCGCCCACGGCGCAGAACTTGACGAGCTGCATCCAGTTGTGCGGCCTGCGAAGTCCCGCGCGCACGCGCAGGTGCAGAGCATGGGGGCGGTCGGCGATGGCGGCTCTCGCCTCGTCGGTCACCGCGCCAACGGTACACCGAAGTGCTCGAGCACCAGCGGCGTCACGTCGGCGAGCGACCACTCGCCGCGCTCGGGAGGATCGAGGCCGCACATCAAGAGCACGCCCTCCGAGTCGTCGCGGTGGAGCGAGCCGTGACTGCCGCCCCCCACGTGGTCGGCGCCGCCCCAGTCGACGAACTCGTAGCCGAGCTCGGCGGAGGCGAGGACATCGCCCGAGTGCGGGCAACGGAGCGCCGACCAGAGCCGCCACAGCGGGTCCGGGTAGGTCTGGCTCGACACCGCGCCCCCACCCGTGTCGAGCTGGAGCACCGCCTCGTCGCCGGAGAGCGCCCAGCCACGGCCACGGCCGTCGGTCAGGCCGTCGCCGGGCGCGAACCAGAGCTCACCCTCGAACGAGCGCACCACCGCCTGTCCGTTCGAGCGCGTGACCACGAAGTCCACGCCGTCCGCCTCGGCGAGGGTGTCCGCGGCACGGCTCACCAGCTCGTCGCGCCGCCCCTCGTCGAGCGCGTAGACCATCGCGGAGCGGGCCGACGGGCACGCCGCGAGCTCGGCCTCCGTGGGAGCCGGGTCGCCTGGCGTGAGCACGCGCGCGTCGCCGAGCAGCTCCGCGAGGTTGATGCCCGTGTCCACGGTCGTCTGCGAGTGGTCGGACATGACGATCACCGCGTGCTCGTCGAGGAACGCCTCGGTGCCACCGGCCACGTGCATGATCCGCTCGAGCGCGTGGTCCGCCTCGGCTATCGAGCGCACCTGGCCGTCGGGTCCGACCTTGTGCGAGTACGTGTCGTTGTCCGGGAGCGAGAAGAGGAGGAAGTCGAACAGGTCGTGCTCAACCAGGTACGCGCCCACGCAGCCGGTGTGGCGGTCGCGCTGACCCGGCATGCCGAGGGCGGAGGTGCAGCCGGTGTCGCGCGTGTCGAACAGGTCCGCGTAGAAGAGCTCGCGGGCGCCGTAGACAGGGTGGCGGAACTGCGCCGCCTCGGCGATCCGGCGGTAGACGCTCGCGCCGCTCGGGTCGTGCCGGGTGCGGCCGCGGTAGATCAGGTAGGTGGTGCACGCGGTGCGGAAGCCGGCATCGTCGAGGTGCTCGAAGACGGTCCTGTGCGCCCGGCTCAGGTGCGCCAGGTTCATGTTGTAGACGGTGTCGTAGAGCGAGCGCACGATCCCGAAGACGCGCGTGGCGGGCATGGAGGAGCCGTATTCCACGTAACGCTCCTCGCCGCGGTGGAACCAGTTCATAGCGGGGATGTGGTGCTCGCCCGGGCCGCAGCCGGTGGCGATCGCGGCGGAGGCCACGGGGGTGACCGACGGGAACGTTGAGATGCAGTCGCTCACATACGTGCCGCGGTCCATGAGCGCGGAGAGCGCCGGCGCGTGACCTTCCGCCACCGCCTGGTCGAGCATGTCCGGCTTGAGCGAGTCGATGACGGCGAGGACGAGCTTCTTCGGCACTACCGGAGGATCCTCAGCCCCGCGTACTTCTCGCCCTCGCGCCGGCGGCCGCCGAGGAGCAGCACGAAGAAGGCCGGGATCGCAAGCAGCGCGAGCGGCGGCACGAACACCGCTATCGCTGCGAGGATCAGCGCCGCGGCGTCGGCGTACGCGGTGAGCAGCGCCGCCTGCTCAGGGTCGAGCCGCGCGCGGACCCGCTCCACGAGGCCGCCGATGGCGATCCAGCCGAGCGCTGCCAGGAGTGGGCCGAAGACGAGGCCGACCCAGACCGGATGCCCGTTGTCGGCGAGCGTGCCGGCGAACAGGAGCGCGCCCAGCACCAGCCCGGTCACGCCGGCGAGCAGCTCCGCGGGCCCGCGACCGGCTCGGCCACCGAGGTCGGGTGAGCTCTGGTTCGCCCGCGAGCGCTCGAGGAGGAACGCGACGACGCCGAGCACCACCACGCCGCCGAGAAAGGCGGGCGACTCGAGAAAGCTGAAGTCCGTGCCGTCGAAGTCGACGCCGATGTCTCCGCGCGCCAGCCCGCCGGCCAGCAGCGGAGGCAGATACGGGCGGACGCCCGTTGCCGACGCCAGGCCGGCGCCGGTGCCGATGTCGAGGAACAGGCTCATGGGCGCGTGGGAGGGTCGGTACCCTGCGGCCGGGGAGGTTAACGCCGCGCCTGCGGCGAAGAAGGTCTCCCCCGTGGGCATCCTGCCCACGTCTTGGTGAGAACCGCGGCGTCACGGCGCGGATGACACAAATGAGCTCCTCGCGAGACATCGAGCGCTACGCCGCCCTGTTCGCGTCGCGGACAAAGGTGATGAAGTCGTCCGCGATGCGGGACCTGATGGCGGTGACCGCCCGCCCCGAAGTGATCTCGCTCGCCGGCGGGCTGCCCGACACCAGCACCTTCCCGCCCGACACCTTCGCCGCGGTGGCGCAGCGGATCGCGAGGGAGTCGTGCGCCAAGGCGCTCCAGTACGGGCCCACCGAGGGGCTCGAGGAGACGAAGGCCTGCATCGCCGAGGTGATGGAGGCGGAGGGTCTGCGCGCGGACCCCGAGGATGTGCTCGTCACCACCGGCGGCCAGCAGGTGATCGACCTGGTCACGAAGACGCTCATCGACCCCGGCGACGTGGTGATCGCAGAGGGCCCGACGTACCCGGGGGCCGTGTCCGTGTTCAGCGCCTACCAGGCCGACGTGGTGCAGATCGACATGGACGCGGACGGCATGCGCGTCGAGCTGCTCGAGCAGACGCTCGACCGGCTGGACCGCGAGGGCCGCCGCCCGAAGTTCATCTACACGGTGCCGAGCTTCCAGAACCCCGCCGGTGTGACGATGTCGGCGCCTCGACGGCGCCGGCTCGTGGAGGTCGCGCACGAACGTGAGCTGCTGGTGCTCGAGGACAACCCGTACGGCCTGCTTCGCTACGAGGGCGACGCGCCCACGCCGCTGCTCAAGCTCGACGGCGGCGTGTACGTGATGTACCTCGGCACGTTCTCGAAGATCCTCTCACCGGGCATCCGGCTCGGCTGGGTGGTGGCGCCGCCGCCGGTGCTCGAGAAGATCAACCTCGGCAAGCAGGCCGCCGACCTCTGCACGTCGACGCTGTCGCAGCTGATGGTGCAGGCGTACTTCGCGGAGAGCCGCTGGCGCGACTACGTGGAGTCGCTCACGGAGATCTACCGCGCCCGCCGAGACACGATGCTCGACGCGCTCGCCGACCATTTCCCGCCGCAGGCCGAGTGGACGCGCCCCTCCGGGGGTCTGTTCATCTGGGCGACCCTGCCGGACTTCATCGACACCACCGACCTGCTGGCGCGCGCCCTGCGCGACAACGTCGCGTTCGTGCCCGGGGAGGCCGCCTTCCTGGATGGCCGCGGGCGGAACGCGATGCGCCTGAACTACTCCGGCTCGGACGAGGACGCGATCCGCGAGGGCATCCGCCGGATCGGTGAGGTCGTGACCGAGCAGGTGCAGCTGTACGGGACGCTCACCGGCGAGCACGAGGCGGTGGAACTGCCGCCGGTCGAGGCGCCGCCTGTCGGCGGGGCGGACGTGCTTCAGATGCCGGACCGCGCGGAGCGCAAACGCCGCGCCGGCTTCTAGTTCTCTTCCTCGCCGTTGGCGAAGTCCTCGGGCGTGACGTTGTCGAGAAAGTCCTTGAACTTCTCGACGACCTCCTCCGTGTCCTCCACCTCATGCTCGAACTCGATTGCCGACTCGGTGATCACGTCCTCGGCGGCGAAGATCGGCGCTCCCGTGCGGACGGCCAGGGCGAGCGCGTCGGAGGGCCGCGAGTCGATCGGGATCTCGCGCCCGTTCAGCTGGAGCGTGACCTCTGCGTAGAAGGTGTTCTCGCGCAGCTCGGTGACCGCCACGCGGGTGCAGCTCACCTCGAGCTCGGACAGCATCTCGGAGATCAGGTCGTGCGTCATCGGGCGCGGCGTGTTGGCCCCCTGGAGCTTCATGAGGATCGCCGCCGCCTCCGGGTGACCGATCCAGATCGGGAGGAACTTGTTGCCGTCGCGAGTCTTCAGGAGCACGATCGGCTGCTTGCCGACCATGTCGAAGCTGACGCCGTAGATGACCATCTCCTGCATCGGTAGCGACAGTCTAGAGCGGGATGGAATCGGCGACCTTGAGCGACAGAGTGGGCGATCCTGGACTCGAACCAGGGACCTCGTCCTTATCAGAGACGCGCTCTAACCGACTGAGCTAATCGCCCGCGGAGGGTCGATTGTAGCGGCGCTCAGACCGCTCGCAGGTGTCCTCGAGCGAGCACTCGCTCGGCGAGCGCGACGGCGTCCCCGGGGGCGTCGAAGTCGAGCTCGACGCGGCAGCCCTCGCCCCGCGGGCGGACCTTGACAGGCCGGCCGAAGGCCGCGGACAGCGTGTCCTCGGCCGCCGCGAGCGCCTCGGCCAGATCCGGGTGAAGCTCGCGGGTGAAGCGCCTGGTCTGAGGCTTAGGCTGACCCTCAGCATCTCGTGCCCGACGCTCCGTCTCGCGCACCGACCAGCCGCCGTCGCGTGCCGCGAACGCCAGGCTGCGGCGCGTCGAGTGGTCCTTGCAGAGCAGCAGCGCACGGCCGTGGCCCTCCGTGAGCTCGCCCCGCTCGATCAGCTCGAGCGCCTCCTCGGGCAGCTCGAGCACGCGGATCAGGTTCGAGATGGCGACCCGGCTGCGGCCGACCCGCCGGCCGACCTCCTGCTTCGTGAGGCCGAGATCCTCGACGAGCATCGCGCAGGCACGCGCCTCCTCGATGGGGTTGAGGTCGACCCGCGCCATGTTCTCGGCGAGCGCGAGGTCGAGCCGCTCCCAGTCGTCGGTGTCGCGGACGAGCGCGGGGATCGTCTCGTGCTCCACCATCTGAGCCGCGCGGAGGCGGCGCTCCCCGGCCACGAGCTCGAAGCTGCCGCCGGCGAGCGGGCGGACGACGATCGGCTGGAGCACGCCGCGCGTGCGGATCGACTCGGCGAGCTCGGCGAGCCGGGCCTGGTCGAAGCTTCGGCGCGGCTGGCGTGCGTTCGGCTGAATCAGCTCGAGCGGGATCTCGCGGAGGCCGTCCTCGATTTTTCCGGTGCTCGGCAGGATCGCGGCGAGGCCGCGACCCATCCCCCGCTGCTGGCCCTCAGCCACGCGCGGCCACCTCCTTCGCCAGCCTCAGGTACGCGGCGCTGCCCGCGCTCTGGGGAGCGTGCCGGAGGATCGGAAGCCCATAGCTCGGCGCCTCGCTCAGCCGGACGTTGCGCGGGACGACCGTGTCGAACACCAGCGTCGGGAAGTGCTCGCGAACCTCGCGCTCGACGTCGCGCGCGAGCCGCGTGCGCCCGTCGTGCATCGTGAGGATCATCCCGAGCACCGTGAGCCGCGGGTTCAGCTCTTGCCCGATCAGCGACAGCGTGTCGAGCAGCTGCGCGAGGCCCTCGAGCGCGAAGTACTCGGTCTGGACCGGAACGATCACGCGGTCGGCCGCCACGAGCGCGTTCACGGTGAGCGGGCCGAGCGAGGGCGGGCAGTCGAGGAGCGTGAAGAGATAGCGGTCGCGGACGCTGCCGAGCCGGTCGCGGAGGGTGGTCTCCGAGCCCTCGATGCGCGGCAGCTCCACGTTGGCGCCGGCGAGGTCCGGACTCGAGGGGACGACGTCGAGCCGCTCGATGCCGCTCGGGACGGCGGCCGCGGTGAGCGCCAGCTCGCCTGAGAGGCAGTCGTACACGCTCGCCCCTCCGTCCTTGGGCAACCCAAGTGCAACCGTAGCGTTGCACTGCGGGTCGAGATCGACCAGCAGCGTCGGATGGCCGGCGTCGGCGATGCTGGCGCCGAGATTGACCGCGGTGGTGGTCTTGCCCACCCCGCCCTTCTGGTTTGTGACTGCGACAACGGTGCCCATCGGTGCCGAACCTACGGTTCGGATCGGTCGGAAAGGCGTTCGGGAGCGAACGTGTGGTTCCTTCTTGGCCTCCGCGTTGCGTTCGCCCCGGGCCCGGGCGAACGGCAGCGGTGAAGGCGGTGCTTTCCCCGCAAAGCGTCCTGGGTTAGGCGTCTCTGTGACGCCCCAATCAGGACGCTTGCCCTCAGTGCGGTCGTTCGCCTAGGCCAACGGGCGCTTCCGGGCCATCCCGGCGCGGCGTGGGAAGCGGTCGGGCGTGGGCGCGACCTTGCGGAACACGTGCAGATGGCGGTTCTCGGAACGCGGGTAGGGCTTGACCGGCAGCACCTCCTCCACCGCCATCCCCACCTCCCGGGCCGCCGCGGCGCCGGCGGCCTCCTCGTCCGCGTCGCGAGCGCCCTTCCAGGCGACCAGCACGCCACCATCCAGCAGCAAAGGCGCCGCGTACTCGACCAGCACCGCCAGCGGCCCCACCGCACGTGCCGTCACCGCGTCGTACGCACCCGCCCCACCACCCAACGAGGCGGGGATCCGCGCGAAGTCCTCCACCCGCGCGGTGACCGAGCGGGCATTTGAAAGCCCCACCGCCTGAATCAAGCGGCCCATCAGCGCTGTCTTTCGACCCGCGGATTCCACTAGGTCAACCTGCGCTCGAGGGAGAGCCATTGCGAGAACGAGACCAGGAAACCCTGCGCCTGCTCCTATATCCGCGATCCGGCGGGCGGCCGACAGGCCTGAAACCTCCAGCCCGGACAGCGAATCCGCGACATGAACCTCAAGCGCCGCTTCAGGCTCTGAAACGGTCGTATGCGGGTCGGGCTCGGCCGCAAGCGCCTCTAGGAGAGGCAGGAACGTTTCACGAGAAACGCTCAACGGGGCTGACCACCAGCCGCCGGTCGGGCTCGTCGCCCTCGCTGTGGGTCTCCACATCCCTGCGCTCGCTCAGATACGTGTGCACGATCTTGCGCTCGGGGGCGCGCATCGGCTCGAGCTCCACGGGACGGCTGTACTGGAGCGCCTCGGCCGCCGCGCGGTCCGCCATCCGGTGCAGAGCGCCCTCGCGGCGCTCCCGGTAGCCGGCCGCGTCCACCGTCACCTGCTTGCGCTCCGAGTCGCCCCTGAACGCGGCCCGGAACGCCAGATGCTGCAGGGCGTCGATGGTCGACCCGTGCTTTCCGATCAGCAGGCCCAGGTCGTCCCCGTTGACGGTCGCGCGAATCTCCTCGTCCGACTCGTCGATGTCCACGGTCGCGTGCAGCCCGAGCGCGTGCACAACCCGCGCCACGATCGCCCGGACGCGCTCGGCGGGCTCCTCTGGAATCGTCTCGGCAACCGCGCGCCATGCATCGACGTCGACCTTCGCACGAACGCTCGAGCCGCCCTCGCTGCCGCCGTCGTCCAAGACCTCGAAGCTCACACACTCCGCTGTCAGACCGGGAAAGCGCCCCTCGAGTGCCTTGACCGCGGCCCACTTCGCCTCGCCGAGCGTCTCACCGTCCGCCTCGGCGACGAGCTCTTCCTGTGAGCTCACCGGCGGCGTCCCGACCGCTTCTTCTTCTTGCGCGGCGACTTGGGCGGTGCCTTCGAAGGCCCGCCGTCGCCACCGGCAGCGACAGGAGCCTTGCCCTTGTCGCTGCCGTTTCCTCCGTCAGCCGCCACGGCGGACGCGGTGGCGGGCGAGGGCTTCCCTCGAGCCGGCTTCGACTCCGGCACCGCGTCCCTCGGATCCAGCGGCTCCGGCTTCGGATACAGCTTCCGCACGAGCAGCTGCTGCCCGATCGTCCACACGTTCGTCGTGATCCAGTAGACGATCAGGCCGGCCTCGAAGTTGATGATGAAGATGACGAAGACGAACGGCAGCGCGAACATGATCCGGCGCTGCATCGGGTCCGCGCTGATCGCGGTGACCGCGCTCGCGGCGAGCTGGGTGCCGACGTACAGGACGATCAGGGCGCCAAGCAGAACCGGGTCGTCGACGGTCGCGGCGAGGTTGTCGATTGGCCCGAAGCCCGGGTTGTCCGCGATGTCCGCCTTGAACTCGTCCGAGCGCAGCAGGTAGAAGAGCGAGATGAAGAAGGGGATCTGCAGCAGCAGTGGGAAGCACGAGCCCAGCGGGTTGACCTTCTCCCGCTGATAGAAGGCCATGATCTCCTGGTTCATGCGCTGCTTGTCGTCCTTGTAGCGCTCCTGGATCTCCTTGATCTTCGGCTGGAGCACCTGGAGCCGCTGCATGGACTTCACGCCCTTGAAGGTGAGCGGCAGGATCGCGATCCGGACGGTGAAGGTCAGCAGGATGATCGCCCAGCCCCAGCTGCCCGCGAAATCGTCGTTCGGGTCGATCAGGTCGTGCCAGAACTCCAGGATCCACTGACAGACATCGATGAGCGGCTGAAGGACGTTGGCGATGTACATGGGCTAGGCGGCGGGGCGCGGGCGGAACAGCTTCTGGTCCTCGACCTTGTCGACTCCGCCGTGACTCCACGGGTTGCAGCGCAGAAGGCGCCAGGCCGCGAGGACGATCCCCCGGAGCACACCGTAGCGTCGGACTGCCTGCACGGCGTACTCGGAGCAGGTCGGATGGTACTTGCAGCGCGCGGGGATGGCCGGCGAGATCGCGCGCTGGTAGAAGCGCACCGGGGCGATCGCGATCGACCGCATCGCCCTCACGACGGCCCCTCCGCGGCGCTCGAGAGACCGGCCTCCGAGAGCACGCTCCGGAGCGCCTGCTCGATGGCCGGCTCGCCGCCCTCGCGCGCGAGCTCGGCCGCCGCCGGGCGAGCGACGATCACGAAGTCATGACCCTCGCGCAGGCTCTCGGCGTTCGACCAGAAGGCGTCCCTGAGCAGGCGCTTCACCCGGTTGCGCTCCACCGCGCCGCCAAGCTTGCGCCCCACGGACACGCCGAGGCGCGGCTCCGACTCGTCGCCCTCCGCGCGCGGAAAGGCGTACACGACGAGGTGCCGGCTCGCGTGCGAGCGGCCCTCGCGGTACACGCGCTCGAACTCGCCGCTGCGGGATAGCCGGCGGCGCCTTCGACGCGCACGGTCGGCCATCGGCTAGGGGGTGAGCCGCTTGCGGCCCTTGGCCCGGCGGCGCTTAAGGAGGGCGCGGCCGGCGCGGGTCCTCATACGCGCGCGAAAGCCATGGGTGCGTGCGCGCTTGCGCTTCTTGGGCTGGTAGGTGCGCTTCATGTGCCGGCACGCCAGGGTACAAGATCGCCGGGCATCCGCCTGTGCACTTCCTGTCGACAGCGCGGCCGCGGCCGGTGGCGATGGTTTTTCCGCGTTTTGCGGAGCCGTCCCGGCGCAGGCGGCACCGAGCGATTTGGGCCGTTGTACACTCGCCGAGCCGAGGGCAGCGGGGGGCACTCTTCCCCGGTCCGCCCTTCCTCTGTGAACGGTTCTTCAGCAAGGCCCTGAGGAGGGTCGCGACCGCCCGTGCCCACGCAGCCAGATGAGATTTGGGACGCCATCCGCGCCGAGCTCCGCAGGGAGACGCCGGACTTCCAGTTTCACATCTGGCTCGAGCCGCTCCAGCTGGCCGCGATTCACGGCAGCACGGTCTACGTCCGCGCGCCGGAGCACATCCGCACAACCGTCGCCGAGCGCTACCTCTCGTTGCTCCGCCGGGCGGCAGCGACCGGCTTCGACGCCGGTGCAACCGTCGAGGTGGTCGGGGCGGACTGGGAGCCGCCCGCCGGACAGCCGAACGGCAACGGAGGCTCCCAAAGCCACGTCGGCGGGTCCTCCAAACGCGATCGTCTGAACCCGAGGCACACGTTCGATCAGTTCGTGATCGGCGCCGGGAACCGCTTCGCGCACGCCGCGGCGCTCGCCGTCGCCGAGCTGCCGGGCCACTCCTACAACCCGCTCTTCCTCCACGGGTCGCCCGGCATCGGCAAGACGCATCTCCTGCACGCGATCGGCAACTACGTCGAGTGCTTCGGCTCGGGCCTCCAGGTTCGCTACGCCACCGTCGAGGAGTTCACCACCGAGTTCGTTCAGGCTGTGCGCGGCAAGACCACCGACAGCTTCAAGCAGCGCTTCCGCGGCGCCGACGTGGTCCTGCTCGACGACATCCAGTTCCTCGCCGGCCGCGAGAAGACGCGCGAGGAGTTCTTCCACACCTTCAACGCGCTCCTCGGCAGCGGGCGGCAGCTCGTGATGACCTCCGACTGCGCCCCTGAGGACATCCCGGGCCTCGAGACTCGGCTGATCGAGCGCTTCCGCTCGGGACTCGTGGTCGAGCTGGACGCTCCGGAGCTCGAGGTGCGCATGGCGATCCTCGCGAAGCGGGCCCGGCTCGACGCCATCGAGGTCGGCGAGGACGTGCTGGCCGAGATCGCGAGCCGTGTCACCACCAGCGTCCGCGCCCTTGAGGGCGCTCTGATCCGCGTGGTGGCATACGCCTCCCTCACGGGTGAGCCGCCCACGCGCGGGCTCGTGCGCCACGTCCTGCGCCGCCTCGGCGAGGACACCGCGCCCGATGCCTGCGGCCTCGGCGAGATCCTCGACGCCGCCGCTCAGGAGTTCGGCGTCGAACGAGAGGCGCTCATGGCACGCGACCGCCGCCCCGCGGTCGCGACAGCGCGCCAGGTCGCGATGTACCTTGCGCGTGAGCTCACGGAGCACAGCCTTCCGGAGATAGGGCGCGGGATCGGAGGGCGGAACCACACGACGGTCCTGCACGCCGTGAACCGCGTCACCGCCGCCATGCGCACCGACGACTCGGTCCGCAGCACAGTCGACAACCTCCGCCGGCGACTGGGCCGTCCCGCTTCCTGACCGGTGTGAATGGAAGAATGGACAGCTTCCGCACAGGGGTCGATTCGGTCCCGAAGCAGGATCGCTCCGGATATCAACCTCTGAACAGCCCCCAATCACCTCTACCGAGATAGGCAGCATCCTTTGAAGCTCTCCGTTTCCCGTGAAACGTTTCTCGCTCGTCTCGGCGTCGCCGTGCGCGGCGCGTCCACCCGCGGACCCGTCCCCTCCCTCGCCGGCGTGCTGCTACGCGTAGAGGACGGCCGCGCGGAACTCCAGGCGACCGACATGGAGCTCGGCGTGCGGGTCTCCCTCGACACGGCGGACTCGACTCCCGGCCAGGCCGTCGTCCCCGGCCGGCTGCTGCTCGACGTGGTCCGGTCGCTGCCGAAGGACGAGCTGACGCTCGAGTACCGAAGCGCCGAGCAGGACGTCGAGGTCATGTCGGGCCCATCGAAGTTCCACCTGCGCACGCTGCCCACCGAGGACTTCCCGAAGCTCCCGGAGGCGCCGTCCGACGCCGGGCTCAGCGTGCCGGCCACGGCCTTCGTGGACACGATCGCCCGGGTCGCCCGTGCCGCTTCGCGTGACGAGACGCGGCCTCACCTGACCGGTGTGCTCGTCACCGCCAGCGGTAACGAGCTCCGAATGGTCGCCACGGATTCGTATCGACTCGGCGTGAAGGAGACCCGGCTCGACACTGAGCTCGCCGGGTCGCTCGAGGCGAACGTACCGGCGCGGACGCTTCAGGAACTGGGCCGGATCGCGTCGGCCGGTGGTGCGGAGTCGATCGGCGTGGCCGCGCTCGAGAACCAGGTCGTCTTCACCGTCGAGGACATCGTGCTGTCGTCGCGGCTGGTCGAGGGCCGCTTCCCGAACTACCAGCAGCTACTGCCCGAGGCGTACGAGCACGAGCTGCGCGTGAGCCGGGACGAGCTGCTCGAGGTCGTGCGCCGTGTCGGGCTCCTGGCACAGAAGAACGCGCCGCTGCGGCTGCGCTTCTCCGAGGGCACGCTCGACGTGTCCGCGCAGACGCCGGACGTAGGCGAGGCCAGCGAGTCGCTGCCGGTGCCCTTCGCGGGCGAGCCGCTCGAGATCGGCTTCAACCCGGAGTTCTTCCGCGAGGGCCTCGAGAGCGCGGAGTCGGACGAGCTCGTCCTGAAGCTGATCAGCCCGCTGCGTCCCGGCCTGATCCAGTCGGGCGACGAGGACGCCGGCTTCAGATACCTCGTGATGCCTATCCGTCTCAACGTGTAGGCGGCCCTGTGCGCGCGACGCGCATCGCACTCCGCGACTTCCGCAACTACGAGGCCGCTGAGGTGGAGCTCGCGGACGGACTCACCGTCATCGCGGGCGCCAACGGCTCAGGCAAGACGAACCTGCTCGAGGCCGTCTACTTCGGTTGCACGGCGCGCTCCCCGCGGACCTCGAACGAGCGAGAGCTGGTGCGGCGTGGCGGCGACGGGGTGGCGCGCGTGGTCCTCGACCTTCGCGGCGATGACGGAGAGCACCGCATCGAATGCGGGTTCCAGCCGGGGGAGGCGAAGCACCTGACGGTCGACGGGCACAGGGTGGACAGCCTGGCCGCTGTGGAGGCGCGCCCTCTCGTGAGTGTTTTCTTGCCAGAACGGCTTGAGCTGGTAAAGGGGGCGCCCGCTGCCCGGCGCGCTCATCTCGACCAGTTCGTCGCGGCGCTGTGGCCGAGCCGCGGGGAGACCCGGTTCGCGTACTCGCGTGCGCTGGCGCAACGGAACGCGCTGGTGGCGCGGATCCGCGGGGGTGCCGCGGGGCCGGCGGCGCTCGATGCCTGGGACGCCGAGCTGGCGCGTCACGGGATCCGGCTGATGGCGGACCGGGGCGAGGCGGTGGACGCGCTGCGGCCTTCGTTCGCGGAGCTGGCCGGCCGGCTCGGACTGCCCGGGAGGGTCGAACTGCGCTACCGGCCGCGCTCAGGCGCGGGCACGGAGGAGGAGCTCGTTGTGGAGTTGGCGGAGCGGCGGGGTGCCGACCTCGAGCGCGGCTTCACCGCGCACGGGCCCCATCGGGACGAGCTCCAGTTGCTGCTGGGGGACGTCGCGCTGAGGGCATACGGCTCACAGGGACAGCAGCGCGCGGCGCTCTTGGCGCTGCTGTTCGCGGAGCGCACCCTGCTGGCCGAGCGCCGTGCCCGCCCGCCGCTGATGCTGCTCGACGACGTGATGTCCGAGCTGGACGCCGAGCGCCGTGAGCTGCTCGCCGACCTGCTCCGCTCAGGCGGCCAGTCGGTGATCACCACGACCGAGGCGGAGCACGTGCCGGGCGCCGCGCTCGCCGGCGGCGGCCTGATCCGCGTGGAGGCCGGCCGCGTGGCGGGGTCTGCCCGGGCGGTGGCGGCGTGATCGCGTCGAACGGCAGCGGTGAAGGGCAGGTTGTCGCGCAAGCGTCCTGCTTAAGGCGTCTGTGTGAAGCCCCAGCCAGGACGCTTGGCCCGGGGTCGCTGGGGCGGCGGGCGCGATGAAGCGGCCTGCCCCGCGCCCACTCGCCGAGGCGCTCCAGGGAGTCGCGCGGCACGCCTCTCCCGCCACCCCCGTCGCCGCCGTCCAAGCGGCCTGGCCCGAGGTCGCCGGCCCGGGGCTCGCGGCGGCCGCCCAGCCGGTCTCCGAGCGCGGCGGAGTCATCACGGTCGCTTGCGAATCCGGCGTCTGGGCGCACGAGCTGGAGCTCCTCGGACCCGACCTCCTGGAGCGCCTCAACGCGTCCCTCGAGGGCACGCGGATCGAGAAGTTGCGCTTCGTCGTAGGTTCGCCCCCGAACGACCGCTGAGCAGTGCCGATTTTGTTGCGATTTGCGGGCATTTTGTAACGGATAAACCCGTCCGATCCGAGGGGTAGCCTGCTAGTATTCAGAGCGGTCTTATGTACCGCCCCGACCCGGCCTGACAGGGGATCCGAGTCGGGGCGTTTTGTGGTGCGCGGGGCATTCCCCGATGACGGAAGGAACAGGTTGGCGAAGAAGAACGACGGCGGGAAGTCAAACGGCTCCTACAAGGCACAGGACATCACAGTCCTGGAGGGTCTTGAAGCCGTCCGCAAGCGGCCGGGCATGTACATCGGCTCGACCGGCCAGCGCGGCCTGCACCACCTGATCTACGAGGTGATGGACAACTCGGTCGACGAGGCGCTCGCCGGCGAGGCCACCGAGGTCGAGATCGCCATCCATCCCGACAACAGCGTCACCGTGACCGACAACGGCCGCGGCATCCCCGTGGACATCATGAAGAAGGAGAAGAAGCCGGCCGCGGAGGTCGTGCTCACCGTTCTCCACGCGGGCGGGAAGTTCGGCGAGGGCGGCGGCTACAAGGTCTCCGGTGGCCTTCACGGAGTCGGCGTCTCTGTCGTGAACGCCCTCTCGGAGTGGCTCCACCTCACCGTATGGCGCGACGGCCACGAGCACACGCAGTCGTACGAGCGCGGCGCGCCGACCGGCGAGCTGACGAAGGGGGCGAAGACCGACCGCCGCGGCACGAGCATCACCTTCCTGCCTGACCTCGAGATCTTCGAGACGATCGACTACGACCGCGCGACGCTCGAGCAGCGCTTCCGCGAGATGGCCTTCCTCACGAAGGGCCTGAAGATCGGCTTCCGCGACGAGCGTGGGGCCGAGCGCTTCGACACGTCCTTCCAGTACGACGGCGGCATCGTCGACTTCGTGAAGTACCTGCACAGCCAGGGCACGCGCTCCCCGCTGCATCCGAAGGTCGTCTACCTCGAGGACTCGAGCGAGGTCGGCGAGGTTGAGGTGGCACTCCAGTGGAACGACTCCTACCAGGAGGCGCTTCTCTCCTTCGCGAACAACATCAACACGCACGAGGGCGGCACCCACCTCTCGGGCTTCCGCTCGGCGCTCACCCGCACGCTCAACGCGTACGCGCGCCAGGTCGGCGAGCTGAAGGAGAAGGACCCAAACCTCCAGGGCGAGGACGTCCGCGAGGGCCTCACCGCGATCATCTCCGTGAAGATCGCCGACCCCCAGTTCGAGGGCCAGACGAAGACCAAGCTCGGCAACCCGCCCGTGGAGGGCTTCGTGCAGGCGGCGGTCAACAAGGGTCTGGCCGAGTTCCTCGAGGAGAACCCGGCCGAGGCGCGCCAGGCGATCCGCAAGGCTGTCGACGCCGCGCGCGCTCGCGACGCCGCGCGCAAGGCGCGCGACCTCACCCGCCGCAAGTCGGCGCTCGAGAACTCCACGCTGCCGGGCAAGCTGGCCGACTGCTCCGTGCGCGACCCCGCCCTTGCCGAGATCTTCATCGTCGAGGGCGACTCGGCCGGCGGCTCGGCCAAGCAGGGCCGCGACCGCAACACCCAGGCGATCCTGCCGCTGCGCGGGAAGATCATCAACGTCGAGAAGAACCGCATCGACAAGGTGCTCTCGAACAAGGAGATCCAGGCGCTGATCACGGCGATCGGCACCGGCATCCGCGAGGAGTTCGATATCACGAACGCCCGCTACCACAAGGTGATCGTGATGACGGACGCCGACGTGGACGGCGCGCACATCCGCACGCTCGTGCTCACGTTCCTCTACCGCGAGATGCCTCAGCTGATCGACGAGGGCTACGTGTACATCGCGAAGCCGCCGCTCTACAAGATCAAGTCCGGCAAGCAGGACGTCTACATCGAGAAGGAGTCTGAGCTCGAGGAGGTCCTGTTGCGCGACAAGCTCGAGAAGCTCGAGGTCACGGACCGCGAGGGCAACCCCTTCAGCCTCACGCACGCGCGCTGGCAGAAGTACGGCCGCCTGCTGAAGCAATACGAGGGCTGGGCCGCGGCGCTGCGCGCGGAGTGGGGCCATGACCCGATCAGCTTCCTCGAGGAGTCGTCGCTGCTCGACGAGGGAGCGACCGACCCCGAGGCGGCCATCGCGCTGCTCAAGGCCGACGACCACGAGGGCGAGGCGTACGAGACCTCGTTGATCGAGGAGAACGAGACCGAGGTCGTGGCCATGGTGATCGAGAAGAAGACCGGCACGGCCAAGACCTACCGGCTCGCCCGCGCGCTCTTCGAGACGCCCGAGTACACCGGCTTCGTGAAGATCCACAAGGAGCTCCAGGAGCTGGCGGGGGCGCCGCCCTTCCACGTCGTGCTCGGCAAGAAGGACAACGACGCACTCTCGTTCGAGGAACTGCGCACGAAGGTGCTCGAGATCTGCAGGGACGGCGTGCCGCTCCAGCGCTTCAAGGGACTCGGTGAGATGAACGCCGACCAGCTCTTCGACACGACGATGGACCCGGAGAACCGCACGCTCCAGCAGGTGACGATCGACGACGCGAGCGTGGCGGACCAGATCTTCTCGATGCTGATGGGCGACAGCGTCGAGCCAAGACGCGAGTTCATCGAGAACCACGCGCGCGAAGTCACGAACCTGGACGTCTAAGCGATGAGCATCGATCAGCTGACGGGCGGGAACATCGAGCCGCGCGGGCTCGAGGAGGAGATGCGCTCGTCCTATCTCGACTACGCGATGAGCGTGATCGTGGGCCGCGCCCTGCCGGACGTGCGCGACGGGCTGAAGCCTGTGCACCGCCGGATCCTCTACTCGATGTACGACTCCGGGCTCCAGCCCGGGCGGCCGCACCGCAAGTGCGCGAACGTCGTCGGCGGCGTCATGGGGAACTACCACCCCCACGGCGACTCCGCGATCTACGACGCGCTGGTCCGGCTCGGCCAGGACTTCGCGATGCGCTACCCGCTCATCGACCCGCAGGGGAACTTCGGCTCGATCGACAACGACTCGCCGGCGGCCATGCGGTACACCGAGGCGCGCCTGTCACGGCTCGCCACGGAGATGCTGCGCGACATCGACGCGGACACCGTCGAGTTCGGGCCGAACTACGACGAGTCGCGCCAGGAGCCGCTCGTCCTGCCGTCGCGCTTCCCGAACCTGCTGGTCAACGGCTCGTCGGGCATCGCCGTCGGGATGGCGACGAACATCCCGCCGCACAACCTCTCGGAGGCGATCGACGCGGTGGTCGCCTACATCGACGACCCGCAGGTCGACGTCAGGGGCCTGATGAAGCACCTGAAGGGCCCGGACTTCCCGACCGGCGGCATAATCGTCGGACACGGCGGGATCCGCGACGCGTACGAGACCGGCCGCGGCCGTGTGGTGATCCGCGGTCGCGCCCACATCGAGCCGCTCAGCAGGGGCAAGGAGGCGATCATCGTCACCGAGATGCCCTTCCAGGTGTACAAGGGCGACGGGCGCGGTGACGGCAGCGGGTTGATGCAGAAGATCGTCGAGCAGGTGCAGAACGGCCGGCTCAAGGAGATCTCGGATCTTCGCGACGAGTCCGACAAGTCGGGCATCCGGCTCGTGATCGAGCTGAAGCGCGACGCGATCCCGAAGGTCGTCCTCAACAAGCTCTACAAGCACACGCAGCTCCAGACCACCTTCGGCGTGAACATGGTGGCGCTGGTTGACGGCGTGCCGCGGACGCTCGGGCTGCTGCCGATCGTCAAGAACTACGTCGACCACCAGACCGACATCATCGTGCGGCGCACGAAGTACGAGCTGCGCGAGAAGGAGGCCCGCCTCCACATCCTCGAGGGCCTGCTCGTCGCGATCGAGAACATCGACGAGGTCATCGAGCTGATCCGCGGCTCGAGCGACCCGGACGTGGCGCGCGACGGCCTGATGGAGCGCTTCGAGCTCACGCGCATCCAGGCGCAGGCGATCCTGGACCTCCGCCTCCAGCGGCTCACAGCGCTCCAGACGAACGAGATCAAGACCGAGCACGCCGACGTGGTCGAGCGGATCGCGTGGCTCCGCGACATCCTCGGCGACGAGGCCAAGGTCATGGCCCTGATCCGCGAGGAGCTGCTCGAGATCAAGGACCGCTACGGCGACGAGCGGCGCACCGAGATCACGCACTCCGAGGACGAGATCGACATCGAGGACCTGATCGCCGACCAGCAGATGGTCATCGCGATCACGCACTCGGGCTACATCAAGACGCTGCCGCTCGCCACGTACCGCCAGCAGAAGCGCGGCGGGGTCGGCGTGACCGGCATGGACATGAAGGACGAGGACTACATCGAGCACCTCTTCGTGAGCTCGACGCACGACTACCTCCTCTTCTTCACGAACCGCGGCAAGGTCTACCGCCAGAAGGTCTACGAGCTGCCCGAGGCGTCGCGGACGGCGAAGGGCCGCGCGCTCGTGAACCTGCTGCCGCTGCGCGAGGGCGAGCGCGTGCAGGCCGTTCAGGCCACGCGCGAGTTCAACGAGGGCAAGTACCTCGTCTTCGCGACTCGCAAGGGCCAGGTCAAGAAGACTGATTTCGGCGCCTACAACACGCCGATCAAGGCCGACGGCATCATCGCGATCAACATTCGCGACGACGACGAGCTCGTGGCCGTCCGCCGGACGAGCGGCGACGACGACATCATCATGGTGTCGCGCTCGGGCCAGGCGGCGCGCTTCAACGAGGACCGGGTGCGGCCGATGGGCCGCGACACCGCCGGCGTGAAGGGCATGAATGTCTCGCGCGGCGACAACCGGGTGCTCGCGATGGACGTGGTCCAGCCGGGCACGGAGCTGCTCGTCGTCACCGAGAACGGCTACGGCAAGCGGACGGCGATCGAGGAGTACCCGGTGAAGGGCCGCGGCTCGATGGGCGTCAAGACGATCGGGCTGACCGAGAAGAAGGGCGGCCTCGCGGGCGCGCTGATCGTGCGCGAGCATCACGACCTGGTGTTCATCTCTCAGAACGGCATGGTGCAGCGCACCTCGGTGAAGGGCATCTCGAGGCAGGGCCGCCCAGCCCAGGGCGTGCGCGTCATGAACCTGCGCGAGGACGACATCGTGAGCGCGGTGGCGCTCGTCATGGACACCGCGGCGGACACCGCGGCGCAGGTCGAGATCGATACGGACATCGAGACCGACGACTTGCAGTCGTAGACGGCGCGCCGGGGCCGGACTACGCTCGGCGCATCAGCCGGACCCTCCCGCCCCTCGGTGTGCTCGTCGCTGTCCTGGCGCTCTGCCAGCCGGCCGCGGCTGCCGTCTACAAGGTCCCGCCGAAGATCAAGTCCAACTGCTCGGCGCCGGTCGAGCGCCAGATCACGGACTGGCTGAGGACGGTGCCGAACGGCAGCACCGTGCAGTTTGGGGCGGGACGCTGCTACGCGCAGGACGGGCCGATCACGCTGAGCGGACGCTCCGGGCTCGTCATCGAGGGCCAGGGCTCCGAGTTCCGCGCCGTGACCCCTGGCACCAGCCATCGCGCGAACTGGCGCTTCGTCGGCGGAGCGGACCTGACCGTCCAGAACATGGCTGTTCGTGGCTCGAACCCGCAGGGCACGTACGACCCGTCGATCGAGTGGCAGCACGGCTACTCGATCGAGGGCGTTCAGGGCATGACGCTCACGAACGTCCAGGCGAGGGACACCTGGGGCGACGGCGTGTACCTCGCGCACAGCACGCATACGCCCGCGTGCGGCGATGATGCGTCCAGCGCGCGCAACGTGGTGATCAGCGGCGCGACGCTCGAGCGGAACGGGCGGCAGGGCGTGGCGATCGTCGACGCCGAGCACGTGACGCTGCAGGACTCGACGATCGGCCCGGTCGCGTGGTGGAGCGTCGACATCGAGACGGACGACGCCTGCGAGATCGCGCGCCACGTCAAGATCCTGCGCAACAGCTTTGGCGCCCACCGCTACGGCGTGCTCGGAAGTGTCGGCTTCGGCGTGTATCCCCAGGTCGGCGACCTGACGGTCATCGACAACACTCAGACGGTGCCCACGCGCGGATTGCCGGGCGACTACTGCTGGGCGCCGGTCTGGATTCTCGCGCCGGTGAACGCCGAGGGGCGCGTCGTCGGATATCGCGAGAACTACGCGTTCCGCGGCAACCGCCTGCTCGGCACGCGTAACGGCTTCGAGTTCAGGGGCGTGCGGAACATCGAGCTGAGCGCGAACAACGTCGCCCTCCCACCCACCACCGGCTGCGGCAAGCGCGCGGGAGCGCTGCTGGCCGACTCGCACACGGTGAACATGGCCTCCAACAGCTTCAGCGGCGCCAACAACGTGTTCGTGGCCGACGCCCTCAGCACCGGCGTCACCTCGACGGACAACACCCTCAACTGAGGGCCGGGAAAACAGAGGGGCGCCCCTCGCGGGACGCCCCTCCTAGTGCTTGCTGGACAAGATCGGCGGCTCCTCAACTGCGGCCGGCGGGACCAACCCCGGCCGGAACCATCGACGGTGTCACGGTTGGACTCCGCTAGATCAATGGTCCGCTGCCTCCGGCAGCCTCCCACACGACGGGGCCCAGCACCGGTCGTCTAGCGGCCGGACACCTCCAGGGTCCCAAGAAATCTGTCAGTCAAGTTCGGACCACCTCCTTTCCCTGGTCCGGCTATTGAAGCAGACGCGGAGGCCGACCTACGGAGTCGTCTCCGTGTCCTGCGTCTCGCTCGACTGCTCGAGCTCCTCGACGCGCGACTCGAGGTCGTCGACCCGCCCACCGAGCTCCTCGGCGCCGGCCGCCTGGCGGTCCAGCCGCTGCTCGATGTCCTGGATGCGGTTGTCGAGGTTGGAGAGATCGTCCGATGTCGGCAGCTCGTCGACGCGGGACTCGAGGTCGTCGATGCGCTCGCCCAGGTCGCGCTGGACGCGGCCGAGCTCTCCGGCGACGCGCTGGCGCTCGCCGCTGTCCTCGTCCTTGTTCGCCTCGACGAGGGCGAAGACGGCGAGTGCCGTGGCCGCGATGGCCCAGACGGCCGCGACAGCGACCCAGCGACGGGTGCTGCGCACATCGCCGACGGTAGCCGCGCGGTCGTCCTCGCTCGGCGGGGGCAGCGGCTCCTGCATCAGGCCGCCACCACGAGGTACTGCTCCCAGGCCGCGGGGATCGTCGGCGCCGCCACGTGGATGAAGATCGCCGGGTTGGGCGCCCTCGGCGTGCGCGCCGGCACCATGTTCGCCTGCTTCGGCAGCCGGTCGCCCTTGCGGCGGTTGCACGGCGCGCAGCAGGTCACGATGTTCTCCCAGGTGGAGGGCCCGCCCTTCGACCGCGGGATCACGTGGTCGACGGTCAGGTTGCCGCGCTCGTGGCCGCAGTACTGGCAGGTCCAGCGGTCGCGCGCGAACACGGCTCGGCGTGTGATCTTGCGGCGGTGGGCGTCGCGCGGGATGCGCACGTAGGTGAGCAGCCTGATCACCACGGGCCGCGCGAGCGTCAGGTTCTCGGAATGGAGCGCCCAGTCGCCCTTCTCGAGGATCTCGGCGCGGTTCTTGAGGATCAGCACGGCCGCGCGGCGAACCGTGCAGACGTTGATCGGCTCGTACGACGCGTTGAGGACGAGGACCCGGCCGGGAGACGCGGCGCGCTGCTCAGGCCGGCCGGCCCCGGGCAGCGCGAACCGAGGGCCTGGTTCTACATCACCCGGCTCGGTCGTGTAGGACACGTGCGCCCGTACTGCCACGGTTCGCTCAGTGTAGCCAGGGCGGCCGTCCGTAAGACCCCAGTACGCGGAGCTCCTGGACCGTGAGCGCGGTGAGCGCCTCGCTCACCGCGGGCGTGTCAGCGGCCCCCTCGAGGTCCACGAAGAACATGTAATGGCCCAGACCCGTGCGACGCGGGCGCGACTCGATCCGCGTCAGGTTCACGTCACGCTGGGCGAACTCGCTGAGCACCCGGAGCAGCCAGCCGGGCGCCTGGTCGCCGCCGCCCCAGAAGACGATCGAGGTCTTGGCGTCGCCGACCGGGTCCTCGGCCTCGTCGGCTCGTGCGACCCACACGAAGCGGGTCACGTTGTCCGGATGGTCCTCCACGTCCTCCGCGACCACGTGGCAGTCGTACAGCTCGGCGGCGAGCCGCGACCCGATCGCGACGCTCGCGTCGTCGGACCCGCAGACCGTGAGGACGGCGTCCGCCGTCGACGGCGCGCTCACGTGCTCCGCGTTCGGCATGTGCTCGCGCAGGAAGCGCGCGCACTGGGCGGTGGCCTGCGGGTGCGAGACCACGCGCTCCACCGTCGACAGCGAGAGCTCGCCGCGGGCGATCACGCAGTGGTGGATCGGATGCACGACCTCGGCGGCGATGCGGACGCCGCCCGCGTCGAGCGCCAGCGTGTCGAGCGTGATCCCGACGCTGCCCTCGAGCGCGTTCTCGATCGGCACCACCGCCCGCTCGACGGCGCCCTCCTCGACCGCCATCACGGCGTCGTAGATCGTCGGGTACGGCACCGCGACGGCGCCCTCCGGCGAGGACGCGCGGAGGGCCTCCTCGCTGTGGGTCCCGGCGGGACCGAGGTAGCCGACTTTCATCAGGCCGCGTTGGCGGGCGTTCCGGCCAGTGCGGTCTCGACCGCCTGCTGCTCCTCCGGCGAGAGCTCGTACTCCGGAGTCCCCTCGCGCACCTGCTTCACGTACAGGCGCGCCTGGTCGCGGTGGAGGATCGACGAGACCACCACGCCGGTGTGGCGCGAGTCGAGCAGCGCCACCGTGCTCGACTGCTGGCCGGACAGCTCGTTCATCGCGTCGTAGCGGACGACCGAGGTGTGCGCGATGCAGCCGTCCATCCGGCGCTCGGCGTCCGACACGCGCCCCTCGAGGCCGCGGGCCACGTCCTCCACCCAGTCGCGCAGCTGCACGAACGCCTCCTGAAGCGAGGCGGCGTGCGCGGCGAGGTCCGTATCCTCGCCGCCGAGGATGGTGCGCTGGGCCGCGCGCACGCGCCGAAGCTTGAAGGTCAGGACGATCACCCAGAGCAGCGCGATCGCCGCGATCCCCGCGGCCGCGAGCGCGACGATGCCCTGGGTCGAGTTCAGATCGTCCACGCCGCCAGGGTAGCCAGCCTCAGCGGGTGAAGATGACCGTGAACTCGGCCTCGTTGTTGTCCGTGACCTCCTCGCCGGGCACCGGCTCCACGCGCACGGTGATCGGCACGTTCTGGCCCGTCGGCGGCTGCTCTGACAGCGGGATGGTCACGGGCTTCTGCTCCCCGGCCGCGATCTCGTCGATCGTCTCCTCGGCTTCGAAGGCGTCCCCGCCCGAGCCCACGCTCACGGTGACGCGGACGTCGGTCTCGGTGCTGTCGCCCTGGTTCACGACCTGGATCTCGAAGGCGGCGTCCTCGCTGAGCTGCACGGTCGTCGATGCGCCTGGCGTCATGGCCGTGCCGGCGAGCGACACGGTCCCGAGTCCGTTGCCGTGGAGGCCCGGCGCGGCCGTGCCGTCGGATCCGCGCAGCCCGGCGATCTCGTCCGCCACGAAGTCCGGGTCCACCCAGGCGAGGTTCTCGACGAAGGTGAGCGCCTGGTCGCCGGGCGGGTCCTCGCCGATGCCCTCTGCGTCCAGCGACTCCTCGAGGGTCGGGCGATAGCGGGCCTTGAGGAGTACGTCGCTGGCGAGGAAGACCTGCATCGTCTCCGCGATGTCGCCCGTGCTCTCGCGGCGCTCCTCCTCGGCGAGCGCACCCGGCAGCGCCCTGGCAACGACCGCGAGCGCGTCACGGCGCAGGTCGAGCGCCTCCTGGAAGTAGCCGTGCGCCTCCGACAGCTCGTCCGGCACGTCGAGGTCGCGCGCGCGGTCGGAGAGCGTGGCGGAGTCCACGCGCAGGGCATTCGCCTGGTTCTGCTGGTTCACCGCCTGGTCCGGGTCGTTTCCGGCTCCGAGGATCTCGAACAGCTGCCGGCTCTCGGCCTTGGACAGCGCGACGAGCTCGTTCGACCCGCGCACGTAGTCCTCCATCGCCCGCTCCTTGCGCGCGTCCAGGCAGCCCCGGAACGCCAGCACCAGCAGGATGAACACGAGCAGGCCACCGCCGATGGCTATGGTCCGGCGGACGAGGAGCGTCTGGCGATCGGTCGAGGGACCGCGAGACGGCCGGCGGCGCGGCGGACGTACAGGCTCGTCCGGTTCGTCGAGGAAGGACAGGCGAATCGCTCCTAGCGCTATGAGCGCGTCGTGCGCAGGTTGACGGCAGTATGAACGTGGGGCAGGACGCGCTCCCCGGAAACCGAACACGAAACTGGCATGAGACGTTCCGCAACAGGCTTCACGGATGAGCCCGGCACGCTGCCACTAGGCGGCTCGGACCCTACACAACCACTCCCGGGCGGCTCCGGCGCGCGGCTCATCCTGGATCGCTACCGGATGGAGCGCCGGCTCGGCGCCGGGGGCTTCGGCGTCGTCTGGCTGGCCTGGGACGAGAAGCTCGAGCGTGAGGTCGCCGTGAAGGTGATCCCGCGCGAGCGCGGCGCGGGTGAGCGGGTGGAGCGCGAGGCGCGCGCCGCCGCCCGTCTGAACCACCCGGGCATCGTCGCCATCTACGAGCTGGCCTCCGACGAGCACGACGTGTACCTGGTCTCCGAGCTGGTTCGGGGCCGAACGCTCGCGGAGCTGACCAGGGCCGGCGCGATCTCGGACCGCGACGTGGCGCGCATCGGCGCCGCCCTCTGCGAGGCGCTCGAGCACGCGCACGCGCGCGGGGTCATCCACCGCGACGTGAAGCCGCAGAACGTGATGGTCCTGGCCGAGCCCGCCGCGGGTGCCGGGTTCGCCAAGCTCGCCGACTTCGGCGTGGCCCACGTCGCCACGGGCGACCCGCTCACGCGCACGGGCGACGTCGTCGGCACGCTCGCCTACATGGCGCCGGAGCAGGCGGAGGGCGCTCGGGTAACCCCGGCGTGCGACGTCTACTCGCTGGCGCTCACCCTCTACGAGGCCTGGACCGGCACGAACCCGGTGAAGGCCGCCGGCCCCGCCGCCACTGCGCGGCGCCTGGGCAGGCCGCTCCCCTCGCTGGCCGGGATGCGGCGCGACCTGCCGTTGGAGCTGTGTGACGCGGTGGACGAGGCGCTCGACGTGGATCCCTCCTACCGCCCAACGCCCGAGCGTCTACGCCAGGCATTGAAGGCGGCCGAGGGGGAGCTGGCCGACGAGGGGGGGCTCGTGGAGCCGGCCACGCTACGACGCGTTGGCCTGGCCACAACGGCCGGGCACAAAAGGCACCTCTTCCGCCGCCGAGACCCGACTGGCGCATGGATTGGGCCTATAGCGCCCAATCGATCCGCCACTTCGTCGATTCCGGCCCGGTTCGCGGCGGGTTTGGCTACAGGGGGGCTCGTTCTTGCGTGTCTCGAGACACTCGGACCACAGCCGGGGTTCTCGACGCTCGCGGCGGCGGGGATCGTCGCCCTCATTGCCGCCGTGCTCCCACGAATCGGCTGGCTTGTGGCCGTTGTGGGACTGTGCGCGTGGCTCATCTCGCCCGAGGCCGACCGCCAGGGGACCGCGCTGATCCTCATGGCTGCGGCCGCGCCCGTCCCGCTCCTGCTGCCGCGGGCGGGCCTCCTGTGGACGGTCCCCGTCATTGCCCCTCTCCTCGGCACGATCGCGCTCGCCCCGGCCTTCATCGGCATAGCGGCGCTGGCCCCGACCCCAGCCCGCCGCGCCGGCCTGGCTGCCGCGGGGCTCTGGTGGCTTGCGCTGGGCGAGATCCTCACGGGACGATCGCTGCTGTTCGGCGCTCCTGACGGCGCCCTCCCGCGTGCGCGCTGGGAGGGCTCGATCTCGGCGGCCGCCTCTGACGCGATCCAGCCGCTCCTGACGACCCCCGCACTCGCGCCCGTATTGGCCTGGGCGGCCGGCGCCGTGGTCCTGATGCTCGTCGTTCGTGGTCGCTGGCTGATCACCGACATGGTGGGCGCCGCAGTCTGCGCGGCGGCGCTGGTAGCCGCGCACGCCGCGCTCGGCGACGTGCTGGCCGCGGAGGTCGCTTTGGACCAGGCTCGCGGCGCCGTGGCGGGCAGCGTCGCGGCCGCGCTGGTGGTGGTGACGATGTCCCGGACGGCGGGCCCGGGCGAGGCCTGGGGTACTCCGCGTATCACGACGGCTTAGGACTACTCTGCGAGACGAATGAGCATGCTGCGCAACCTTGAGGCAAAGCTCGGCGGCTTCGTCGAAGGCGCGTTCGGACGGGCGTTCCGGACGAGCGTCCAGCCCGTCGAGCTCGCCCACAAGCTCGCGAAGGAGATGGAGGACAACCAGATGGTCTCCGTCTCTCGCGTGTACGTCCCAAACCACTACCGCGTCTTCCTGTCCCCGAAGGACCGCGAGCAGTTTGCGAGCTACGAGCCCGCGCTGCGCAAGGAGCTGTCGGACTACCTGCTCGAGCACGCGCGCCAGGAGTCGTTCGCGCTCTCAACGCGGCCGCAGGTGGAGTTCGACACGGACGAGCGACTCGACCTCGGCGAGTTCGGGATCCAGGCTCAGCTCCTGGCCGCGCCGGAGGAGGAGCAGAAGGCCGAGGGGCCCGCCACGCCGGCGCCGTCGTCGGGCGACTTCGGCCACACGATGGTCTACTCGCCGAGCCGTGAGGCGCGCCGCATCGACCCGGCGCCGGACAGGGGACAGGCGCTCCTCGTGGGCGACGGCCGCCGGAACGTGCTGGGCGGCAGCCGCGTCGTCATCGGGCGCAGCCGCGAGGCGGACATCGTGCTCCAGGACCCGAACATCTCGCGGCGGCACGCCGAGCTCCGCCGCGGCGACGAGGGCTGGCAGATCGTGGACCTCGGCTCGACGAACGGGATCAAGGTCAACGGCCGCCGAGTGGACAACGCGGCGCTTCGCCCGGGCGACCAGGTCACGATCGGCGTGACGGACCTGACGTTCGAGCTCGAGTAGCGGATGGACGAGCCTCTCGCGGTCGCACTGAAGTTCGGCTTCCTGCTGGTGCTCTATCTGTTCCTCCTGTGGATGGCGCGGAGCGCGATGCGCGACCTCGCGCGCTACGGCGGGACGGCCGCCGCGGCGGAGCCGGTCGAGGCGCCCGGCCCGGCACGACGCGAACGCGGCGACCGCGACCTGCGCGCGGGCGTGTCGCCGCGCCTCCACGTGGTTGCGGCGATGGGCCATGAGCCGGGTACGACGTTCGACGTGGGCGAGGGCGCCATCTTCGGCCGCTCCGACGGAGCGGACATCCGCGTGGACGACCCCTTCGCGTCGTCCGCCCACGCCCGCGTCTTCAACCGCGCCGGGATCATGCACCTCGAGGACATGGGCTCGACGAACGGCACCTACCTCAACGGACGGCAGGTCAAGGCGCCGCAGCGGCTCAGCATCGGGGACACGATCCGGATCGGCGACAGCGAATACCGCTACGAGGAGTAGCGGATGGCGCTCCACATCGTCGAGCACGCCGGCCGCACGGACGTGGGCCGGCAGCGGACCGCCAACGAGGACTCGCTCGTGGTCAGGCCGCCGCTGTTCGCGGTGGCGGACGGCATGGGCGGCGCGAAGGCGGGCGAGGTGGCGTCCGCCGTGGCGGTCGAGGCCGTGGAGGACGCGCGCGAGTCGAGCGAGCCGGCCGAGGCGCAGCTCGCGGGCATCGTCCGCGACGCGAACCGGCGCATCTACGAGCTCGCGGTCGGCGACGAGTCGCGCCGCGGGATGGGCACCACGCTCACGCTCGCGAAGCTCCACGGCGACGAGGTGAGCCTCGCGCACGTGGGCGACAGCCGCGCCTACCGGCTCCGCGGGGACGAGCTCCAGCAGCTGACGCGCGACCACTCGCTCGTGGCGGAGCTCGAGCGCAGCGGCCAGATCACCGCGGAGGCGGCGGAGCACCACCCGCAGCGGTCGATCATCACGCGAGCGCTGGGCCCCGAGCCCGACGTGGAGGTAGACACGTACACGCTCGCCGGCCGCGAGGGCGACGTCTTCCTGATCTGCTCCGACGGCCTCACGTCGATGATCTCCGACGAGGAGGTGAGCTCGATCCTGCGCTCGGCCGGCTCCCTGGACGAGGCCGCCGACGCGCTCGTGCTCGCCGCGAACCAGAGCGGCGGCAAGGACAACATCACGGTGATCCTGTTCCGCCTCGGCAACGGCGAGGACGTCGCCGCACACGAGCCGGCGGAGAGCCAGGACACGATCGTCGGCGGGCTGACGGCGCAGGACGTGGAGGAGGCGCGCGCCGAGCAGCGGCCGGCGGCGGCCGCGCTCGGGGACGCCCCGGCGGACGCGACCGTGATCCGCCCGCCGGTGGAGCGTGGCCCGGTCGAGGGCGCGCCGCCCCCACGGCCGGCGGAGCAGCCGCGGCCTCGCCGCCGCCGGCTCCCGCTCGGCGCCGCCGCCGCGGTGCTCCTGGTCGCGGGCATCATCGGAGGCCTCTACCTGCTCAGCCGGCAGGTGTACTTCGTCGGCACCAACGACGCGGGACTCGTGACGGTCTACAAGGGGCTTCCCTACGAGCTGCCGCTCGGAATCGAGCTCTACGAGGAGGACTACGCCAGCGGCATGCCCGCGCGGGCGATCCCCGCGCGCCGGCGCGAGCGCGTGCTCGACCACGAGTGGCGCAGCCGCGACGACGCCGTCGACCTGGTACGGGCGCTCGAGCGCGGTCAGCTGGACGCCGGAGCATCCGGCTGATGTCGGCTCGCACGCGCGAGCTCTTCGGGCTCCTGCCTGTGTCGCTGCTGGTCGCGGCCGGCTTCGCGGCGGTGATCGCCACGCGCTCCGAGAACGTCTCCGACGCGACGCTTACCTACGGCGCGTTCTTCCTCGGCCTGTGCGTGCTGGCGCACCTGTTCATCCGGGCGCGCCTTCCGGACGCGGACCCGTACCTGTTCCCGCTCGCCGCCGTGCTGGCGGGCATCGGGCTCGTCCTGATCTACCGGATCGACGCTGAGCTGGCCCGCGAGCAGGCCCAGTGGTTCGTCGTCGGGCTGGCGTTCTTCTGCGTGACCATCCTGGTGATCGACGACCACCACGTGCTCGAGCGCTACCGCTACACGATCGCGGCGGCGAGCATCGGGCTACTGCTGATGCCACGACTGCCCGGAATCGGCGCGCAGGTCAACGGCGCGTTCCTCGCGATCAAGGTCGGGCCAATCCAGTTCCAGCCGGCGGAGTTCGCCAAGCTCGGCATCATCGTCTTCCTCGCGAGCTACCTGCGCGAGACGGGCGACATACTCGTGCGCCCTCGGCTGCGGCCGCTCCCCTACCAGCGGCAGCTGCTGCTGTGGGGCATCCCGGTGGCGCTGACGCTGCTCGGTATAGCGCTGCTCGACCTCGGCGTCGCCGGGTCGGTGCTCCTCGGCGTGTTCCTGATCTCGTTCGCAGCCGTCATCCGCGACCGCCCGTCGCCCAAGCACTTCGGGCCGCTCCTGCTCGTCTGGGGCCTGGCGATGTTCATGCTGATCTTCATCCGCGACCTCGGCAGCTCGCTGATGTTCTTCGGCGGCTTCCTGGCCCTGCTCTACGTGGCCACCGGGCGCCTGTCGCTGATCGGCGTGGGCTCCACGATGTTCTTCGGCGGCGCCTTCTTCCTGTCCCGGAGCGTCGCGCACGTGCAGGAGCGCGTGGACATCTGGCTCGACCCGTTCGCCGACGAGGTGGTCGACGACGAGGGCTACCAGCTCGCCCAGTCGCTGTTCGCGCAGGCGGACGGCGGGCTGTTCGGGCAGGGCTTCGGGCAGGCGCTGCTCGAGTTGCCGGGCGGCGCGACGATCCTGCCGGCCGCGCACACAGACCTGATCTACGCCGTGTTGGCGAACGAGGCCGGCCTGTTCGGCGCGGCGGGTCTGCTCGGCGCCTACCTGCTGTTCGTCTACCGCGGCTTCCGCGCCGGCCTCTCGGCTGCGGACGGCTTCTCGAAGCTGCTGGCCACGGGCCTGACCGCCGTGCTCGCGATCCAGGTGTTCGTGATCGTCGGCGGCGTCACGCGCGTGATCCCGCTCACCGGCGTCACGCTGCCGTTCGTCTCCTACGGCGGCAGCTCGATCGTGGCGAACATGGTGCTGCTGGCGCTGATCCTGATCGTCTCCGACCACGCGCGCTCCGAGGCGCGCCGGCGCGGGGGCCTCGTGTGAACCGCCAGATCGTGCAGCTGTTCGCGGTGTTCGCGCTGCTGTTCGGCGTCCTTGTCGTCTTCACGTCCCGGTGGACGGTTATCGAGGCCGAGTCGCTCGCGGACAACCCGAACAACCGGCGGCCGCTGATCGAGGAGCAGCGCATCCCGCGCGGGCTGATCCTCGCGTCCGACGGGCGCACGGTCATCGCGCGCAGCCGCGGCCGCGGCCGCGGCCAGAACCGCATCTACACGCGCACCTATCCGACCGGCGCGCTGTTTGCTCACCCGGTGGGCTTCTCGTACATCCGCAACGGCCGGCGCGGGCTCGAACTGAGCCGCAACGACGACCTCGTGGGTGAGGAGGACGAGTTCGAGTCGATCCTGTCGGGCCTCGAGAGCCGCGACCAGGAGGGGAACGACGTCGTCACGAACCTCGACGTGGGCGGCACGGAGGCGGCGCGGAACGGCCTCGCCGGCCGCAAGGGCGCCGTGGTGGCGATCGAGCCGCAGACCGGCAAGGTGCGCGTGATGGTGTCGGTGCCCGAGTACGACCCGAACGCGATCCCGGCCCAGATCAAGCAGTTCAACCGCGATCGCGCGAACCAGCCGCTCCTCAACCGCACGACACAGGAGCTCTACCCGCCGGGCTCCACGTTCAAGGTCGTGACGGCCGCGGCCGCACTCGACAGCGGGACGGTGCAGCCCGACACGGTCATCGACGGCTCGTCGCCGAGGACCATCAGCGGGGTGCCGCTCGAGAACGCCGGCGGCCAGGACTTCGGGCCGATCTCGTTCACGGACGCGCTCACCAACTCCGTGAACACCGTATTCGCCCAGGTGGGGGAGCGCGTCGGGCGCGAGCGGCTCGTGGAGTACATGAGGCGGTTCGGCTTCTACGAGGACCCGCAGCTCGACTACCCCGACCAGTACATGATCCCGAGCGGGATCCTGAACGGCGACGGTGATTTCGTGGAGGACGGCTTCGACGCGGGCCGTGTGGCGATCGGGCAGGGCGGCCTCGAGGGCGAGATCCGCGCCGGCCCGCTCCAGATGGCGCAGGTGGCCGCGGCCGTGGCGAACCGCGGGCGCCTGATGAAGCCGCGCCTCACCGATCGCGTCGTCCGTAAGGACGGGCGCGTGAAGGAGCGCATCGAGCCCGATCTCCAGGCGGTCGTCATGAGGCCCGAGACCGCCGAGGCGCTCGCGGGCATGATGAGCCGAGTGGTCGAGGAGGGCACCGGCACGGCGGCCGCGCTCTCCGGGATCGCGGTCGCCGGGAAGACGGGAACCGCTGAGGTCGGCGCGAACCGCGAGTTCACGCAGCCGTGGTTCATCTGCTTCGCGCCTGTGGAGAACCCGCGCATGGCGGTCGCCGTGACGGTCGAGCGGACGACCGGCCAGGGCGGGACGGTGGCGGCGCCGATCGCGAAGTCGGTGCTCGAGGCGCTGCTCGGCGGGGCCGCCGGATGACCGAGGTCGCCGGCAACACGATGATCGACGGCCGCTACCGGATCCTGCGCCGCATCGGGTCCGGTGGCATGGCGGACGTGTACTGCGCCGAGGACACCCACCTGGGCCGCCAGGTCGCGATCAAGGTGCTGCACCGCCGCTTCGCGCAGGACCAGGAGTTCGTGGAGCGCTTCCGGCGCGAGGCCAAGTCCGCGGCCGGGCTGAACCACCCGAACGTCGTCGGCGTGTTCGACCGCGGCGAGCACGAGGGCACCTACTACATCGCGATGGAGTTCCTCGAGGGGCGGACCCTCAAGGACATCGTCACGGCCGAGGCGCCGCTGGAGCAGGACCGCGTGGTCGACCTCGGCGTGCAGATCCTCCAGGCCGCCGGCTTCGCGCACCGGCACGGCGTCATCCACCGCGACTTCAAGCCGCACAACGTGATCGTGGACGAGCTCGGGCACGCGAAGGTCACGGACTTCGGCATCGCGCGCGCGGGTGCGTCCGAGATGACGGAGACGGGCTCGATCATGGGCACCGCGCAGTACCTCTCGCCCGAGCAGGCTCAGGGCCACGCCGTCACCGCGACCTCCGACATCTACTCGATCGGCGTGATGCTCTACGAGATGCTCGCCGGGCGGCTGCCGTTCGACGGCGACAGTGCCGTGGCGGTCGCGCTGAAGCACCTGTCCGAGGCGCCCGCGCCGATCTCGCAGTGGCGGCCCGACGTGCACCCGGCGCTCGAGGCGGTCGTGATGGCCGCACTCGCGAAGGACCCGGCGCAGCGCTGGCAGTCCGCGGAGGATTTCGCCGGGGGCCTCGAGGCCGCTCGCGCCCAGCTCGAGGCCGGGGCGAACGGCGGGCAGGACACCGCGGCGTTCGCGGCGATCCCCATGCCGTCCGCCGACGACACCGCGCCCACGATGCTCGCCGAGACCGCGCCGCCCGCTCCGGCGGCCGTGGCGGTGGCCGAGCGCGAGGAGGAGCGCGAGCGGCGCTGGCCCTGGTATGCGATCGGCGCGCTGGCACTGGCGCTGCTCGGCGTGCTGCTCTACCTGATCCTCTCGGGCGCGCTCGCCGCCGAGAAGCGCGAGGTGCCGCGCGTCACCGGCAAGCAGCTGGTCGAGGCGCGCGCCCTGATGGAGCGGGCGGGCTTCGAGGTGGAGACGGAGCGCGTGCAGAGCTCGCAGCCGTTCGACCAGGTGGTGGACCAGGATCCGAACGCCGGCGAGGAGGCCGACGAGGGCTCGACCGTGACGCTGGAGGTCTCCGGAGGCCCCGGTGAGGTGCTCGTCCCGCCCGTCGCGAACCTCCGGCAGGGCCAGGCGATCAGGGAGCTGGAGGACGCCGGGCTCGAGGTGACGCTCGACCGCGAGTTCTCCGACCGGGTGGCGGAGGACTTCGCCATCAGGACCGTGCCGCGCGAGGGCATCGAGGTCACGAAGGGCACGCGGGTGCGGCTGCTCGTCAGCAACGGGCCAGAGCAGGTGACCGTCCCCGACGTGATCGGCCTGTCACGCGAGTCCGCGGAGTCGCGGCTCCGTGAAGAGGGTCTTTCCGTCGCCGTGGAGGAGCAGGAGTCGGACGAAACGGAGGGCGACGTGATCGCTCAGAGTCCGGCCGGAGGCGCCGAGGTCCCGCGCGGCGAGAGGGTCACGATCACGGTCTCCACCGGGCGGCCGCAGGTCGACGTCCCGGACGTCATCGGCCAGACCGAGGAGCGCGCCGCCGGCACGATCAGCGCGGCGGGCCTCAATCCCGTCACGCAGGAGCGAACGGTGACCGAACCGTCGCAGGACGGCGTGGTGATCGAGCAGCGCCCGGGCGCCGGCACCCCGGTGGACCAGGGGGACCAGGTCACGCTGGTGATCGGAGTGCTCGAGGAGCAGGACACACTCGAGCCGGTGGAGCCGGAGATCCCCTGAGTCAGCTCAGGAGCGAGAGCTCCTGGACCTCCGCCTTGCCGCCCTCGGGCAGCGCGCTGATCCAAAGCAGGTAGTAGCGGAAGCGGCGGCCCTCGGGGCGGAGCCTGAAGGTGTGGTCCTCCTCCACGGTTTCCACCCGGCTGAGCCGGGTCCAGCCGCGCAGGTTCGGGGGGACCGTCTCGGACCCGTACACGGCCGCCTTGAAGCCCGGCTTGGCGGTGGTGAGCGTGAGCCCGCGAGCGGAGATGAGCTTGCCGCCGTCCACGAACAGGCCCACCCCGGACTTGTTGCTGCCCTCGAACCCACCCTGGTAGGTCTCGGTGTTCCAGTTCGTGCTGCGGTTGCCGTCGATCGCGTTGCGCGCGGCGTCGGGCGACTCCTCGTTGTCGCCCTCGGGGTCGTAGTCGCTCGCGGCGTTGCCGGCCAGCCGCACCTCGCTCAGCTCGTCCGGCTTGTTCCGCACCACGGAACCGCCCGTGCCCTTCTCGGTGCGCGCCGCCAGGAAGATGCCGGTCGCGGCCAGCGCGGCGAGCAACAGCAGGCTGAGCGCGAGTGCACGCCTCGGCCGCCTCAGCCGGATCGGGGCGAAGTCGGCGGTGTCGGCGGACAGCGTCCTCAGCACGGTCGTGGCCTCACCCGTGGCCTGGCCCGTGCGCGCGGCCTCGATCGCGAGCACCTCCTCGAGGTCGTGGACCATCTCGTCGACCGTGGGGTAGCGGTTCTGGGTCTCCTTGGCGGTGGAGCGCTCCACGACCGCCGCGAGCGCGGCTGAGATCTCGGGGCGCCGCCGCTGGACGTCCGGGAGCGGGTCGCGCACGTGCTTCATCGCGACGGCGACCTGAGTGTCCGCCTTGAAGGGCGTCTCGCCGGTGAGCATCTCGTAGAGCACGATCCCGAGCGAGTAGATGTCCGACTGCCCGGTCACCTCGTGGCCGAGCGCCTGCTCGGGCGAGACGTAGTCGGTCGTGCCGAGCACCCGGCCGGTGGCGGTGAGCCCCTGTGCCTCGAGCGACCGTGCGATGCCGAAGTCCGTGACCTTGGCCCGCCCGTCGCGGTCGATCAGGACGTTCTGCGGCTTCACGTCACGGTGCACGAGCATGCTCGCGTGCGCGGCCTCGAGTGCCCGGCCGATCTCGATCGCGTAGGCCACAGCCTCGGAGACGGGCAGTCGCCCGAGCCGGCGGATGCGGTCCTTGAGCGTCTCGCCCTCGACGTACTCGAAGACGATGTAGGGCGCCCCCTCGTCCTCGCCGGCATCGATCACCGTCACCACGTGCGGGTGGTTCAGCTGGGCGACCGCGCGCGCCTCGCGGCGGAAGCGCTCGAGCTGGTCGGGGTCCGCCGAGATGTCGCGGTGCATCAGCTTGATCGCCACCCACCGCTCGAGCGTCGGGTCGAAAGCGCGATAGACGCTCGACATGCCTCCCGACCCGATCTTCTCCTCGAGCCGGTAGCGCTCGCTGATCAGCGTGCCGATCACCGTCATCTATTTTCCGCTCTCCAGTGGCTGTACGCGTGCGCGTCCACACCGATCCCGCCTGCTCCGCGTCGTGGGCGGCCGAGCCGCGGCTCCGGCGCCTGATCGTGGAGTTCGGCGCGAGCCTCGAGATCACCTACCTGATGGGCGGGCTCGCCCGGGAGTTCGAGGACCTGCCAGGGCTCGTCATGAGCTGGCTCGACCACGCGGCCGAGTCCGGCATGCCGGTCGACCCGCGGATATGGGACGGTGACCCGCCACGCTCCAGCTACCCGGCGTGCATCGCATTCAGGGCGGCCTCGGAGCAGGGTCTCGAGGCAGGTGCGCGCTACCTGCGGGCTCTGCGAGAGGGGTTCATGTGCCACCGCCGGAAGCTTGACGGGCCGGAGGCGCTCATGGAGCAGGCGCGTCTCGCGGGACTCGACGTACCGCGCTTCAGGATCGATCTCGAATCGAACGCGATCCTGGAGGCATTCGGCAACGACCTCGAGGCCACGCGCACGATCCCGGTCGCCGCGCGCGCGGCAGGGCTCGCGACCGACGGCACCCACGGGTCGAGCTTGGAGCGGCTCGAGTTCCCCGCGATCGCGTTCGGGGACGACCATTGGGTGGGCGGCGACCATCCGTACGAGGCTTGGCGAGCAGCCGCGCTCGCAGCCGGCGCAGCGCCGGGCGAGGAGCCATCGCCGGACGTGCTGGGCGCGCTGCGCCGCTTCGGCCCTCAGGGGGTGGCCACGGCCGAGCTCGAGGCGATCTGCGACCTCCCGGGGCCGCGCGCCGGAGCCGAGGCCTGGCGCCTGGCGAGCGAGTGGCGCCTCAGGCGGGTGCCGGTGCTGAGCTCGGAGCTCTGGGAGCTGGCCTAGCGCGGCTGGATCCATAGGTCGTCGAACGCCGCCGAGGCGCCCGATCGGCTGCTCACCGCAACTCCGATACGCGTGCCGCTGCGGGGTGCAGGCTGTCCCGCCGCCACGACCCGCCACCGACCGCGCACCCACGCCGCCAGCCGCACGCTACGCCCCGCCGTGACCCGCAGCGGGACCTCTGCGGCCGCCGCACGGACCGTTCGGCCCACGCGCGCGGCGCCTCCGGCCCCGAGCCTCCGCGCCACGACGCGCCGTCCACGCAGCTCCACGGCCACGCCAATGCGCCCCGACGAGAGCACCACCAGACCCGCTCGCGCTCCGGGGCTTCGCTTGCCCACGGAGACCTGTGCCCGGAAGCTGGTCGTGCGCGCCTGTCTGGCAAGCACTCCGCCGCGAAGGTGGAGGCGTTCACCCGCCAGGCGCGCTGCGGGGCGGCGGCCCACGGGCCATTGCCACCCCTGGCCGAGGCGCGAGCGGTCGAACCCGAAGCGCTGCTCGGGCGCTCCGGCCGGGGATGCCACCGGTGCCTCCACCTCGGGCCAGCCGTCGGCTCCCGCGCCGAGTCCTGAGGCCAAGAAGTGGCGGTTCGCCGCGTCGCTGCGAGAGTACGCGTGGTAGGCCAAGAGCGGCGCTCCCCCGGGGCCGGAAAAGACGCTGGCGTGGCCAGGGCAACGGAACACCGGGTCCGCGCGGAGCAGGGGCTCGGGTCGCTTCTCCCACGGGCCGAGCAGCGACGCTGAGCGGGCGACTCCGGTCTCGTAGGTGCAGCGCGGGCCGCAGCAGCCGGCCCCGGAGTAGATGAGGTAGAAGAGGCCGTCACGGCGCAGCATCGTGGGGGCCTCCACCAGATCCCGCTCCCACGCAGCGTCGCCTCGGAACAGCTCACGTGGCAGCCCGTGGAGCGCCAGGCCACCTGGCGCCAGCGGCGCCGCGACTATGGGGGTCGGAAGGCGACGAGCGTTCCCGTTGCGCTTCCAGATCAGCCAGTCGGCCCCGTACTCGTCCACAACCGGCAGCGGATCGATGTCGCCGATCCTGCTGCACGCGAGTGGGCCATGGTCGCGATACGGCCCGCGGATATGCATCGACGAGGCCACCGCGATGCAGCGCCGCCCGCGTCGAGAGAGCGCGCTGTAGTAGACCAGCACGCGCTTGCCGCGCCGCTGGAACTCGGGCGCCCAGAAGTCGCCGGCGGCCCACCGCGGCCGCTCTGCGAGCACAGAGCCGACCTGGCGCCAGTGCCGGAGGTCGGGTGAGTACAGGATCGGGAAGGCGGGGAGCCAGTCCACGGATGTCGACGCCGAGTACCACCCGTCCGGTTCGCGAACGACGGACGGGTCGGGATAGTCACCGGCTACGACGGGGTTGGCCACCGCGTCCGGCGAGCACGCGCCGAGCACCAGCGCCGCGAACAGGGTCGCCCTAAGACGCCGGGTTGAAGCCCTCGCCGCGACGGCCGATCAGTCCCTGCTTCGGGAGCTCGACGACGCCGGAGGCCGTCGTGGCCCTGCCGATCACGGCGGTGCCGGGATGGTGGCTGGCCAGCAGCTCCACGGCAGCGTCCGCATCCTCATGAGGCACGACGACGCAGAAGCCGCAGCCCATGTTGAAGACCTCGTACAGCTCGGCATCCTCGACCCCGCCGCGCTCTGCGATCAGCTCGAAGACGCGCGGCACCGGAAGCGGCGAGTCGACGCTGTACCCAACGTCGCCCTCGAGCCTCAGCAGGTTCAGGAACCCGTCGCCGGTGATGTGGGCCAGTCCGCGCACGTCCAGTCCCGACTCGAGCAGCTCGCGGACGGCCCGAACGTAGATCACGGTCGGCTCGAGCAGCACGTCCCCAACGGTCTCGCCGCCAATCTGCTCATCGAGATCGGTGAGCACGTTGCGGGCCAGGCTCAGACCGTTCGAGTGGATGCCGCTCGAGGGAATCCCGATCAACGCGTCGCCGCTCTCGATGCGGTCACCGGTCACCACCGCGTCGAGCTGGACCAGACCCACGCAGAAGCCCACCAGGTCGAACCCGCGCGGCGAGGGGTGGCCGCGCACGACGTCCGGCAGCACGGCGAGCTCTCCGCCCGGGATCTCGACGCCTGCCCGTTCCGCGCCGGCGCGGAGCCCGATGCCGATCTGCTCGAGAACCTCCGGGTTCGCCTCCTCGACGGCGATGTAGTCGAGCAGCGCGATCGGGTCGGCGCCCACGCAGATCACGTCGTTGGCGTTCATGCCGAACAGGTCGATGCCGATCGTGTCGTAGCGCCCGAGCTGTTCGCAGACGATCACCTTCGACCCGACGCTGTCGCAGGACAGCGCGAGGCCCAGGCCGTCATCGATCTCGAGGACGTTCGCGTAGTGCCCGCTCTCGAGCGCCGCGCGGGACGGGCGCCCTGTGCGGATCCCGGACAGCACCCCGACCAGGGCGGAGACGGCGTTTCCTGACAGGAGCTGGTCCACGCCGGCGCGCGCGTATGCACCTTCGGCCATCCGGCCTCATTCAAGCGGAACGGACGGCGGCGCGCCGCAAGGCGAGCGCGACGGCGTCGTCCGAGATGCCGTCAGCCCAGCCGGCCACGTCCTCGTGGACCGCCCGCACGAGCTCCTGGGGCGAGGACTCGCCCGCAACGGCCGCGACCAGCTCCGCGAGCCGGGCGGCGCCGTACATCTCTCCGGCGCGGCGCGCCTCGACGAGCCCGTCGGTGTAGGCGAGCACGAGGTCGCCGGCGTCGAGCAGTACCTCGGCCGACTCGTACTCCGGGCTCTCGACAACCCCGAGCGGCAGCCCGTGGCCGTCGAGCGCGGACGCCGAGCCCGCGCGCACGTGCAGCGGCGGAAGGTGGCCGGCGTTGCAGTAGCTGAGCGAGTCCCGCGAGAGGACGCCGAGGAACGCCGTTACGAACGTGTCGGGCGGAAGCCGGCCGAGGAGCATCGAGTTCGCCTGCTCGAGCACCCGGGCCGGGCAGAGGGTGTCCCAGCTGCGCGCCTCGATGAAGAACCGCACCATCGCGCTCAGCGCGGCCGTCTCGACACCCTTTCCGGCCACGTCGCCGACGAGCACCGCGACAGAGTCCCCCCTGCCCACCGGCCAGGCGCCGTAGACGTCGCCGCCGGTCGGCTCGTTGGCGGCCGGCGCGTACAGGAGGCCGGTCTCGTAGCCGGGCATCGCCGGCAGCGACTCGGGCACGAAGCCGAGCGTGAGGGCGCGCGCGATGCGGCGCTCGCGCTGGTAGTCGATCGCGTTCGCGATGGCGGCCGCGGACAGGCGCGCGAGCTTCACCAGGAGTTCGAGGTCGTCCTCGCCGAATCGGTCCACGTCCTCGTGGCCGACCGTGAGGACGCCGTAGAGCCGCGGGCCCAGTTCGATCGGCGCATGCATCACCGATCCGAGCGGCGCGGCCTCGGGGCCGTTGCGGAGCAGTGCGGTGCGCGTCCGCGCCACGTGCGCGAAGCCGGCGCTGTCGAGCGAGGCGAGCTGCGCGGCGAGCTCCTCGGAGCAGTCCACCGTGGCGGCGGTGCGCACCTCGCCCGAGCGCGTGCTGAGTCGCGTGAGGAGCGCGCTGGTGGCCCCGCTGATCGCGGCGGCGTGGCGCGCGACGCGGACGTAGACATCGGCCGGGTCAAGCGATTCGGAGACCGCTTCGGCGGCGCGCATCAGCCGCAGCTCGTCGCGGGCGCGGCGGCCCTCCGCCTCGAGCAGGGTCGTCCGCTCCAGAGCGATCGCCGCGAGGTCCGCGAGCGCCTCGACCGGGGGCAGCTGGTCGCTCCCGAGGGGGCGCTCGTGGTCGAGCGACGCCACCACCAGCGCGCCGAGCCTGGTGCCGGTCTCCCCGCGGACGGGGCAGACGATCACCGACGCGCCGCGGAATGCCTCCCATACCTGGCGCGCGCTCGCCTGGTCGAGCGCGGCGTAGATCGACTCCTTGAGCTCCGGGGCGGCCTGCCAGGCCTCGACTCGCGGGAGCAGCAGCGTGTGGCCCCGTAGCAGGCGTGTCATCGACGCCTCGAGCGCGCGCTTCAGGTCGCCGCTCGCGTACCACGCGGCGGGACGGCCCTCGCGTGCAACGTCCCCCTCAGCCGTGACGAAGACGACGGCCGAGACGGGCAGCACGGCGCGCACATGCTGCACCAGGCGGTCGAGCGTCCGCTCCCGCCAGGGCGCAGGGGTTGCGGAGGGGGAGACCGGCGGGGTTGCGGTGGTCGGTTGGCTCATCCTTGACTCTCCCCGCCAGACCCACCATAGGTCCGCTACCCGTGTTTCGCCAGCGCCCGTTCTCAGGCGCCCTCCGGCTGCGCGCGGCGCCGGCTGCGGAGATAGAGCCAGATGGCGCCGATCACGAGTGTCCCCGCAACGGCGTAGTCGAAATAGTGGAGGCTGTCCTTCCACTCCTCCCAGCGGTCGCCGGCCTCCTTGCCGATGTAGGTGAGCATCAGGACCCACGGCAGGCAGCCGAGGAAGGTGAGGACGGTGAAGCGCCAGAACGGCATCCGCGCAACGCCGGCGGGCAGCGAGATGAAGGTGCGGATGATCGGGAGCATCCGGCTGAAGAAGACCGTGGCGTCGCCGTGCTTCTCGAACCAGCGGTCGGCCCACTCGAGATGAGACTTCTTGATGTGCAGCTTCTTGCCGTGCTTCTCGAGGATGTCCACGCGCCCCGCGTAGCCGATCCAGTAGGCGATCCAGGAGCCGACGAGGTTCGCCAGCGAACCCACCATCGTGGCCGCGAACAGGCTGTATTCGCCGCGCGACACGTTGAAGCCGGCAAAGAGCATGGTGGCCTCGCTGGGCACGGGGATGCAGGCGCTCTCCAGGAGCATGAGCACGAACACTCCCGGCAGGCCCATGGCATCCACCACGTCCACCGCGACCTCCACGATCGGGTCCGTTAGGGAAGCGATCACGGGCATCGGGGCGAAGTAGGGTAGCGAGCCGCCCCATGGCCGACGTCCCCCTTTTCGCCAGCAGCCTCGCCCCCTACCACAACCGCCTCAGCGAGGCGCTCGATCGCGTCGCGCGCGGTGGCCGCTACATCCTGGGACCGGAGGTGGACGCCTTCGAGGGTGAGTTCGCCCGCTACCTCGGCGTGCGCCACTGCGTGGGCGTCGCGAACGGCACCGACGCTCTCACCATCGCGCTCCGCGCGGCGGGGGTCGGCGCGGGCGACGAGGTCGTGATGCCCTCGTTCACGTTCTACGCCACGGCCGAGGCGGCGCTCGCCATCGGCGCGCGGCCGGCGTTCTGCGACATCGACCCGGAGACGTTCTGCGTGACGCCGGAGACCGTGCGCGCGGCGCTCACGACGCGGACGAAGGCGATCGTGCCCGTGCACCTGTTCGGGAACGTCGCGCCGGTGGCGGAGCTGCGTGAGCTCGGCGTCCCGGTGATCGAGGATGCCGCTCAGGCCGCGGGCGCCGAGCTCGGGGGCACGAAGGCGGGCGCGCTCGGCGACGCGGCCACGTTCTCGTTCTTCCCGTCCAAGAACCTCCCGTGCCTCGGCGACGGCGGTGCGATCGTGACCGACGACGACGCGCTCGCCGAGCAGGCCCGCGTCCTGCGCTTCCACGGCTCGAGGGACAAGATCACCTTCACGGACGTCGGTTACAACTCGCGGCTCGACGAGCTCCAGGCGGCGGCGCTGCGCGTGCTGCTACCGGAGCTGGACGGGTGGACCGAACGGCGCGCCGGCGCCGCGGCCGCATACGAGCGGCTCGGGCTCGGCGAGCACGTGGCTCTTCCGAAGCCCACCCCGGGCGCCCGCCACGCGTACCACCTCTACGTCGTGCGCTCCGAGCGGGAGCTGCCGCTCGGCCGCGGCTACTACCGCACGCCAGTTCACAGGCAGCCGGCGATCGCGGCGGACGTGGACCTGCCCGGGACGGAGGAGGCGGCGCGGACGAACTTCGCTCTTCCCATGGGGACCGACCTGACCGAGGAGCAGGTGAGGCGGGTCGTGGATTGCGTGTCCGGCGAGATCGCGGCGAACTCGTCACACTGACTCCCGGTCGGATGAAATCGCTGACGAGCTCCGTGAACGCGCGCCGCCTGGGTCAGGTCGGCGTCGACGCCTGCCTGCTCGCGCTGGCCTATTACCTCGCGTACGTCCTGCGCTTCGACGACGGCATCCCGAACCGCTACGAGACTCTGCTGTGGGACACGATTGCGCTGACGGTCGCGATGAAGCTCGTGATCTTCGCGATGTTCGGGCTCTACTCGAAGCTCTGGCGCTTCGTCGACCAAAAGGACTTCGAGTCGATCCTGAAGGCCGTCGTGGTCTCGACGGCCGTCCTGATCGTCGTCCTGTTCCTGTTCTCGATCGGTCGCCACGACCCGCCGCGTGGCGTGCTCGCGCTCGACTTCCTGCTCTCGCTGGTGCTCGTCAGCGGCGCCCGCTTCGCGGTCCGGGCGCTCGTGGAGCGTCCGGCGCGTGGAGCGATCCTCGAACGGGCGGCCAACGAGGTGCTGATTGTCGGCGCCGGGAACGGCGGGCAGCAGGTGGCCTTCGAGCTGCGCCGCAATCCGGGCCTGCGGAGCGCCCCGGTCGGGTTCGTGGACGACGACCCGCGCAAGCAGGGCATGCGCATCGCCGGCATCAAGGTGCTCGGCGAGACGCAGCAGCTGGCGCGCATCCTCGACGGCGTGCAGCCGGACGAGGTGATCATCGCCATCCCGTCCGCGCCGGGCACGCTGCGCGCGCAGGTGGTCATCGAGTGCCGCGAGCGCGGCATCCCCGTGCGGACGCTCCCCACGACCTTCGAGCTGCTGTCGGGTGGCGTGAACCTCATGCGGCAGGTCCGCGAGGTGCGCGTAGAGGACGTGCTGGGTCGCGAGCCCGTGCGCGTGGAGATCGACCGCGTGGGCGCGTACCTGCGCGGCCGCACGGTGCTCGTGACGGGCGCCGGCGGCTCGATCGGCGCCGAGCTGTGCCGTCAGATCGCGCGGGTGGGCGCGAAGCGCCTGGTGCTGGTGGAGAACTCCGAGAACGCGCTGTTCGAGATCCGCCGCGAGCTCGAGGAGGAGCGCCACTACGCCCGCACGGTGGCGGTGCTGGCCGACTGCAAGGACGCCACGCGCATGCGCGAGGTGTTCACCGAGCACGAGCCGTCGGTCGTCTTCCACGCGGCGGCCTACAAGCACGTCCCGCTGATGGAGGACAACCCCGTGGAGGCCGTGCGAAACAACGCGGTGGCCACTCGCATCGTCGCCGCCGCGGCCGGCGAGACGCGCACGGAGCGCTTCGTGCTCGTGTCGACTGACAAGGCCGTTAGCCCCGCGACCGTGATGGGTGCATCGAAGGCACTCGCCGAATGGGCGGTCGAGGCTGCGCAGCACCGCTGGAAGGGCACGCGCTACTCGTCGGTGCGCTTCGGCAACGTGCTCGGCTCGTCCGGGTCGGTGGTGCCGATCTTCCGCCGCCAGATCGCCCAGGGCGGCCCCGTCACTGTGACGGACGAGAAGATGACGCGCTACTTCATGACGATCCCGGAGGCGGTGCAGCTGATCATCCGCTCCGGCGAACTGTCCACCGGCGGCGAGGTGTTCGTGCTCGAGATGGGCGACCCGGTGAAGATCGTCGATCTCGCGCAGAACATGATCCGGCTGGCCGGGCTCGAGCCCGAGGTGGACATCGGCGTCGAGATCATCGGCCGGCGCCCGGGG